>NZ_CP083746.1:3845000-4145000 GCF_020151015.1 Pseudomonas sp. p1(2021b)
AAGTAGGGCACGCTGTACGCCGGCAGGCCGCCATAGGTAGCGATCACCTGGGAAAGCTCGATGCGCTCTTTCTCGGTTGGGGTGTCGCCCTGCTTGCTGTACAACTTGGCCTTGTCGGAGGCCAGCAGGTCGGTACCGATGATCGCGACCAGGTCGCCACCTTCGCGCAGGCGTTCATCCACCAGTTGCTTGGTGTCGTGCACCAGGGCGTCGAGGTTGGCATAGTCGCCACCAGCACCCAGGGTCACCTTGCCGGAAGCTGGGACGATCTCCTTGAGCACCTGCTGCGGCGCCTGCTCGCGCAGTTGCTGCAGCCAGCCCTTGTTCACGTCCTGGAGCAGCGGGTACTGGGTGATGTCGGTTTGGACAGCCACGTGGGTACCGTGGAAACCGATCATGATGCGGTCCAGAGCGATTTGCTTCTGAACGGCGGCAGTGTAGCGCTGATGGAAGTCTGGGAATTTGGCCCAGGCGTCGATCTTGGCGTACGGCAGACCCACGTCGGACTGGGTGTCGTACAGCTCGTACATGTTGTGATCGAGGGCCGAAGCGTCCTTGGCTTCGCGATCGGTGGTCTTGGTGTTGGTGCGGCCAGTGACCGGTCCATTGGTGCCGATGAAGACTTTTTCGCCCTTAATCTCGGACACCGGAACGACGTTGATTCGCTCCAAGAAGTCAGCCTTGGCGGTAATCGCGTCGTTCAGCTCCTGGGCAATCGACGGTTCAACACTGAACTGCTTGGTGACCAGCTCAACACCATAGCTTTCGGCCAGGGCAAGCTGTAGCTCGGCGAACATTTCCGCGCCGTAGGCGCTCAGGTTACGGGCCATATCAGAGCACCCGCTTTTTCGGCTGCTGCACCGGCGCGGAAGTGCGTGGCAACTGCCGACCTGCAGGTGCGTCGGTCAGGGCCTTGAAGTCCTTACGGACCTGCTTCAGTTCATGCAGCAACTGCTGATTGAAGTTGCTCTGCTTGCGGGATTTGCGGCGGGAACGGTTGTACTCGCGTTCTTCTTCCGCTGTGGTGACGATCTCGTCGACGGCGTCCTGTACGTCATCGATCAGTTCTTGGTCCGGCTCAGGCGCGTCAGCTGCGGCGCCTTCAACAACGGCGTTCAGGCCAGCAACTACGACCAGCATTTGGTCGCGCAGAGCCTTCAGCGCTGTAGCGGTAGCTTCATCCATTGGGGGCTTGCTCTCGGTGGTGGGGGTGGGGGTATCGGCGGACGGCTTGTCGTCGGCGAACCGCTTGAAAAGGCTGCTGATCATGTCGAGCAGCTTGGCCATCTCGCCCTTGGGCTCGTCATTGGAGAAGGAGCCAAGCGCCTGGGAGGCGGCAAAATAGGTGTGCTTGCTTGCCCTGGCAGAGAAATACAGCTCCTGGGTACCAACGCTCGCGGGCTCATCAGTAACGGCGATGCCACGCAGGTAAGCCTTCCCACGGCCTCGAAAATTCGGGTCAATCTCAATGCTGCTGAACAGCTTTTCGCCCATGTCATTAAGGCGCAGCAATTTGTCGTTGGGCTTGAGCTGGGCTTCCAGCGCTACGGCGCCTTCCTCCAAGTCATCCGCTTTCTCAACGAGGCGGACGGCATACACAGTCCCGAACGCACCATGGATGCGTTCGTGTTCGTACCAGATCACTGCGGTGTAAAGGGCGGGGTCGTAGCTTTCCGCGATCTCTCGCAGCTCCTGCGGCAAGATCTCGCGCCCATCGACGGTAGGGCCGCTGGTAGCAACACGTTTCCAGTAGGAGACAAGGGAACGGGGCATGGTCAGTGAAGCGCTCGATGGGGGTATTGAGCGCCACGATAGGCAGCCGATCGGCATCGGCCAAACGCTTTGCTTGCGCACTCCTCCTATTTTCAAAATCTAGGAGAAACGCGGAATTTTTCCTGAAGTTCAAGCACTTATCGCCGCATAGACTGCGGCCCATGATCTATCCAAGAGAAGTCAAAGAGGCTGCCAAACGCCTCTACCTGCGCCGCTGCTCGGTAAAGGAAATCCAGGCGCATCTCAAGCTCCCCAACGTGCGGATCATTTATCACTGGATCCGCCAGGGCGAGTGGGACGAGATGCTGACCGATGAGGAACCGGTGACTGCTGTCAGCCGGCGGATCACGCTCATCCTGGAAAAGCAGGACACGTTGACCGAGGGCGAACTGAAGGAGCTGGAACGCCTGACATCAATTCGTGAGCGGCTGATCAAGCAATCGAGCCGCCCGGCTGCAACGCCAGCGACCGACGTAGGAGCGGATCCCGACCAGGACGAGCCGCGTGGCCAGCGCCGTGAGCGTCGAGATCGAGGCGACAAGGGCGAGCGCGGCGGCAAGCGCAAAGAGAAGAAGGCCAAGAACGATATCAGCGGCCTGACCGAGGTGGACTTCCTGGATAAGTTCATCTCCAAAATGTACGGCTACCAGAAAGAGCTGTTCGCCGCCAAACAGAACCCCCTCACCTGCAGAATTCGCAACATCCTGAAGAGCCGGCAGGTTGGCCTTACCTACTACTTCGCCGGCGAGGCCTTCATGGATGCTGTGCTCACCGGTGACAACCAGGTGTTCCTGTCGGCCAGCCGCGCCCAGTCGGAGATCTTCCGCAGCTACATCGTGTCGTTCGCCCAGGAGTGGTTCGGCATAGAGCTGACTGGCAACCCTATCGTCCTGAGCAACGGCGCCGAACTGCGCTTCCTGTCCACCAACAGCAGCACGGCCCAGGGCTACCATGGCCATGTGTACGTGGACGAATATTTCTGGATCCGCGACTTCGAGAAGCTGAGCAAGGTGGCCAGCGCCATGGGTACGCACAAGAAGTGGCGCAAGACCTACTTCTCGACGCCCAGCGCCGTATCGCACCAGGCCTACCCGTTCTGGACGGGCGAGGCCTTCCGCAACAGCAAGCGCGGCAAGCCGACGGCCAACGAATGGCCAGGCGAGGCCGCGTACACCCAGGGCGCGCTCTGCCCAGACGGTCAGTGGCGCAAGACCATTACCCTGGACGATGCGATCGCCGGCGGGTGCGATCTGTTCGACCTCGAGCAGCTGCAGCTGGAGTACGACGAAGATAGCTTCCAGCAGCTGTTCTACTGCAAGTTCATCGACAGCACGCAGAGCGCCTTTGGCCTGAAAGACCTGGAGAAGTGCTACTCCGACTTCACTCTGTGGGCGGACTTCAATCCAGACGCGGCCCGCCCCTTCGGCAATGCCCCTGTCTGGCTGGGCTACGACCCGAGCCGTACCCGGGACGATGCGACGTGCGTGGTCGTCGCGCCACCTGCAGAATCCGGCGGCAACTTCAGGATCCTGGAAAAGCACAGCTGGCGGGGACAGTCGTTCACCCACCAGGCCGCTCAGGTCAAGAAGATCACCGAACGCTACAACGTCCAACACATCGGCATCGATACCACCGGTGTCGGCATCGGCGTGTACGACCTGGTGCGCGACTTCTTCCCAAAAGCCAAGTCGATTCACTACAGCCTGGAGACAAAAACCACCCTGGTGCTCAAGGCCCAGGATGTCATCCAGGCGGGCCGCATCGAGTGGGACGCCGGCTGGACCGAGATTGCCCAGGCCTTCCTGACCATCAAGCGCGGTACCACCAATGGAGGGCAGATCACGTTCAGCGCCTCGAGGACGGACGCCACCGGCCACGCCGACATCGCCTGGGCGGTGATGCACGCATTGCACAACGAACCCCTGAACACCAACAAGCGGCGCCGCAGCCGCTACCTCATGAGCGGAGCCCATGTCCAACAAACGCAGAAAGCAGACCACCCAAGCGCCGGAACGACAGCGCGCGCGCATGTTCACATTCGGGGAGCCCGAGCAGGTGTTGTCCAAGAACATCGCCGAGCACCTGGGCGTGTTCCCCAGCGACGACGGCGAGATCTTCAAGCCGCCGGTGTCCCGCGTTGGGCTGGCCAAGCTACTGCGCGCCAACGCACACCACGGCGCCATTCCGAAGTTCAAGCGCAACCTGCTGCTGCGTGAGTTCATCCCCTCGATCGGCTGCAGTGCCAAGACCATGGGCCAGGCCGGCCTAGACTACATGGTGTTCGGGGAGGCGTACTTCTACCGACGACCCAATGCGTTCGGCCAGATCCTGGAGCTGGAACACATGCCCGCGATCAACATGCGCGTGAAGGTGGATGGCGGGTACCGGCAACTGCTGCCAGATAACAAGTTCATCGACTACGACCAGGACGAGATCGAGCACGTCCTGGACTACGACGTAGAACAGGACATTTACGGTGTACCAGACTACCTGGGCGGCCTGCAGGCATTGTTGCTCAACGAAGCCGCCACCCTGTTCCGCCGGCGCTACTACAGCAACGGCGCGCATGCGGGCTACATCTTCTACACCAACGACCCGGACCTCACCCAGGAAGACGAGGACGAGCTGCGCGCCCAGATCAGCGCGAGCAAGGGCGTGGGCAACTTCCGATCGATGTTCGTCAACATTCCCAACGGCGGCGAAAACGCCATCAAGATCATCCCTGTAGGCGATTTCCAGGCCAAGGACGAGCTGGAAAAGGTCAAGAACATCACCCGCAACGACATCATCGCGGCTTGGCGCATGAATCCCGCGTTGGCGGGGATCATCCCGGAGAACACCGGCGGTTTCGGTGACATCGAGAAGATCGATCGCGTGTACACCAGCAATGAAATCCGCCCTATCTGCCAACTATTCGACCAGGTCAACAACACTCTACGGGAGGACCGCCGAATCCGATGGGTAGAGCCGGCAAACCTCGGCAAAAATACTGATTAAAAACACAGTAATTTGATGATCGTCGCCTAAATTGACGGCATAATGATGGCCATGGAAATCCCTGGGGAGGGACATATGAGGATCCACTGTACTGCCTGCGACCATAAGGGCCGTATCAGCTCGCGGGAAGAGACCACCCGAGCTTATGTGAAACTGTACTGCCAATGCCTGAACGCCGAGTGCGGGCACACCTGGGTGTCGGAACTGACCTTCAAGCATACCCTGCGCGCACCGGCCCAGCGCCAGACCACTTTGCTAGTTGACCACATTCGCAGCCTGCCTGCCGATCGGCAACAGGAGCTGTTCCAGCAGCTCGGTATCGCGCAAGGGGCCTGACCCCCTCCTCTCCTCGATCGCCTCGCCTTCAAGTGCCCCACGCGGGCACTTTCCGTAACGCCCAATGTCCATTCAACACCGGATGCCTGCAGCGCAGGCATGACAGCCGCCTGCACGATCTTCACTGATGGCCACTGTCTCGGCGCGGCGATACCCGCGCAGCGGCCGATCCCTCGACAAACGCCAAGCCCAAAGATGTCCGCCGCCCCGCCAAGGCCGGCCCGCGAGCACGCCCGACCACGCAACATCGCGACCGGACGCGCCTGATTACCCGCTTTTACCGCCGTGCTGAATCGCCGGCACATTGTGCAGGCGAGGCAGCATGGGTGCAGGGCACTGCCCTGCCGGGGTGCGGGCGAGTAGCCCGCGAAGGTAAAGAATCGAGCGCAGCGAGCTGAGCCCCTGGGCGAAGGCATCATCATGTTCCCTTGCTGCGATAGGCCAAACACCTCGCAAGCCTCTTACTTTTCACGCTTCGCGGTTACTGGTTGGGGTTTAAAATTCCATTTATTTCAAAAGCCTGCCGGCGCCCCGATGGGGCTGCCGGCGGCACGGGTGAACCTGGGGGGAAAATGGGCGCGCACGACAACGCCGGCCAGCCTGTGGCCGTTGTACGCGGGGAAAATGCGGGGGGATGGGGATCGCCTGGCACGGCCAGGCCTCGCAGAGGGTGCGATAAAGGGGGTTACGTGGTCTTCTTGGCAGCAACCTTGCTGAGCAAGCGATCCATGGCGCTGGTGACAGCCGTGGGGCCCGTAGGAGGCCGCTGCTGAGGTTTATCGCTTGTTGGTGGCCCTACCCCACTGGGTAGCGTTCCGGAGGCGTCCTGAAGCGCGGCTTTACGCTCCTCGCTCTTCTGCCACTGATGGCGCTTCTGCTGCCGCTGGAATGCTTCTAGCGAAGCTTTTTCTAGCCTCGCGGCACGGAACATGCTAATCTGGCGAAGCTCTTTTTCTCGGCTTTTAATGGCCGATTTCTTAGCTTTGATCCACTCGTAGCGCAGTCCAAGTTCCGCCCAGAATTTCTCGGTGAAGCGCACCAGGACACGGGTGCGCACTAGATTCAGTCCCGCCTCATCCTTCTCGTCCAGCCGCACCTTCTCGATACGCCGGTACACGTAGTCGGCTTTCTCCATGCTATGCAGCAGCCGATTCAGCACAGACGGAGATATCCCGCTGTCCTCGGCGATGCTGCACTGGGTGTTGAGGAAGAACTGCCCTTGTTCGATATCGAGCCAGCCCAGCACGCCCGTCGCCAGATCGAGGCGCACTAGGATCTGTTCAGGGATCCGCGACAAGGCCGCGAACTTCTCGGAGCGCGTACGGCGCCCGCCATGGATCGTGTCGAGGGTACGCAGGTATCGACCGCGCAACTGGCCGATCCGGCTCAGCCGCCAGAACGCTTTGCGGATCAGCGGCTTTTTCAGTTGCTCGGCAGAGAGCTTGCGCGGGGCCGCGTATCGCAGCGGTCGAATAGGGGCTCGCAAGCCCGCGTGTGGCTTCTTCTTGTCCACACCACGGGTAGCAGTAGGCCGCTCGTTCCTGGAGCGGCCTGCGGCTTGCTTCGCGACTGTATCGGGCGATGAACTCACGGGGCCGAATTCACCTGGTCACTGACAGCCTTCAACCGCGGCTGATCGCGGAGCACTTCTTCAGCCCGGGTGCGCAGTTCACTGCAGCGCGCTTCAGCTGATCGCAGACGCTCCACAAAATCTGGCAACTTGGCTCGGTCATGGTCATCGATCCGACCGTCCGCCAAGATCTCGCTCCCAAGCGCTACCGTGCTGCCCAGGCGGGCCACCAACTGGCCGAACACGCCAACGGGATTAGCGTCACCCCGCAATGCGCGAGCGCCGGTCAGGCCGTGCCGGCTTGCCAGTTCGTTCAGGCAGTGCTCCTGGTAGTCGCCCTCGAGCGCCTGCACCCAGGCCTCCTCGATCCAGCTGGGCAGGTCGACCTCGCCGCTCAACCAGCGTCCGACGCGGCGCAACCAAGCGCCTGATGCTTTCAGGAAAGCGTCGGTGTCGTTGCCCTGGGCGAGAGCATGAAAGTCAGGCACGTCCTTGGCGATCGCCTTGGCCGGCACCAGGTCGTGCAGATGGCTGCTGAGTGCCTGGGCAAAATGATCCTGACTGAACCCCGTGCGAGCGATCATGTCGGCGGCATGCGCCACCAGCACCTGGTCGCGGGATACCAGCAGGTGTCGAGGATTGGACATGTTCATGTAGGACTCAGCGTCTTAGCCTGCCCTTCAATGTCCTGGATTGGTCGGGAGCTTTCTTGACAGGGGAACGGCCGGGTTTCCTGAGCAGTGCAAGAACCGTCGTCAGCGATTGAGACTGTGATGTTCCGACGGGTTTTGAGAGCCTTTGCAATGGATGCTGGCTTTACATGGAGAGCCCGCGCAACGCGAGCCTGCCCAATTTTCTGGACAAATTCACCAAGGGGAATCGTTTCCATATCCGCACACCTCTGACTGATGAGTTGCACGAAATGTTACCCGGCGGCATATTTTTTATCAATGTCGCTAGCTAACCAAAACTGTTAGCTAGCGGCTTATGATTTCCGAATGACCAAGAAGAAACCTATTGCCCCCCATCTGCTTGCCGAGTGCAAAGCAGCCCATGATCTTTTCCTTTCGAAAAAGAATGGACTCAAACTCACACAACGAAAAATCGCAGACGCAGCAGGGATCACCCCAGTATCTGTGAACCATTACCTAAAGGGCATCAACCCACTGAATGCCAAGTTTGCGGCTGTGTTGGCCAAAATGCTTGGGGAGCCCATAGAAAGTTTCAGCCCGCGCCTTGCAGCTGAAATCGCTGATATGGCCGCTGCCAGCCATGGCAACGTTTCTCCAATGCTGCAGCCACATCGCGAAGCTAGGGAGTACCCTTTACTCACTTGGGTGGTCGCAGGTGAGGCGATCGAGTCCTCGGTTTCCCACCCCACCGGAGTCGCCGAAGAATGGCTGTCGTCGACTGAGAATGCCGGCCCCAACGGCTATTGGCTGGAAGTGAAGGGGAAATCGATGACCTCCGACACCCCACCCAGCTTTCCGCCTGGCACTCCCATACTAATCCGTCCCGAAGGTTTCGATCTGGTCAGCGGAAAGTTCTATGTCGCGCTGCACATACCCACTGGCGAACACACCTTCAAGCAGTACGTCCTGGACGCCGGCGTTGCCTATCTGGTCCCCCTCAATCCCGAGTACCAGACGGTTGTTTTGGACGAGAACTGGCAGATCGTAGGCCGGGCGATTGATGCCAAGATCACCGGCATGTAACTAATGGACTTATGATGCTACTTCCAAGACCAAGCAACCCAGATTCAACTCACGTTATCGACTTCTGCAGAAGTGTGGCCCAGGACCAAACACCCCTTATCGTTCCGTACAAACCGCTGCATGGAAAGCCAATGGGAGAATGCTTCAGTATTGTTCCAGAGCAGGTCATCGCGCACGGTGGAGAACAGCTGGTAGGCTGGGCCATCTGGGAGACTCCTGGCATGCTCATTGAGGCCGAGTTTCACGCTATCTGGCAAGACCCACACGGAAACTTGGTCGATCTTTCCCCCCGCCCCGTTCACTACCAGAGCACCCTCTTCCTCCCGGATCCGAGCAGAGAATATCGCGGACGACAGGTCGATAACATCCGACGCGCACTGGTGGACGACACTGACGTAATCCGCTTTATCCACCTCGCAAGCAAACGATTCGCGATACTCAACAAGGGCGACTTGGCCGACCAACATGGTGCCATTAACCTGCCTCCCCGAGCCGAGCGGGAGTATCGGAATGTTGAAAAGGAGATGATGCAACTTCAACATCGACTCACTCGACGCTATGAGTAGGGACGGACCTATGCTTCTGGATTTGCATATGACTGTTTTCATGATTCCCCGCTAACTACTTACTCGTGAAAATTTAAACTTGCTAGTGCAGCAGGATGCGCGAAATGGTCTATTTCGCCGGGGCCAGCGACCCGCCAGTGGGTCACCCCGCTGATGTTCACGGCCATGCCCTCATGCCACCACCCCAGGTCGGTGAATTGACAGCGCAGCAAATCACCACCAAAGCTCGGGCTGTAGACCATGTAGCGTAACTGCCCATAGCGATCATCATGGGGTAACCAATCGCAGCACTCCACCCAGGACTGGGCAGCTTTGACGATTGACTGCAGATGGGGCAACTGCGACGGCGGTACCGTCAAATACTCTTTGCCCTGCATCCAATGGCGCAACTGCTCTTGCGGGGCCATTTGCTGGAAGGCCACGACCGCTTGCCATTCCTCATCCGCGTCGACCAGCACCGACTTCGAAGAACAAGCGGTCATCGTGCAGTCTCTCCGATCGAGCGCAAGAAGCCATGCCAAGCAACCAGACAACACTCTTGCTTGAAGTAGGCCTTCACTTTCTCTCGGTTCACTGGATCTACCGCCTCGCGCAGGCTCATCCTACGAACTGTGGTATAGTCACGTTCGGACATGATTGATTCCCTAAAAGTTGGTCAGTCCTGCCAGGACATCGGTGGCCGCCGCTGTCCTGGCGCCTCTCAATCAGGTTGATGCCTGAGCAACAGCATCCCACCTTCTTGTATGGGTTTGGCCTGGTCGGCCATTCGGTCGCGCCCTACATCAACGCGGATATCTAACGCCATCCCGGCGTACCACAATTGGCTGCCCTGAATCCGCACCGCATGCTTCCGCAACCAGCGATAGCGATCGGCGTCACGACGTAGTGCCTCCAGCTCATCCGCATTGATCATTCGTCCGCCCTGATCCAACCTCGCTGGAAATGAGGGCATAGACCTTGGTGCCCACGGTGATTTTCATGAACAAGACATTGCAATAGGGGCACTGCGACAGGGTGTCCCACTGCTCGCCTCGGGGGGCTGGACGCGTCTCTAAGGTCTGGCGACAGCCAGGGCATGCAAACTCAATGAATGTGATGCCCTGGGACTTGAGTCGGTTGTTGTACTCGGTATACCGCTCCAATAAGGTCGGCGTAGCGCTCATTGGGCAGCTCTCCCCTTACGCGGTATTTCCTGCGCCGCAGCTCCTGGCGGTGCGCTGTGCACCACGATATGGCCCTGCCCGATCATGAACTTCTTGATGACCGTGACGCAGACGTTCCAGGTTTCCTGGGCGACGGTTTCGCCCGCCTCCACCACGTTGCCCTGGTCGTCGATGATCGCCAGGCGCGCCGGGCGACCATCTGCGGTGGTGAAGCGATAGCCCGTGGTCACGTTGGCACTGATGCAGCTGTGCTCGAGGGCGCCGGTCTTGGGAATCCCGATCATGCTGGCACCCCTTCCCCAATGAAGATGGGAGTGCAGTTGTTGATGATTGCTGCGATGGTGTGAGCCTGCAGGTCACGACTACCTTGCAACGTGTGGATGGTCCCCCAGGCTTCGGACTGGATAGCGAACTCTAGGTCATCGATCGCTTTCCGGTAGAGGGCAAGGGCGGTTTCGAGCTGCGCCTGGGCTTTGCTGGGCAGGGCGATTTGGATAGTCATATCGCCCCCTCAAGCCGCAATGCGGTAATTGGCCACGAACTCTTGGACGCAGCCGCTAAGCAACGCGTAAGCCAGTTCGCGATCGTTCGGCAGCAGCACCGGCAAAGTGAGGCACACCCCGTCTAACTCGAAGCGGAACGCTACACGCTTCGGATCAAACGCACTCTGACGGAGCAACAACGCCAGGCTTTCGACACCTTCAACCGGCAGGTAGTAAGAGCCTCGACGTTCCCGCACAGCATCGCGCAGCATCGCCTCCAGATCGCTGGCAAGCTGGGTCTCGCCCTCTTCCAGAGTACCGATCGGCACCGCGACATCGTTCGCCAACGATTCGATGAAAACGGCCAGCCGTGTGCCGTTGTCCTCGCGTTGGGCCAGGGTGATGGTATTGACGGATTCACCCAGCTCAACCCGAGCAGTTACGCCATCGCAGCACTGCTCAATTACAACGCGAGCAGTAGCCCGGATCTCGGTCGTAACGGCGTCGTGCAGATCATGGTGGTAGGTGCCATTCACGCCGACTTGGCGGGCCAGCGCATGACGGCTGGCCAAGGAAAGGCGAAGCGGAAGGTTTTGCATGCGACTCATCTCCAAAGCGATCACAGCAGGGTGGCCTGCTGTGAACCGATGGCAATAAGTTAGCCCCAGGCTAATTGCAAGTCAAACACCAGCGACATATTTTCCTCGGATAAATTAACCGCAGACACTCTTTCATCGATGCTGGTTTGTCCAGGACAATTGGATTGCCCCGCCATCCAAACGTGTCAACCGCACGCTTTCCTCGACCTCCAGTTGGTCGAGCAGCTTATCCCAATCATCCACTCGCTCCCCCGGTAAGCGTCTGATTACCGTTCGTCGCCTATCTTGAGCTGCTGAGCTATTCACCTGCCGGTGGATTCGTCGCGTGAGTTGTTCGAAACGAGTCGCGGAAGGAGGAGGGAAGATGGTTGGGACGGTAAACATAAGCTGATCCATAAGCACTGTACACACATACAGTATAAATTCTCTCCAATCGAAGGCAATACGCCACCAGCTATGTCCAGTCCTCACTCGCCAGCCAAGCTCCCGTCCTCCGGTTGATCTGAATCAGACGGTGCTGCCCAGTGCGGGAGAACAGCTGCACATCGATGGTGCGGCTGGTTCGATCCGTTGCACCTATCCCCCGCATGTAGATGACGATCCGTTCGAAGGTATCCATAACCAACTGCCGAACCTGCTCGCGGGCGCTGTAGTCACCTGCCTCGACCTGGCTCGCCAACTCCCTCCAACGTCCAGCATGTACGGGTCGCTCTACGCTGGAGAATGCCGATACCTGGTGCTCCAGATCCTTCACCTTTCGCTCTGCAGCCTCTTGCAGCTGCTCGAGCTCACGGGCCTTACGGACAAACGCCAACGGCGCCGCACCACTGTCATCGGCAAGCAAGGCATCGGTCACCTTCGCAAGCTGACTCGAAAATTTGTCGACCTCTGCGCGAGCAGCAGCCAGTTGATGTTGCAACCCACGTCCATCGTCTCCGTCTTGGAGCAAGCGCTGCAGGTTGAACTGATCAGAGCAGAAGTTGAGCAGCGCCCGCTCGATCGGCACCACGCTGCAACTGCCGCCTGCTGAACAACCGCCGTTTTTGCTGTAGGAGGTACATTGCAGTCGACGATGGCCGTCCGCCAAACTGCCGTCTGCACGTCGTCGATTCATGATGTTCTGAGCCACCAAAGCTGTACCGCAGTAACCACAGTACGCCAGGCCCACTCCGGTCACGATCCCCGGGATTTCTCCATGACCTCGGCGACGAAGACGCTGGCCAGCTAGGTGCTGGAGCTCCCCCCACTCCGCCTCCGACAGTATCCGAGGGTAATAGTCCTCCAGCTCATGCTCCTCACCATCAAGCGTCAGCCGCTTCACCCCGCGTAGGGCTGGCAACTTAATCAGCCGATAGATCTGCAGTCCAGATATACCCCAATCGGTCAGTTCGTAGCCTTCCTGGTGCATCAATTTGGCAGCCCGGCCTGCCCCCATACCTTGGCGGTAAAGGGCCAGAGCTCGCTGGACTGCCGCTACTCTTTCCGGGATCAGCTCCCAGGAATCCCCAGTCCAGCGCACCCACTGCGGATCCTTGCCATTGCGTATCAACCCGCGATAGGTACCGGCCTTCCACCCCTCGCACTGGCGCCGAATCGCCGCCTTCACACGTTTACTCTTGGTGTCCGACTCCTCATGCGCACGGATCATGACGAGTAGCGAATAGACCAAGTCCATTGGTTGAGCCTTCAGCCCGGCGCGGTTGTATTCCCTACCATCGCTGGCTGTGACCACTGTGATACCGGCGTTGATGATCTGTGCCAGCTGAGCTTGGGCCTGGATCGGCTCAGCACGACTCAGACGGTCCAAGCCCTCCACGACAAGAACAGAACCGTGAGCGATGCGCCCGTTTTCGATCGCTTCCAAGAACACACCCAGCGCGCCCTGCTTGACGTGTCGTTCATGGTAGGCAGATAAACCCTCATCTCTCAGCGACAACGTGTCGTCCAAGATCAGGCCCTTGCCCGCAGCCCAGTTCTGGGCGTACTGCAGCTGACGGTCGGCACTGCTGCCGGTCGCTTGCCGTGGATCGGAAAACCGCAAATAGCTGTATACTCTCGCGCCGTTTTTTGCCATTACGAAAATTCACCCTGATGAGGATCATCCTATGATGACAGAGAAACCCCCACGTATAGGAATGATATCGTTAGGGTGCCCGAAAGCTCTGGTCGATTCCGAGCGCATCCTGACCCAGCTGCGCATGGAAGGCTACGAAGTCGTGCCCACCTACGAGGACGCCGACGTGGTGGTGGTCAACACTTGCGGCTTCATCGACAGCGCCAAGGCCGAGTCGCTGGAAGTGATCGGCGAGGCGATCAAGGAAAACGGCAAGGTCATCGTCACCGGTTGCATGGGCGTCGAGGAAGGCAACATCCGCGACGTGCACCCGAGCGTGCTGTCGGTCAGCGGCCCGCAGCAGTACGAGCAGGTGGTCAACGCCGTGCATGAGGTGGTGCCTCCACGCCAGGACCACAACCCACTGATCGACCTGGTACCGCCCCAGGGCGTCAAGCTGACCCCGCGCCACTACGCCTACCTGAAGATTTCCGAAGGCTGCAACCACAGCTGCAGCTTCTGCATCATCCCGTCCATGCGCGGCAAGCTGGTCAGCCGCCCGGTGGGCGAGGTACTGAGCGAGGCCGAGCGCCTGGTCAAGGCCGGGGTCAAGGAAATCCTGGTGATCTCCCAGGACACCAGCGCCTACGGCGTGGACGTCAAGTACAAGACCGACTTCTGGAACGGCCGCCCGGTCAAGACCCGCATGCTCGAGTTGTGCGAAGCCCTGAGCAGCCTGGGCGCCTGGGTGCGTCTGCACTACGTCTACCCGTACCCGAACGTCGACGACGTAATCCCGCTGATGGCTGCCGGCAAGATCCTGCCGTACCTGGACATCCCCTTCCAGCACGCCAGCCCCAAGGTCCTCAAGGCCATGAAGCGCCCGGCCTTCGAAGACCGTACCCTGGCCCGCATCAAGCGCTGGCGCGAGCAGTGCCCGGAACTGGTCATCCGCTCCACCTTCATCGTCGGCTTCCCGGGCGAGACCGAAGAAGACTTCCAGTACCTGCTCGACTGGCTGACCGAAGCCCAGCTCGACCGTGTCGGCTGCTTCCAGTATTCGCCTGTCGAAGGCGCCCCAGCCAACGACCTGGGCCTGGACGAGGTACCGGACGACGTCAAGCAGTCGCGCTGGGACCGCTTCATGGCGCACCAGCAGGCGATCAGCGCCGCACGCCTGCAGCTACGTATCGGCAAGGAAATCGACGTGCTGATCGACGAAGTCGAGGAACAGGGCTCGGTCGGTCGCAGCTTCTTCGACGCGCCGGAAATCGACGGTAGCGTGTTCATCGACGGCGACCACGGCTTCAAACCGGGCGACAAGGTACGCTGCCGCATCGTCGATGCCGACGAGTACGACATGTGGGCCGAGCCTGTCTGAGGCTTTCTACCAGCCACTTAAGATCGTCGGGGCCGGCCTTGCGGCCCTTTCGCGGCACAAGGCCGCTCAGGGTTTGCGCGAACCTGTAGGAGCGGCCTTGTGCCGCGATGGGCTGCGCAGCAGCCCCAGGCAGGCGAAAGCGCTCTCACTGGCAGGGTATTTTTTAGCATCTATGTTTTCCTCTATGCCCCACGAGGAAAGCCCAATGTCATCGCCCCTGACGCTACAGACCCCACACGTGAGCGACTACCCGGAGCTGGTCCGGATCTGGGAAGCGTCGGTGCGTGCCACCCATGATTTCCTGCCAGACGCCTATATCGTGCTGCTGCGCGAATACGTGCTGCGCCGGTACCTCGACGCCGTCATGCTGGTCTGCTGCAAAGACACCGCCAAGCGCATCCGTGGCTTCGCGGGCGTGGCCAACGGGCGACTGGACATGCTGTTCGTGGATCCGGATTTCATCGGCCAGGGTATCGGCAAACGCCTGCTGCGCTATGCCGTCGACGAACTGAACGCCGAGTGCCTGGACGTCAACGAACAAAACCCCAAGGCCCTAGGCTTCTACCTGCATGAGGGCTTCGAAGTCAGTGGCCGCTCGGAAACCGACGGCCTGGGCCAACCCTATCCCCTGCTGCACATGCGGCGTATTCGTACAAAACCTTGAGATTGGGGTGAAGGACGCCGTAAACCTCCCCTGAAATGGCGTAAATGGCGTAGATTCCCAGCCCCAATGCCGCCTGGGCAGGTACAATGTCGGCTTCCCCTGCCCTTATGCGAATCGCTTTCATGTCTGAACCCGTGCGCCTGTCCAAACGCCTCATCGAGCAACTCGGCTGCTCGCGCCGGGAGGCCGAGCTGTATATCGAGGGCGGCTGGGTCACGGTGGACGGCGTGGTGGTCGAACAACCCCAGTACAAGGTCTCCGCCGAACAGGTCGCCCTGCTGCCCGGTGCCCGTGCCGAGCAATTGCCGCCGGTCACCCTGCTGCTCAACCATCTGGCCGGCCAGGACGCCGAGACGGGCCGGGCCAGCATGACCATGGCCACCCTCAGCGAAACCCACCCGCCAGCGGTACGCCCGCTGCACGGGCATTTCGCCCGGCTGACCTGCGTCGCCCCCCTGGAGCCAGGCGCCAGCGGGCTGCAGCTCTATACCCAGGATTGGCGGGTAACGCGCAAGGTCGAGGCGGACCTGCATCGCCTGGAGCAGGAATACATCGTCCAGGTCGAAGGCCAGGCGCCTGCAGAAGCCTTGCAACGCTTGGCCCGGGGTATCACCCGTAGCGGCCAGGAGCTGCCCAAGGCCAAGGCCAGTTGGCAGAACGAAAACCACCTGCGCCTGGCCCTGAAGAACCCACGCCCCGGGCAGATCGGCGCCCTGTGCGCCAGCCTCGGCCTGAAGGTGCTGGGCATGCGTCGTATCCGCCTGGGCGGCGTGTCCATGGGCAAGCTGCCTACCGGCCAATGGCGCTACCTGGCTGTCAACGAACGCTTCTAGCATTACCGCCACGCCATGGTCTGCGTGGCGCTTGAACAGGATCTGTCACATGAACCACAACGATGTCCTGCGTAGCCTGCGCTACATGCTCAAGGTGAACGACGCCAAAATGGCCGAGATCATCGGGCTGTCCGGCCTCGAGGTACACCCGCTGGTACTGGCCACCTACCTGAAGAAAGAGGACGAAGCCGGCTTCGTGCGCTGCCCTGAACGGGTCATGGCGCACTTTCTCGACGGCCTGGTGATCCATCGCCGCGGCCGCGACGACAGCCGCGCACCACAACCGATCGAAGTGCCGGTGAGCAACAACACCATCCTGAAGAAACTGCGCGTAGCCTTCGAGCTCAAGGAAGAAGACCTGCACGAGATTCTCAAGTCGGTGAACTTCCCGGTGTCCAAGCCAGAGCTGAGCGCCCTGTTCCGTAAGGTCGGGCACGACAACTACCGCCCTTGCGGCGACCAGTTGCTGCGCAACTTCCTCAAGGGCCTGACCCTGCGCGTGCGTGGCTGAGTGAGCATGCAGCATACGGTTTCACCGGTCGGTATCGTCCGCTCCTGCTTCAAGGAGAAATTCGCCATCCCGCGCCAACCGCAGTTGGCGCCAGCGGCGCGTGGCGTGCTGGAACTGTTGCCGCCATTCGACCAGGGCGATGCGGTGGCCGGGCTCGAGCAGGTCAGCCATGTCTGGCTGCTGTTCCTGTTCCACCAGGCCCTGGAAGACAAGCCGCGCCTTAAGGTCCGCCCGCCCCGCCTGGGCGGCAACAAGAGCATGGGCGTGTTCGCCACCCGTGCGACCCATAGGCCCAATGGCATTGGCCAGTCGGTGGTGCGCCTGGAAGGCGTGGAACCGGGGCGCCTGCTGCTGTCGGGCATCGACCTGCTCGATGGCACGCCGGTGCTGGATATCAAGCCCTATGTGCCGTACGCCGACCGTATCGACGGCGCCGTCAACCAGATGGCCAGCGATGCACCTGAGGCGATTGCCGTAGGCTGGAGTGAAAGCGCCCTGCCCCAGGCCCATGCCCATGCCGTGCGCCTGGGGGAGCCGTTGGTGGAGCTGATCGAGCAATGCCTGGCGCAGAACCCGCGACCGGCGTACCAGGTGCCGCCGGCCGAGCGGGTGTATGGGGTGAAGTTCTGGGACGTGCAGGTACGCTGGCACTACCCGCAGCCTGATGAGATTCGCGTATTGGAAGTAGTGCAAGACCTTTGATTTGCAGCGCTACCAATGGCCGATCGCGGGGCAAGCCCTATAGAACAACTCATAACTATTTGATATTACGAGCTCTTTGTGGGAGCGGGCTTGTCCCGCGATTAGGCTCGACCCGATATCACCGCCCCTGGCAAGGGCCTCGCCCTTGATCGCGGGACAAGCCCGCTCCTACAGGGGGCAGCACTGATCAATAGTTCTCTGTATTCCACAGGCAATAAAAAACGCAAGCCGAGGCCTGCGTTTTCTTATGCAGCGTGCCGCTTACTTCTCGACGAAGGCACGCTCGATCAGGTAATCGCCCGGCTCGCGCATGCGCGGGGAGATCTTCAGGCCGAAGCTGTCCAGGACCTCGGCGGTCTCGTCGAGCATGCTCGGGCTGCCGCAGATCATGGCGCGGTCGTCCTGCGGGTTGATCGGCGGCAGGCCGATGTCGCTGAACAGCTTGCCGCTGCGCATCAGGTCGGTCAGACGGCCCTGGTTCTCGAACGGCTCACGGGTCACGGTCGGATAGTAGATCAGTTTTTCACGTACCGCATCGCCGAAGAACTCGTTCTGCGGCAGGTGCTCGGTGATGAATTCGCGGTAGGCCACTTCGTTGACGTAGCGTACACCGTGAACCAGGATCACCTTCTCGAAGCGCTCGTAGGTTTCCGGATCCTGGATGACGCTCATGAACGGCGCCAGGCCAGTGCCGGTGCTGAGCAGGTACAGGTGCTTGCCCGGGTTCAGGTCGTCGAGGACCAGCGTACCGGTAGGCTTCTTGCTGATGATGATCTCATCGCCTTCCTTCAGGTGCTGCAGCTGGGAGGTCAGCGGACCATCCGGCACCTTGATGCTGAAGAACTCCAGGTGCTCTTCCCAGTTCGGCGAGGCGATGGAGTAGGCGCGCATGAGCGGGCGACCATTGTCCTGCTGCAGGCCGATCATCACGAACTGACCGTTCTCGAAGCGCAGGCCCGGGTCACGGGTGCACTTGAAGCTGAACAGAGTGTCGTTCCAGTGGTGCACACTGAGGACACGTTCGTGGTTCATGTTGCTCATCTATGGGGCTCCTGAAGAAAGACGCAGCGCGGACCAAGCGCACTATTGCGCGATATTTTAGGGGCAGCGACAATATCTGTTAAATGGATTATCAAGATATGTCTTATCGGTTATATAGATATGCGATTCACGCTTCGTCAGCTACAAGTCTTTGTCGCCGTCGCCCAGCACCAGAGCGTGTCACGGGCGGCGAGCGTCCTGGCGTTGTCGCAATCGGCTGCCAGTACCTCGATCACTGAACTGGAGCGTCAATCCAGCTGCCAGCTGTTCGACCGCGCCGGCAAGCGGTTGAGCCTCAATGCCCTAGGCCACCAGTTGTTGCCCCAGGCCGTGGCCCTGCTCGACCAGGCCAAGGAAATCGAAGACCTGCTCAATGGCAAGACCGGTTTCGGCTCATTGGCGGTCGGTGCCACCCTGACCATCGGCAACTATCTGGCCACCTTGCTCATCGGCAGCTTCATGCAGGGCCACCCCGAGAGCCAGGTCAAGCTCCATGTGCAGAACACCGTACATATCGTGCAGCAGGTGGCCCACTATGAAATTGACCTGGGTCTAATCGAAGGTGACTGCAGCCACCCGGACATCGAGGTGCAGCCATGGGTGGAAGATGAACTGGTCGTGTTCTGTGCGCCGCAGCACCCTTTGGCCAAGGCCGGCTGGGCAGACGTGGAGACACTGTCCCACGAAGCCTGGATCCTGCGCGAACAAGGCTCCGGCACCCGCCTGACCTTCGACCAGGCCATGCGCCACCATCGTGCCAACCTGAACATCCGCCTGGAGCTGGAACACACCGAGGCGATCAAGCGCGCCGTGGAGTCGGGCCTGGGCATCGGCTGCATCTCGCGCCTGGCCCTGCGCGATGCGTTCCGCCGTGGCAGCCTGGTGCCGGTGGAAACCCCGCAACTGGACCTGTCGCGGCAGTTCTATTTCATCTGGCACAAGCAGAAGTACCAGACCTCTGCCATGCGAGAATTCCTCGAACTGTGCCGCAGCTTCACCGCCGGCGTCAGCCGCAGCGACGAGATCGTCCTGCCGCCGATCGCCTGATCAGAGCAGGATCACGCCCCACACCAGCGCCACCATGGTCATGGCGACCAGTTGGGCGGCGCTGCCCATGTCCTTGGCGTTCTTCGACAAGGGGTGACGCTCCAGGGAGATGCGGTCGATGGCTGCCTCCACCGCCGAGTTGAGCAGTTCGACGATCAACCCCAGCAGGCAGACGGCGATGAGGATCGCCCGCTCCACACGGGTGACCGGCAGCCAGAACGCCAGGGGAATCAGCACCAGGTTGGCGATCACCAGTTGACGGAACGCGGCCTCGCCCTTGAAGGCGGCACGCAGGCCGTCCAGCGAATAGCCGGCGGCGTTGAAGATACGTTTGAGGCCGGTCTGGCCCTTGAATGGCGACATGGGAGTCACTTCACCGGTAAAGGGCCGGCAGATTAGTCCAACCCGAGTCAAAAAAGCGTGAACGGACGGGGACTTAGCTGCTCGCAACCGATTCCAGTTGTTGCAGCAGCAAGGCCGCCTGGGTGCGGGTACGCACGCCGAGCTTGCGGAAGATCGCCGTCACGTGGGCCTTGATGGTCGCCTCCGAGACATTCAGCTCATAGGCGATCTGTTTGTTCAGCAAACCTTCGCAGACCATCGTCAACACCCGGAACTGCTGCGGCGTGAGGCTCGCCAGACCTTCGCTGGCGGCCTTGGCTTCGGCCGAGACATCAACCTTCTCGAACGCCTGGGGCGGCCACCAGACTTCGCCGTCGAGCACTTTCTGCACGGCCTCCTGGATAACGTCCAGGTTGCTGGATTTAGGAATGAAGCCACTGGCGCCGAACTCGCGGGACTTGACCACCACGGCCGCTTCTTCCTGGGCCGACACCATCACCACCGGGATCTGCGGGTACTGCCCACGCAGCAGGACCAGGCCGGAGAAACCATAGGCACCGGGCATGTTCAGGTCCAGTAGGACCAAGTCCCAATCGGCCTTCTCGGTCAGGCGGGTTTCCAGTTCGGCGATGCTCGCCACCTCGACCAGGCGCACGTCGGGCCCCAGGCCGAGGGTAACGGCCTGGCGCAGGGCGCTGCGGAACAGTGGGTGGTCATCGGCAATCAGGATTTCGTATGTGGCCATCGATCTATGGATCCTGTTCTGTGCCAGGCGCTAGAGGGGTGGAGGAAGCACCAGGCAGGCAACTCAAGGCGCGAACGGCAGGGCCGCCGGCCGGTAAGGCACGGCGAAGTCCGGGGTAACAGCATCTTCGTCGTGCCCGAATCGGCGCCAAGAATGCCGAGCACGCTCCGGGTGGTCAAGCCAATCGCCCGGTCGTCCTCGCCTTCCTGGCTGCCAGCCCGGACATTATGAACCAATCCGGCGCACCTGCCCCTTGGACTATAGGAAGGTATGCAAGCGCTGGTGGGTATCGTCCTGCAAGTCCAGCGGCAAATGCCGCTTGGCACTGAGGTAATGCAGGCTGAAGACGTCCAGGTAGGCATCCAAGGCCCGGGCGGCCTGCTGATCGCCGGCCAGCTCCAGGCACATGGCGGCAACCTCGGCCGTGCAGAAATGGTCGTCACGCTTGGAACGACGCAGGCGATAGCGCGACATCTGCTCGGCCTGCAGGCTCAGCACCGGGAAGCGGTCAAGGTACGGGCTCTTGCGGAACATCTTGCGGGCTTCGGTCCAGGTCGCATCGAGCAGGATGAACAGCGGCCGCTTGCCAGGCTCACGCACCACGTCGCTGACCACCCGCTCCGGCGCCACGAACTCGCCCGGGAAAACGATATAGGGCTGCCACTGGGGGTCATCGAGCAAGGCCAAAAGGCGCGGGTCGACCTCGGTGCGCTGCCAGCCAAACGCTGCGGTATCTTCGACCAGGTCGGCAATCAGCCAGCCGGTGTTGGTCGGCTTCAACGGCTCGGTATCGTGCATCACCAGGCACACCCCGGCGTCGGCTTGCACCTTGGGCTTGAGGGCGCATAGACAATGGCTGGCGATCACCCGGCAATCCGGACAGCGCAGGGCGCGCGAGCCACGGGCAATGAAAGGTTTGTTGCTGCGGGCCAGGCGCTCGGCGCGCAGGCGCGCTACCGCGTGGCTCATGGCTGCAAGCCTCTGGGGAGATAAGGAACGGACACTGCGACAACTCGGCGAGAAACGAGCTGCCAGTCTACCAGAGGCGGCGTCATTTGCCGTGCAGGCGGCCGGACGCCTCCTTTATAATCACGCTTTTGCGACCTGGGATCCCCATCGATGCGGGGGCCACGGAACGCCGCTCGCCGGCGCAGGTCAAAGTGCCAGTCATCGAACCAGGAGAGATTCATGCTGCGTTTTACCATCCCGGCCTTGAGCCTGTTGCTCGCCCTGCCCCTGGCGGCCCAGGCAGCCTCCAAGCAGGAATACGAGCTCAACCAGATGCTGGAGAAGGTCGCCAAGGAAAGCAGCGTCGGCACGCCCCGCGCCATCAACGAAGATATTCTCGACCAGGGCTACACAGTCGAGAAAGGCAAGGCACTGGTCAACCACCTGAGCGTGCGCGAGAGCCATGCCGAGCGAATGCGCGCCAACCCGGAGCAAGTGCGCAGCCAGCTGGGTGACAGCGTTTGCCGTAACAACGGCTACCGTCAGCTGATGTCCAAGGGCGCCGTACTGGTCTACCGATTCACCGTGTACAAGACCAACCAGCCGATCATGGATCAGGCGTTCGATAACGCCAGTTGCGTAGCAGGCAACAAGAAGAAGTAATCAGGCCACCCGGCCGTTGTCATTGGCGCGCCGCTGCTCTTCGTCGGCGCGCAGCTCTGCCAGCAGGGCCTGAAGGTAGCGCGACCGCCGCTCGCCGTCGCCCAACCTGCGCAGGCACTCCGCTTCAAGGCTCAGGTGGTTGGCCTGAGCTGCCCGCTTCAGCAGCAGGTACAGCTGCCTATCCACCTCGATCACCAGCCGATGCATATCGCAACCTCCTGCATCGAGACGCCGCGCCTTCAGTTAACCAGAGCTTCGCAAGGCTTGGATCCGATCCGACGAGTGGAGATTGTTCGTTCTGTTTTGCCTGTTTGCGTGACCTTCGCCTGGCCTGGGTCACCCGAGGCAGCACGTTCGCGCGCCAGGGTCTAGATTGATAGCAACCCCCATATATTTCCGGCAAACCGAGGAGAATGCCGAGGGCACGGTATTTGCGGTCCAAAATAAAACGACAACGTGATGGATTTGCCACTGCACCACGGCCTTGAAGGCCTACTGCAATGCTCGGTGTGCACACTCGAGCTAGAGCAGCCAGCGACACACGCAGTGTCGCGGCCGGGATACGCCATCGACCCGGTCAGAGGTTCTGCTGCAGAAGGAGACGTTGAATGCCTTACCAACCGAACGAACTCTTGTTCAATCACTTCAGGGACAACGGTATCGACCTGAGCAAGATTGAAGAACAGCTGCAACTGGTCGCCCCCGGCAGCCCCAACCTACCGCTGTACCGCGACATGATGTTGACCATCCTGCGTATGGCCCACGACGACAGCAACCGCTGGAATGCCAAGATCACCTTGCAGGCCCTGCGCGAACTCGACCATTCCTTCCGCACCCTGGAACGCTACAAGGGGCGGCGCAAGGTCACGGTGTTCGGCTCGGCACGTACGCCGCTGGAGCACCCCATGTATGCCCTGGCCCGAGAGCTGGGAGCGACCCTGGCCCGCTCGGACCTGATGGTCATCACCGGGGCCGGCGGCGGCATCATGGCTGCCGCCCATGAAGGCGCTGGCACCGAGCACAGCCTGGGTTTCAATATCACGCTGCCTTTCGAGCAGCATGCCAACGCCACGGTGGACGGCACGGAGAAGCTGCTGTCGTTCCACTTCTTCTTCATCCGCAAGCTGTTCTTCGTCAAGGAAGCCGACGCGCTGGTCCTGTGCCCGGGCGGCTTCGGTACCCTCGATGAAGCACTGGAAGTGCTCACCTTGATCCAGACCGGCAAGAGCCCGCTGGTGCCAGTGGTGCTGCTGGACTCGCCTGGTGGTAGCTTCTGGCGCGACGCCCTGGCGTTCATCAGCCGGCAACTGGAAGAAAACCGCTACATCCTGCCCAGCGATCTGAAACTGCTACGCCTGGTGCATAGCGCCGACGAAGCCGTCGAGGAGATCAACCAGTTCTACAGCAACTACCACTCCAGCCGCTGGCTGAAAAACCAGTTCGTCATCCGCATGCACCACCCGTTGAGCGACGCGGCGCTCTATGACATCCAGGAGGGGTTCGCGGACCTGCGCCTGAGCGGCAAATACCACCAACAGCCTGATAGCGGACTTGAACACGAGGTTGGCAATTTCAGCCATCTCACGCGGCTGACCTTCGCCTTCAACGGTCGAGACCAAGGCCGCCTGCGCGAGCTGGTGGACTTCATCAACCTGCCGGAAAACTGGGCCAAGCCGCAGCCGATGCATACCACCCAACGGGCGCGGGAGGCGCTGAAGGTCGATTGAAGGAGCAATAATGCTCAGTCGTCCAGATCCCGACCGCTGAGCAGGCGGCCGATGAGTTCCATGGGGAAGCCACGGTAAGCCAGGAATCGGGTCTGCTGGGCACGGCTACGAGGGTCATGAGGGCGCTGCCCGGCGAACTTGCGTTGCCAGACATCCTGCAACCGGGCCGCCCAGTCCACCCCGCTGTCACGCAGGGCCTGGTCGATATCAGCACGGTTCAGGCCACGCTGGCCAAGCTCTTCGCGAATACGCGCGGGGCCATAGCCGGCATTGGAGCGGTAGGAGATGAAACTTTCGAGATAGCGGGCCTCACTGAGCAGCCCTTCTTCGGCAAGCCGATCGAGCGCAGGCTCGATCAGCTCATCCGGCGCGCCGCGCTGACGCAGTTTTCGCGTCAGCTCGACACGACCATGCTCGCGACGTGCGAGCAGGTCCATGGCTGTCCGTCGAACGGCGACGGGGGTGTCGAGTACGACGGACATGGAGCCACTCAATAACCAGCGTCGGCGTCAGCCATGTCGTCGGCATCGGCCTCGGCGGCAGCAGCCTTGCCTGCAGCAGCGACGGCACCCGCGTTGAGCAGCTTCTCGCGGATCTGCTTCTCGATCTCGGCGCCCACGGCTGGGTTCTCTTGCAGGAACTTGGCGGCGTTCGCCTTGCCCTGGCCGATCTTGTTGCCTTGGTAGCTGTACCAGGCACCGGACTTCTCCACCAGGCCTTGGGCCACGCCCAGGTCGATGATTTCGCCGTTGCGATAGATACCCTTGCCGTAGAGGATCTGGAACTCGGCCTGGCGGAACGGTGGCGAAACCTTGTTCTTGACGATCTTGACGCGAGTTTCGCTGCCCACGACTTCGTCGCCTTCCTTGACCGCGCCAGTACGACGGATGTCCAGGCGCACAGAGGCGTAGAACTTCAGGGCGTTACCACCGGTGGTGGTTTCCGGGCTGCCGAACATCACGCCGATCTTCATACGGATCTGGTTAATGAAGATGACCAGGCAGTTGGCGTTCTTGATGTTACCGGTGATCTTGCGCAGCGCCTGGGACATCAGGCGAGCCTGCAGGCCCACGTGCATGTCGCCCATCTCGCCTTCGATCTCGGCCTTGGGTACCAGAGCCGCCACGGAGTCGACGATGATCACGTCGACGGCGTTGGAGCGCACCAGCATGTCGGTGATTTCCAGGGCCTGTTCACCGGTATCCGGCTGGGAAACCAGCAGGTCGTCGACATTGACACCCAGCTTGCCGGCATATTCCGGGTCGAGGGCGTGTTCGGCGTCGACGAAGGCGCAGGTGGCGCCATTCTTCTGGGCTTCGGCAATGACCGACAGGGTCAGCGTGGTCTTACCCGAGGATTCCGGGCCATAGATCTCGACGATACGGCCTTTTGGCAGGCCGCCGATGCCCAAGGCGATGTCCAGGCCCAGGGAGCCGGTGGAGATGGCTGGAATGGCCTGACGCTCGTGATCGCCCATGCGCATGACTGCGCCCTTGCCGAACTGGCGTTCGATTTGACCCAGGGCCGCAGCCAAGGCGCGCTTCTTGTTGTCGTCCATTGAAATCCTCACGTGATCGACTGGCGGCCCTGGGGCCGGGAATACCTGTATAAGTAGCCAGTATTATTCCACAGGGATACGATTCCGCAAACCCCCGCCAGCGATTTACTCCGCTCCAAGCTGTAACAAGCCGTCTAACGCGGCGATCACCGTCTGTCGGCGCACCGCTTCGCGGTCACCGTCGAAGTGCCGGCGCTCACTGGTCACATGGGCGCCGTCGGCCCAGGCCAGCCATACGGTACCCACCGGTTTGGCCGGTGAACCGCCGTCCGGCCCGGCCACGCCACTGACCGCCACGGCAAAGCGCGCCCCGCTGGCAGCCTGGGCCCCGCGGACCATGGCCTCGACCACTTCCTGGCTGACGGCGCCCACGTCGGCGAACAGCGCTTCAGGCACCCCCAGCTGACGGGTCTTCTGGCGATTGGAGTAGGTCACGTAGCCGGCCTCGAACCAGGCCGAGCTCCCGGGGATGCGGGTGATGGCCTCGGCGATGCCCCCACCGGTGCAGGATTCAGCAGTGGTCACCTGGGCTTTGAAGCGCCGCAGGTGCTCGCCCAAGCGGGTGGAGAGAACGGTGATCGGGTCCATGGTGTACTCCTTGAAGACTGCTCGTCACCCTAGCACAGACGCCGCGAACGGAGAGCGGCCATGCATCAATGCGGCTCCTGCAAGCTCCTACACACAATAGGAATAAATTCAGTTAAATCAAGATCGCCCCAAAAGCACCCGGCGATGTTTCCACGCAATCAAGAGTGCAACAAAAATAAACCCCATGGCGGCGAGGGTACAAAGCACCACTGCCTGCCAAATCGATTCGTTATTCCAAGCCACGACCTGTTGATTGAAGTTATCATCGAAAAGCACCTTCCCTTCTGGGCTCACTAACGCTCGAAGCACAGTCTCTTGCTCACCCACTTCAATGGTCATACGCAGCCTTGAACCTATTCGCAGTTTTTCTCGTTCATAAACGCCAGCATCCAAAAAAGCCGATTGGACCTGCCTCCCCTCCTGATCAATATAGGAAACACCAAATCTGAGCACCGAACGATTATATTCCCACGGAGAAGCATAGCCATTAATCCATGCCTCTACAGTGACCAAATTTTTCGCATCCGGCGGCATATAGGTTCTGAGGCCGCTATGGTAAAGTGCCGCCATCGCTAAAAGGGTTACCCCTACCAGCAAGACATTCAAGACCTGCACCTTAGGGGGTTGTGTTTTAAGCAGTGCGGCAAATTGAGCAATCGACGACATTTAATACCTGAGCACGTTCGTGGCTATGAACCGACGGACATTCAATGGTAACGATCGATACCAAAAGCGCCCTGCGGGCTGACAATTTCAATAGGCCCAATATCGATTCGCCATCCCGGTGGCTCCGGGAGCGGAAAAATCATAGGCCCTGAATGTCCGTTCTCGATGTAGCCTCCAGTAGACCCTATAGTGCCGCTATAAAGATGCCGGCTTTTTCCTACAAGTGTAACAACACGTGTACTTGGATCCCACTGGTTAACTGCGATGCGGTTCCCATAGAGAGAGTCGATTTGCGCTAGCGATACAAGCTTCAAGTCAGGGGCCACCCAGTAATTGGGGTACGCCGACTTCGGATTGGCACGAAAATGCCTTTCCCATAATGGTTTCAGCAGGGTGGCATGCAACTTCGTCGCTACATCTGACAAAACAATGCCCGCTACGTTAGCGCCTATGCCCATCGCAACGAACGGGAGAGATGCTTGAGCGGCGCCAGTCAGCAACATCACACTCCCCACGACACCCGCCACATTCCCGACCAAACTAAGAATATCGCCAGCTTCAAAAGTTTTATTCGTACGATATTGAGCCGTTATTTTCAGAAACACCGTCGTCGCCGCAAGCGTATTCGTTTTGATATTGAGAAACGGAGTAAACCCAGCGGTCAATTTCACGATCGAGATTACACCCGCCACCGCCGCTCCTGTCTGGGCATTTTGATTGACGAGGGCGAACCCCTTCTTGTCACTATTGTACTGGTCGATCAGTGAAGTACCGGCCGCTGCCACGCCCACGGGTTTGTCGACATACCCCAAAATAATTTCAACCGTCCTGGCCATGCGCCTTACTCCTTGATCAACGTTTTGAACGCCACGCTCATGCGCAATCTGTTGCAACTCGTCGCTGGCGCTCTTGCGCCATGGGGAATTTCGCCATCGAACACCACGACTCGCCTTGGTTTAGGTTGGACGGCCCTGAGAATCGTTTCCTTGTCATCACCGTAGAACATCAATTCGCCGCCCCAGCAGGTAGCCCAATGCTCACTGCAGAACAGCATCACGGTGCGTCCCGGTTCCTCGGCTGTATTGTCCCGATGTATAGGACCATCCTGGCCACTGGTCTGGCCGTTGGCGTACACACCCAATAACGTTGCCTCAGGCATGTGAACCGCTTTTATTCGCGCCCAAAAATCAGCCAGGAATGCCCAATCCGGTCGTGATCGTAATTCAGGCTCGCAGTCCTCCAGTTCGTTTCGCTGCGTACCTGCGATGAAGCTGTGCCAACACGGGCGCTCGAGCGGAGAATACGGATAGGGCCACCCGTAACGCCAAACGGCACCACTCAATAGTCCAAGTAACTTGGCGTGCTCATCCCCCGTCAATCCATCATCTATGACACATATATTCTGGTAGGCCGTTAACGCAGTCATTCTCTACCCTCCTCGTCTGGCTCATGGCTGTGCCGATGAACGTTAGGGTGCTTTCGCAGCCATCGGCATAGGGAAAACCCTGCGCGTGACCACCCTCTTCACAGGCATGCCTTGCCGTAGCGAACAACGAAGTCGAGAACACTTACCGATCCTGGGAAACATCCTTCAATCCCAGCCGCCTGGCTGCCCAGCGCTCGTAAAAACCGATGGCGATGTCGGCCCCCGACAGCGCGGTCATGCACCCCAAGGCACAAGCACTCCAGATCGAGATACCGCTGGCATACGACAACATGACAGTCGAAACACCACAGATCATGCACGCCCCGGATCGCAACGCCAGCCGTCGCATTAAGGACCAGCCTCGAGCACCGGCCTTGTCGGCCCGCCACATCTCGCCACAGAGTCCGCCCACCAACGCCAGAACGATCACCAGCCAGAACGGCACCTCCAGCAACATTGGTTGCTCGTTCATCACTGCCCCGCCTCCTATATGAATTCCAAAGGCCTCCATCACCGCCATTCCGTAATTCATTCAGCGGCTTCGCAGACAAAATATGCATCAATGCATAGACGGTCAATGCATTTCATCATGCTTTTATGCATATGGATTTTGCCGTTATGCATGCAAGCCATACGCGACACGGCTTGTAGGGATTTTCCACAGGCAAAAAAAAACCCGCCGAAGCGGGTTTTCTTGAAATTGGCTGTCGATCAGCGGGCGTACATACCCCACCAGAACACATGTCCCAGCAGGCTGATCTGTTCGTCCTGCATCTGCTGGAAGCTGTAATCTTCGTCGGGGTGCTCGTCGCGGTTGAAGCTGCGCAGGCGGATGCCAGTGGGCAGGCGATAGACCTGCTTCACCCGCAGCTGGCCGTTGTGGTTGATGGCATAGAGGTCGCCATCGATGATGTCGCCAATGGAGCACTTGCCGGTGTTGACGCCTACCGTTGCCCCATCGCGCAGCACCGGCAACATGCTGTTGCCCCGTACCGTCACGCACTTGGCCTGGTCGAACTGCACGCCATTGTGGCGCAGGCTGCGCTTGCCGAAACGCAGGCGCGCGCGTTCGCTTTCCTCGATGACGAATCGTCCTGATCCTGCTGCCAACTCGACCTCTCGAAGGAAGGGAACGGAAACCTCGTCGTCCTCGACCGGGGTTTCGTCGTCCCACAGGCTGATGTCGCTCAGCTCCGCATGGCCATGGGCCGGCTGCGCCGACTCGCGAAGCTCGCGGGTCTCGCCCAGCTCGGCACGGCCTCTCAGCTGATCGGTACTCACGCCGAAATAATCGGCGATCTTCGACACGTGCTTGTCGGACGGGTCGACGATCTTCTCGCTGAGGATGCGCGACAAGGTGGATTGGGGAACGCCCGTGCGCCGGTGCAGCTCCGTCGGGGACAGGCCGTGGCGATCGAGCAGTGCTCTGAGTACGGTGGCAACGTTGCGTTTTTGCATACCGTGCATCATGGATGTGCTGCAACGCAAATGCAATCCATGCAGGCCATTTCTCTTGTCGTTCCCCATGAACAAGCAATTCCTTGTAGGCTCATGGGCCCGGTGGCGCAGGATGATTTCGCCTGCCAACAGAAGGACAAGAACAACAATGATCGGCTTTACCTTCCGCCAGCTCGAATACTTCGTGGCCACTGCCGAACAAGGCAGCGTCAGTGCCGCGGCCCGGGCCAAGCATATTTCGCAACCTTCGGTGTCGCTGGCGATCTCCCAGCTCGAGGCGATCCTGGGCGAGAAGCTGTTCCTGCGCCAGGCCAGCCGCGGCCTGGAACTGAGCCCGGCCGGGCGCCAGCTGCTCGAGCAGGCGCGCGAAATCCTGGCCATGGCTGCTGGCATCGGCACAGCGGGGGATGAACCGGAAGTGCTGCGCGGCAACCTGAGCCTGATCTGCTTCCAGGACCTGGGCCCCTGGTACGCGCCACGCCTGCTCAGCGGCTTTCGCCAGCGTCACCCGGAAGTCGCCATCACCCTGTTCGAGACCGACCTGGCGGGTGTCAACCGACGCTTGAACGATGGGAAGGCAGAACTGGCGCTGACCTATGACGTGGGCCTGGACCCGCAGATCGAGCGGCGTGTGCTGGCGCAGGTGGCGCCCTATGCCCTGTTGCCGGTGGACCACCCCTTGGCCCGCCAGGAACAGGTCTCGCTGGCTGAGCTGGCCGAGGAATGCCTGATCCTGGAAGACATCGCCCGCACCCGTGAATACTTCCTGTCGCTGTTCTGGGCCCATGACCTGCAGCCACGTTCCCAGCAACTGACCCAGACCTTCGAGATGCAACGTGGACTGGTCGCCCATGGCTATGGCGTGGCGTTATCCTGCACCCGCCCCGCGGGGGACCAGAGCTACGATGGCCGGCCATTGGCGTGCCGGCCCTTGCGCGAAGCGGTCAGCCCGCAGTCGGTGGTGCTGGCGCAGTCCAGCGCCATGCGCCCCTCGCCTGCGGCCCAGGCATTCCTGCGCTGGGCCAGCGAGCTGTTTTCCGTCTGACTCAGGCACTGACCGGTGCCGGGCGCGGCTGGCGCGCCACCCACAACCAGTAGCCCACCGACAGCAGGGCTAGCCAGCCGAGGCCGACGTACATCGCCGTGCGGGTATCCGGGAACCAGCCCAGCACGCCGAAGATGAACAGCATGAACACGATGGCCAGGGCCGGCCCTACCGGCCACAGCGGCACCGGGAAGTCCAGGGCGGCGATTTCCTCGCGGCTCATGCCACGGCGCATGGCGACCTGCGAGAGCAGGATCATCAGCCACACCCAGACGATCGAGAAGGTCACCACAGCGGCCAGGATGAGGAACAGGTTCTCCGGCACCAGATAGTTGAGCACCACACCCAGCAGCAAAGCGACGCCCATCACCACCACGGTCATCCATGGCACGCCGAAGCGCGACAGCCGCGAGAAGCCCGACGGTGCCTGGCCGTTCTGGGCCATGCCATACATCATGCGCCCGGCGCTGAAGATGTCACTGTTGATCGCCGACACCGCCGCCGAAATGACCACGATATTGAGCAGGGTCGCCGCCGAGCCGATGCCCAGGCCACTGAAGATCTGCACGAACGGGCTGCCCTGGCTACCGATCTTGGTCCAGGGGTAGATGGCCATCAGCACCACCAGGGTCAGCACATAGAACAGCAGGATGCGCAGCGGCACCGAATTGATCGCCTTGGGCAGCACGCGCTTGGGGTCCTTGGCTTCGCCGGCGGTGATACCGATCATCTCGACGCCGCCGAAGGCGAACATCACCACGGTGAAGGAGGCGATCATCCCGCCGATGCCGTTGGGGAAGAACCCACCGTGACTCCACAGGTTGGACAGCCCCGTGACGGTCTCGGCGCCATTACCCAGCTGGATGCCGAACAGCAGCACCGCGCCACCGGCCAGGATCATCGCGATGATCGCAGTGACCTTGAGCAGCGACAACCAGAACTCCATTTCACCGAACACCTTGACGCTGCACAGGTTCAGCGCGCCGATGAAGCAGACGATACCCAGCACCCAGATCCAGCGCGGAGTGTCGGGGAACCACAGGCCCATGTAAACACCGAAGGCGGTGACGTCCGCCAGGCACACTACCAGCATGGAAAACGCATAGCTCCAGCCGGTGAGAAACCCCAGGTAGCGCCCCAGGTACTGACTGGTGTACTGCCCGAACGAGCCGGACACCGGGTTGCGCACGGCCATCTCGCCGAGGGCGCGCATCATCATGTAGATGGCCGCACCACCGATCAGGTAGGCCAGCAGCACCGACGGCCCGGCCAGCTTGATCGCCGACGCCGAGCCATAGAACAGCCCCGTGCCGATCGCCGAGCCCAGCGCCATGAAGCGGATGTGCCGGGTACTCAGGCCCCGTCGCAGGTTGTTGTGGTCGTTCATCCCAGGGACTCCTCGTTGTTCTTGTTCTTGGCCGGCAGTCGCGCTGCCGTGGAAGGGTTCACGCAAGGCCCGGAAACCGCAGGGCGCAGGGCTATTAACCGGCCAATCGAAAGGCAAGACAACAAGATGGGGCATACAGAATAGCTATAGTGACGAATAGGAATTCTATGATTTACCCGGCCCTCGCCGGCACCCGATGCTGGTGCCACGACAACAACAAGGAGAGGGCTGCCCCATGAATCCCCACATCGAAGACTACCAGCGCGACGGCGCCGTGATCCTGCGTGGCGTGTTCAAGGACTGGATCGAACGCCTGCGCGAAGGCTTCGAGCAGAACCTGGCCGAACCCAGCGCCTTTGCCATCGAGAACGTCGGCTCCGGCGAAGGCGGTCGGTTCTTCGAGGACTACTGCAACTGGCAGCGCATCCCCGCGTTCACCGACTTCGTGCTCAACTCTCCCGCCGCGGGCCTGGCCGGCGAACTGATGGGCGCCCAGCAGGTGCAAGTGTTCCACGACCACATCCTGGTCAAGGAGCCCGGCACCGCCAAGCCCACCCCCTGGCACCAGGACCTGCCCTACTACTGCGTCGACGGCCTGCAGACCGCCAGCTACTGGATCCCCCTGGACCCGGTCACCCGCCACAACACCCTGAGCGTGGTGCTTGGCTCGCACCGCTGGCCCAAGCCGGTGCGCCCCAAACGCTGGGCCAGCAACCAGGACTTCTACGGCGCCACCGACGCCGACGGCCAGAACCTGTACATGGACATGCCGGATGTAGAGAACGGCGAATACCAGATCCTGTCGCCGGAATTGGAGCCGGGCGATGCCATCGTCTTCGACTTCCGCACCGTGCACGGCGCGGCGGGTAACACCGGCACCGGCAGGCGCCGGGCCTTCTCCACCCGCTTTTTGGGCGACGACGTGCGCTACGTGCAGCGCCCCGGCCGCACCTCACCGCCCTTCCCGGGCATCAACCTGCGCGACGGCGAGCGCATGCGCGAAGACTGGTTCCCGGTGGTCTGGCAACGCAGCTGAAAGCGCGCTGCCCCGCGCCCGCCCGCGCGGGGCAACGCCGCTTCGATGATCAACGAAGTGGCCTGGGCGCCTGTGCCCGGCAGGCAAGAACCTGTAGACTTGGGCGTTTCGCATTTTGTCTGAGACGCACAGCTTCAAGGCCTTGAATGTCTGACCTTTCCGCACACACACCAATGATGCAGCAGTACTGGAAGCTGAAGAACCAGCACCCAGACCAGCTGATGTTCTACCGCATGGGCGATTTCTACGAGATCTTCTACGAAGACGCGAAGAAAGCCGCCAAACTGCTGGATATCACCCTGACCGCCCGTGGCCAGTCCGCCGGCCAGTCGATCCCCATGTGCGGGATCCCGTTCCATTCGGTGGAAGGTTACCTGGCCAAGCTGGTCAAGCTCGGCGAGTCGGTGGTGATCTGCGAGCAGATCGGCGACCCGGCCACCAGCAAGGGGCCGGTGGAGCGCCAGGTGGTGCGGATCATCACCCCCGGCACGGTCAGCGACGAGGCCCTGCTCGACGAGCGCCGCGACAACCTGATTGCCGCGCTGCTGGGCGATGAGCGCCTGTTCGGCCTGGCAGTGCTGGACATCACCAGCGGTAACTTCACCGTCCAGGAAATCAAGGGCTGGGAAAACCTGCTGGCCGAGCTCGAGCGCATCAACCCGGTGGAACTGCTGATCCCCGACGACTGGCCCCAGGGCCTGCCGGCGGAAAAGCGCCCGGGTTGCCGCCGCCGCGCGCCGTGGGACTTCGACCGCGACTCGGCCCGTAAAAGCCTGTGCCAGCAGTTCGCGACCCAGGACCTCAAGGGCTTTGGCTGCGACAAGCTGACCCTGGCCATCGGCGCCGCCGGCTGCCTGTTGACCTATGCCAAGGAAACCCAGCGCACCACCCTGCCGCACTTGCGCAGCCTGCGCCATGAGCGCATGGACGACACGGTGATCCTGGACGGCGCCAGCCGCCGCAACCTGGAGCTGGACGTCAACCTGGCCGGTGGCCGCGACAATACCCTGCAATCGGTCATCGACCGTTGCCAGACCGCCATGGCCAGCCGTTTGCTGACCCGTTGGCTGAACCGCCCGCTGCGCGACCTGAAAGTGCTCAAGGCACGCCAGGACTCGATCCGCTGCCTGCTCGACGGCTACCGCTTCGAGAAGCTGCAGCCGCAGCTCAAGGAAATCGGCGACATCGAGCGGATCCTGGCCCGTATCGGCCTGCGCAACGCCCGCCCGCGTGACCTAGCCCGCCTGCGCGATGCCCTGGGCGCCCTGCCCGAGCTGCAGAACGCCATGGCCGAGCTGGAGGCCCCGCACCTGGCACGCCTGGCGGCGATCACCGGCACCTACCCGGAACTGGCCAGCCTGCTGGAACGGGCGATCATCGACAACCCGCCGGCGGTGATCCGCGACGGCGGTGTACTCAAGACCGGCTACGACAGCGAGCTGGACGAGCTGCTGGCCATGAGCGAAAACGCCGGCCAGTTCCTCATCGACCTGGAAGCGCGGGAAAAAGCCCGTACGGGCCTGGCCAACCTCAAGGTCGGCTACAACCGCGTGCATGGCTACTATATCGAACTGCCCACCAAGCAGGCCGAGCAGGCGCCGGGCGACTACATCCGCCGCCAGACCCTCAAAGGTGCCGAGCGCTTCATCACCCCCGAGCTCAAGGCGTTCGAGGACAAGGCGCTGTCGGCCAAGAGCCGCGCCCTGGCGCGCGAGAAGATGCTCTACGACGCCTTGCTCGAGACCCTGATCGGCCACCTGGCCCCGTTGCAGGACAGCGCCGCTGCCCTGGCCGAGCTGGATGTGCTGAGCAACCTGGCCGAGCGCGCGCTGAACCTGGACCTCAACTGCCCGACCTTCGTCGACGAGCCCTGCCTGCGCATCGAACAGGGCCGCCACCCGGTGGTCGAGCAGGTGTTGACCACGCCGTTCGTGGCCAACGACCTGGCGTTGGACAACAACACGCGCATGCTGATCATCACCGGCCCGAACATGGGCGGTAAGTCCACCTACATGCGCCAGACCGCGCTAATCGTACTGATGGCGCATATCGGCAGCTTCGTACCTGCAGCGCGCTGCGAGCTGTCGCTGGTCGACCGCATCTTCACCCGTATCGGCTCGAGCGACGACCTGGCTGGTGGGCGCTCGACCTTCATGGTCGAGATGAGCGAAACCGCCAACATCCTGCATAACGCCACCGACCGCAGCCTGGTGCTGATGGACGAAGTCGGCCGTGGCACCAGCACCTTCGATGGCCTGTCGCTGGCCTGGGCCGCCGCCGAGCGCCTGGCCCAGCTGCGTGCCTACACGCTGTTCGCCACGCACTACTTCGAGCTGACCGTGCTGCCGGAGAGCGAGCCGCTGGTGGCCAACGTGCATCTGAACGCCACCGAACACAACGAACGCATCGTCTTCCTGCACCACGTACTGCCTGGTCCGGCCAGCCAGAGCTACGGCCTGGCCGTGGCGCAGCTGGCCGGCGTGCCGGCGCCGGTGATCCAACGTGCCCGCGAGCACTTGGGCCGCCTGGAAACGGCCAGCCTGCCCCATGAGCAACCGGTCAAAGTTGCCAAGGGCGAGCCGCAGGTGCCGCACCAGAGCGACCTGTTCGCCAGCCTGCCACACCCGGCCATCGAGAAGCTGGGCAAGCTGGACCTGGACGAGATGACACCGCGCCAAGCTATCGAAACGCTATATCAACTGAAAAACCTGTTATAACGGCGCCCACAACAAGCTGGTAGAATCCGCCGCGGTTTGCCGGTGCTGCAGGTTATTAGCCTGGCCTGCAGCCAACTGCCTGTAAACCGCGCGGCCCGTTAGAGGAAGGGCCGCCGCCGTCGCCTGAGGAGAGAACTAGAAATGACCTTCGTCGTCACCGACAACTGCATCAAATGCAAATACACCGACTGCGTGGAAGTCTGTCCGGTGGACTGCTTCTACGAAGGCCCGAACTTCCTGGTGATTCACCCGGACGAGTGCATTGACTGCGCCCTGTGTGAACCAGAATGCCCGGCCCAAGCCATTTTCTCGGAAGACGAAGTACCTGCCGGCATGGAGAACTTCCTCGAGCTGAACGCCGAACTGGCGGAGATCTGGCCGAACATCACCGAGCGCAAGGACCCGCTGCCTGACGCCGAAGAATGGGATGGCAAGCCTGGCAAGATCGCGGATCTGGAACGCTAAGCGTCCGAACCTGAAGGCCCGAAAGGGCCTTTTTTATTGCCTGCAAAACATGTGCAGGCTTTACCCTTGTAGGAGCGGCCTTGTGCCGCGATCGGCTGCGCCGCAGCCGTAAAGCCTGCGTGCACGATTACCTGGTATATCGAGGTGGCTGATTTTACGGCTACTGCGCAGCCGATCGCGGCACAAGGCCGCTCCTACAAGGGGCGTGGATTCATGCGACTTTTCTACAGGCAAAAAAAGGGGCGGTTTGACCCGCCCACATTTTTTCCGTAGTCCCTGCTTGTCCCAATCATCATCCTGATGAATCGCTTCTTGCGATGTCCCTGACTTTCATCCTTGAAAGCCTGTGTCAGTCCGTCGACACAGTTCGAATACTAGCCATTCCAGTTTGGCGAGCAAGGGTCAAACCTCTCAAAACAATTCAGTGGACACATCTTTTCACACCTAAAAAATCCTCAATTATCAGTACGTTAGGATTTCAAGCCCGGTGGAAACGACAATGATTTACTGATCCCTACAGAAAAGTCCTACATGACAGGTAAGCAATCTCTTACAAGCGCTGCTACAACGGTAGCGAAGTAAACATTCTCGCCCACGAACAAAAACGCCCCGGGGTCATCGGGGCGTTTGTCAAAGCAGCGGCGCTTACTGGAACAGGGACTCGCTGGAGAGCCCGTTCTTCTCGAGGATCTCGCGCAGGCGCTTGAGCCCCTCGACCTGGATCTGCCGCACCCGCTCACGGGTCAGGCCGATTTCCAGGCCGACATCCTCCAAGGTGCTGCTCTCATGCCCGCGCAGACCGAATCGGCGTACCACCACCTCACGCTGTTTGTCGGTCAGCTCGCCCAACCACTGGTCGATGCTCTGGGACAGGTCATCATCCTGGAGCAACTCGCATGGGTCGGTCGGGCGGTCATCCGTCAAGGTGTCGAGCAGCGTCTTGTCGGAGTCCGGGCCGAGCGAGACGTCCACCGAAGAAACCCGTTCGTTGAGCCCAAGCATGCGCTTGACCTCCGCGACCGGTTTTTCCAGCAGGCTGGCGATTTCTTCCGGGGAGGGCTCGTGGTCGAGCTTCTGGGTCAACTCCCGTGCCGCGCGCAGGTAGACGTTGAGCTCCTTGACCACGTGGATCGGCAGGCGAATGGTGCGGGTCTGGTTCATGATCGCCCGCTCGATGGTCTGGCGGATCCACCAGGTGGCGTAGGTCGAGAAGCGGAAACCTCGCTCGGGGTCGAACTTCTCCACCGCCCGGATCAACCCCAGGTTGCCCTCCTCGATCAAATCGAGCAACGACAGGCCACGGTTGACGTAACGGCGAGCGATCTTGACCACCAGGCGCAGGTTGCTCTCGATCATGCGCTTGCGACCAGCCGGGTCCCCTTTCTGCGACAGGCGCGCATAGTGCACTTCCTCTTCGGGAGAAAGCAGCGGGGAGAAACCGATCTCGTTGAGATACAACTGGGTGGCATCGAGCGCCCGGCTGTAATCGATGTACTTGTGTTGCTTGAGCGATGAGCCTTGTTTGGCCTTGGTCCGAACCGAAGGTACAGCAGGTTCGTCTGACACCACATCCGTTTCCAAAACGATGCCTGTCTCCATCAGAAGGAGGTCATCGTCGATGTCAAACTCCGGCACTTCTTTGCTGAGAGCCATTGTTATAGTCCTTTGCTGAGTTCGAACTCAGGCTCGAGCGGCACCTGTTTCCCTGGCAGCGCTGGAGCCTGTCCCCTCTACGTCAGTGGGAACAGGCCGGGGCAAAGATCAACGACGTGGCAGGAACTGGAGCGGATCGACGGGTTTGCCCTGGCGGCGAATCTCGAAATGCAGCTTCACCCGATCAGTGCCCGTTGACCCCATTTCAGCGATCGTCTGCCCTGCCTTGACCTGCTGTCCCTCCCGAACCAAAAGCCTGCGGTTATGACCGTAGGCACTGACGTAGGTATCGCTGTGCTTGATGATGATCAGCTCGCCGTAGCCCCTCAAACCACTCCCGGCGTACACCACTGAACCACCAGACGCAGCAAAAACAGGCTGTCCCAAATCACCGGCGATATCAATGCCTTTATTCAAACTACCGTTTGAAGCGAATTTTCCAATCAGCACGCCATTGGCAGGCCACGTCCACCCGCCCACGGAGCGCTCTGCGGCAGGCACCTGGGTGACCACTGGAGCCGGTGTCGCAGGTACCGGCGTGGCCGGCCGGCTGCTCGCAGGAGGCGTGGCCGGGGTGCCCACAGGGCGGCGGGTGACGGTGGTCCTGCTGGACGAGGAAGGGCTGGACACCACCCGGGTCGTGCCGGTGGCGCCACTGCTGAAACGGATGGCCTGGCCGGGGCGGATGGTATAGGGGGCGGCGATGTTGTTGCGTGCGGCCAGTTCCTTATAGTCCCAGCCATAGCGGAAGGCGATGGAATACAAAGTGTCGCCGGGCTTGACCACATAATGCCCGGACGTGACGGTGGGGCGCTTGGGTACCGTGTTGTTGCGATCCACCACACGCGCGTTGTTGGAACCGGTGCTGGAGCAGCCAGCCAGCGTTGTGGCCATGGCCAGGGCAATCACCAGAAGCCTGAAAAACGACTGATCCTTGCGTTGCCGCATGATTGTGTGCCCCACCCGCGCTCCCCTCATGGTGCCGAAACGATGACGATACGAAATGCAATATTGTTGCAATTATAAACGAGCCGACACGCCTTGGGGTGCCGGCTCAAATGCCACGACAAGACTGGCGAAACCCCGCACGATAGACAGGGACGCGACAGAAGAATTCGTCGATGCTGTAAATATTCCGTGCGCCCTCAGGCCAGCGGGCCGTTGAGCAGTGGCACGAAGCGCACGGCTCCCAGCACACGGCGGGAGAAACCATGCTCCTCGCGCACGATCAGCATCAATTGCTGCGCTTCGCCGGCAGGCCCCACCGGGATCACCATGCGCCCACCGGGTGCCAGCTGGTCCAGCAGCGCCTGGGGCACTTCCGGTGCCACGGCAGTGACGATAATGCCGTTGTAGGGCGCAAGCGCCGGCCAACCCTCGCAGCCATCCCCCCAACGGAACACCACGTTGCGCAGGTTGAGCTCGACCAAGCGCTCCTTGGCCCTGTCCTGCAGGACCTTGATCCGCTCCACCGAGAACACCCGTTCCACCAGCTGCGCCAGGACCGCCGTCTGGTAGCCTGAGCCCGTGCCGATCTCCAGGACCTTGTCCAGCGGGCCTGCCTCGAGCAGCAGCTCGCTCATGTGGGCGACCATGAACGGCTGGGAGATGGTCTGGTTGTGCCCGATCGGCAGTGCGGTGTCTTCGTAGGCCCGGTGCGCCAAGGCCTCGTCAACGAACAGGTGGCGCGGGGTACGACGAATGACCTCGAGCACTTGCGTGTTCGACACCCCCTCCTCATACAGGCGTTGTATCAACCGCTCCCGGGTCCGCTGGGAAGTCATGCCGATACCGCGGCGCAGCATATCGTCCTGTTCACGCATCAGAGCAGGCCCTCCAGCCAACCGTCGAGACGTTCGAAGGCATCATTGAAGGTGCGGTCCAGCTGCAGTGGGGTGATCGACACATAGCCCTGCATCACCGCATGGAAATCGGTACCCGGCCCACCATCCTCGGCATCGCCGGCCACGGCGATCCAGTAGCCTTCCTTGCCGCGAGGGTTGACCACCTTGGTCGGCGCGGCCGCGCGCGCCCGGTGGCCGAGGCGGGTCAGCTGGATGCCACGGATATGCTCGAGCGGCAGGTTGGGAATATTGACGTTGAGCACGGTGCGCGGTGGCAGCTCCAGGCGCGACTGGGCCTCGACCAGACGCCGCGCGATGTAGGCGGCGGTGGGCAGGTTATCCGGCTGGCGCGACAGCAACGAGAAAGCAAGCGACGTACCGCCCAGGAAGCGCCCCTCCAATGCCGCGGCGACGGTGCCGGAATACAGCACGTCGTCGCCCAGGTTGGCGCCCAGGTTGATGCCGGACACGACCATGTCGGGCGTCTCCGGCAACAGGCCGTTGAGCCCCAGGTGCACGCAGTCGGTCGGCGTGCCGTTGAGGCTGATGAAGCCATTGGCCAGGGTCTGCGGGTGCAGTGGCCGGTCCAGCGTCAGCGAACTGCTGGCGCCGCTCTTGTCTTGATCCGGGGCAATCACCACACACTCGGCGTGATCCACCAGCGCAGCATGCAGCGCGGCGAGGCCGGGTGCGGTAACACCGTCGTCATTCGAAATCAGAATACGCATGGGCTGTCCGTCTGCCCTGCCGGCACCAGATCGACGAGCTCGCGCACCACCACGGTGGCGAAGCATCCGGCCGGAAGGACGAATTCCAGTTGCAGGATATCAGGCTCGGGATAATGCCACGTCAGCTCGCCAATAGGGAGCCGCAAGATACGCCGTTCGTGACTCATGCCCGCTTGCGCCAGCCACTGGCACAGCGCCGCGTGCTGTTCGCCGATGCTTGATTCCAGCGTGGATACTGGGCCGCAGGCCGGCGTAGGCCCTTCGCCCCACAAAGGGCCGGTAGGATGCAAGTCGAGAATCGACAATCTAGGATCAAAACATTCCTCCGCTCCTGCCGGAAAAAAGCTACGACTGTCCGTGAACGCCAACAGGTCGCCCACCTGCGCCTGGTTCCAGGTGCCTTCGGCGACCCGTACGGCCAGCACCTGGTTGAACAGGTAGCTGCGCCCGGCCGACAACAGCCGCGAACGGACATTGCGCTGCTCGGGCAATGCCTTGCGAGCTGCCCAGTCCTGGGCATCGTACACGTTGCCGCCGGCATGACCGAAGCGCTGGCTGCCGAAGTAGTTCGGCACACCCTGCGCCTTCAACAGCGTCAATCGTGCATCAAGGGCATCGTGGTCAGCCTGCAGGGCGGTCAGACGCAAGGTAAAACCATTGGCCGAATGGGCTCCACGCTGCAGCTTACGTTGGTGGCGAACCTGCCTGAGCACCCGCAGGCTGGCGTCTTCGGCCCGCGACAGGTCGGGGTCGGCCTTGCCCGGCAGATGCAGGCTGAACCATTGGCGAGTCAAGGCTTGGCGGTCCTTGAGGCCCGCATAGCTGATGGTGCGTACCGGCACGCCTGCGGCACGGGCCAGGCGCCGGGCTGCCTCTTCGGTGTTCAGGTCGCGCTTCTCGACCCACAGCCACAGGTGTTCGCCCTGGCCGGACAACGGAATGTCCAGCACCTCATCGACCTGGAAGTCCTCGGCAACGGCTTTGAGCACCGCCTGGCCGAGCGGTTCGCCCGAGGCCCTAGGGCCCAGCAGTTCCAGTTCGGTCATCTGGGCAGCAACAGGGCCACCGCATGTACGGCGATGCCCTCCTCACGGCCGGTGAAGCCCAGTTTCTCGGTGGTGGTGGCCTTGACGTTGACCTGGTCGAGGGCGACCTGCAAGTCTTCGGCGATTCGCTGACGCATGGTCTCGATGTGCGGCGCCATCTTCGGTGCCTGGGCCACGATGGTGGCGTCGACGTTGCCGACCTTCCAGCCCTTGGCCTGGACGATACCGACCACGTGGCGCAACAGCACGCGGCTGTCGGCGCCCTTGAACTGAGGGTCGGTATCGGGGAAATGCTTGCCGATGTCACCCAGCGCCGCGGCGCCGAGCAAGGCATCGCTCAAGGCGTGCAACAGCACGTCACCATCGGAATGGGCCAACAGGCCGTATTTGTGGGGGATACGCACCCCACCCAGGGTAATGAAATCACCGTCGCAGAAACGGTGCACATCGTAGCCGTGGCCAATACGCATAGGAAAAAGCCCTGATTGAGTCAGGGCGGGATTCTACCTGCTTTGCAGGTGCTTGGGCGGCTTTTGGGACTGCTGCGCCCCCATCGCGGGACAAGCCCGCTCCCACAGGTTCGGCACCGACTTGAGCGCTGCGCTGTACCTGTAGGAGCGGGCTTGTCCCGCGATAGGGCCGCAAAGCGGCCCCGTGCCCTAGAGCCTGCCCAACGCTACGGCGTGATGACGCAGATGCTCATCAATGAAGCTGGCGATGAAGTAGTAGCTGTGGTCATAGCCCGGCTGCAGACGCAGGGTCAGCTCATGGCCGCCCTTGCGTGCGGCCTGCTCCAAGGCTTCGGGTTTGAGCTGCTTCTCCAGGAAGTCATCCCGGTCGCCCTGGTCCACCAGCAGCGGCGGGCATTGACCGGCAGGCGTCTCGGCAAGCAGCACGCTGGCATCCCACTCACGCCAGCGCGCGCGGTCGTCACCCAGGTAACGGGAAAACGCCTTTTCACCCCACGGGCAATCCATCGGGTTGCTGATCGGTGAGAATGCCGATACCGAGCGGTACCGGCCCGGGTTGCGCAAGGCACACACCAGCGCACCGTGGCCACCCATGGAATGGCCGCTGATGCTGCGCTGTTCGGAGGCCGGGAAGTGAGCCTCCACCAACGCCGGCAGCTCGTGCACCACATAGTCATGCATGCGGTAGTGCTGGGCCCAGGGCTGCTGGGTGGCGTTGAGGTAGAACCCGGCACCCAGGCCGAAGTCCCAGGCACCCTCCGGATCACCTGGCACCTGCTCGCCGCGTGGGCTGGTGTCGGGGGCGACGATGATCAGCCCAAGCTCGGCGGCCAGGCGCTGGGCGCCGGCCTTCTGCATGAAGTTCTCGTCGGTGCACGTCAGGCCGCTGAGCCAGTACAGCACCGGCAGCTTCTCGCCCTGCTCGGCCTGTGGGGGCAGGTAGACGGCGAACACCATGTCACAGCCCAGCACCTTGGAATGGTGCCGGTAGCGCTTGTGCCAGCCGCCGAAGCTCTTCTGGCAGGAAATGTTTTCCAGGCTCATGACAGACCTCAGAAGTGGATCACGCTGCGGATGCTCTTGCCTTCATGCATCAGGTCGAAGGCTTTGTTGATGTCCTCCAGGCCCATGGTGTGGGTGATGAAGGTATCCAGCGGGATCTCGCCCTTCTCGGACATTTCCACATAGCTTGGCAGCTCGCTGCGGCCGCGCACGCCACCGAAGGCCGAGCCACGCCATACGCGACCGGTGACCAGCTGGAACGGACGGGTGGCGATTTCCTGGCCGGCACCGGCCACGCCGATGATCACCGACTCGCCCCAGCCCTTGTGGCAGCACTCCAACGCGGCGCGCATCAGTTGCACGTTGCCGATGCACTCGAAGGAGAAGTCCACGCCGCCGTCGGTGAGGTCGACGATCACTTCCTGGATCGGGCGATCGTAGTCTTTCGGGTTGATACAGTCGGTGGCGCCCAGCTGGCGAGCGATCTCGAACTTGGCCGGGTTGATGTCGATGGCGATGATGCGCGAGGCCTTGGCCTTGACCGCGCCGATCACGGCAGACAGGCCGATGCCGCCCAGGCCGAAGATGGCCACGGTATCGCCCGGCTTGACCTTGGCAGTGTTGAGCACCGCACCGATACCGGTGGTGACGCCGCAGCCCAGCAAGCAGACCTTCTCCAGCGGCGCTTCCTTCTGGATCTTGGCCACGGAGATTTCAGGCAGCACGGTGTACTCGGAGAAGGTCGAGGTACCCATGTAGTGGAACAGCTGCTGGCCCTTGTACGAGAAGCGGGTGGTGCCGTCAGGCATCAGGCCCTTGCCCTGGGTGGCACGGATGGCCTGGCACAGGTTGGTCTTGCCCGAGAGGCAAAACTTGCACTTGCCGCACTCAGGGGTGTACAGCGGGATCACGTGGTCACCCACGGCCACCGAGGTCACGCCCTCGCCTACCGCTTCGACGATAGCGCCGCCTTCATGGCCGAGGATCGACGGGAAGATGCCTTCCGGGTCGGCCCCGGACAAGGTGTAGGCGTCGGTGTGGCAGACACCGCTGGCGACCACGCGCAGCAGCACTTCACCGGCCTTGGGCATGGCCACGTCGACTTCGACGATTTCCAGGGGTTTCTTGGCCTCGAAGGCAACGGCAGCGCGGGACTTGATCATCAAAAGGCTCCAGAGAAGAGGATCGATACTGCCCGGCAGTGTAATTCACAAGCTTTTGATGAATAATCCGGCAAAAGTAAAAACATTATTGCCGTACAGGGATAATCAATGAGCAGCCGTTGGGAAGGAATCGACGAGTTCGTCGCCGTGGCCGAAACCGGGCAATTCACCGCCGCAGCCGAACGCCTGGGTGTTTCCTCCTCCCATATCAGCCGACAGATCGCCCGCCTCGAAGAGCGCCTGCAGACGCCATTGCTGTACCGCAGCACCCGCCGGGTGACCCTCAGCGAAGCCGGGCAGACCTTCCTGCAGCATTGCCAACGCCTGCAGGACGGCCGCGAGGAAGCGCTGCGCGCCATGGGCGACCTGGCCAGCGAGCCCAAGGGGTTGCTGCGCATGACCTGCGCAGTGGCCTATGGCGAACGCTTCATCGTGCCCCTGGTGACCCGCTTCATGACGCAATACCCACAGTTGCGGGTCGAGGTGGAACTGAGCAACCGCACCCTGGACCTGGTCCATGAAGGCATGGACCTGGCGATACGCCTCGGGCGCCTGCAGGACTCTCGCCTGGTCGCCACCCGCCTGGCCCCACGGCGCATGTACCTGTGCGCATCGCCTGCGTACCTGGAACGTTACGGCCGACCCCACAGCCTTTCGGAGCTGGCCCGGCACAACTGCCTGGTCGGCAGCTCGGACGTGTGGATGTTGCAACAGGACGGCCGGGAACTCAGCCAGCGGGTCCAGGGCAACTGGCGGTGCAACAGCGGGCAGGCGGTGCTGGATGCGGCATTGTTGGGGATGGGGTTGTGCCAGTTGCCGGACTATTACGTGCTCGAGCATTTGCACAGCGGCGCGCTGGTGTCACTGCTGGAGGCACATCAGCCACCGAACACGGCTGTGTGGGCGTTGTATCCGCAGCAGCGGCACCTGTCGCCTAAGGTCAGGCGATTGGTAGATTACCTGAAGGAAGAGTTGGCGGGGTTGCCGGAGTACCGGGTGGCCTGATGGTTGCTGGGGCCGCTGCGCGGCCCTTTCGCGGCACAAGGCCGCTCCTACAGGTGAACGCGAAATCCTGGAGCGGCCTTGTGCCGCGAAAGGACCGCGCAGCGGTCCCAACACCTTCAGCGTCTAGCCGCCCACCGCTGGCGCAACCACTCCAGGTCTTCCGGGCGGGTGACCTTGATATTGTCACTGCGCCCTTCGACCAGCCGCGGTGCCTGCCCGGCCCACTCGATGGCAGACGCTTCGTCAGTGACCCGCACATCCGACACCAGGCATTCCGCCAGGGCCCGATGCAAAGCGCCGAGACGGAACATTTGCGGCGTATAGGCCTGCCAGATGGTACTGCGGTCCACCGTGGCGCTGACCCGCCCGTGGGCATCGGCTCGCTTGAGGGTATCACGCGCCGGTACCGCAAGCAGGCCGCCGACAGGGTCGTCGGCCAGCTCCGACAGCAAGCGGTCCAGGTCGCTGCGTGCCAGGTTCGGCCGCGCCGCATCATGCACCAACACCCAATCGTCGTCGGCCGCGCCCTGTGCGTGCAGCAGCAACAAGGCATTGAGCACCGAGTCGGCACGTTCACGGCCACCGGCCGCCCGCTGGATGCGCCGGTCGCTGGCGCAACGCAGGCCAGGCCAGTACGGGTCGTCAGCGGCAATGCTGACCACCACGCCCTTGAGCGTGGGGTGGTCGAGGAAACAGTCGAGGCTATGCTCGAGGAGGGTCTGCCCGCCCAACTGCAGGTACTGCTTGGGGCGATCGGCAGCCATGCGGGCGCCAACACCCGCAGCAGGAATCACGGCCCAGAAGGCCGGTAGTGTTTGTGTCATTTTTGCGGCAACTGGTAGAGGGTTTCGCCCTCCTTGACCATCCCCAGTTCATGACGAGCCCGCTCTTCCACGGTCTCCATACCTTTTTTCAACTCCAGGACTTCGGCATCCAGCACACGGTTACGCTCGAGCAGCCGCTCGTTTTCCGCATGCTGTTCGGCGATCTGCTGCTTGAGCTCGGCCACCTGCGCCAGGCTGCCATTGCCCACCCAGAGGCGGTACTGCAGGCCACCCAGCAGCAGGAGCAGGACGAGAAACAACCAATAGGGACTGCGCATCAAGGTATCCAGAGGTAAAAGGCGGCCGCTGCGGGCTTCCGATAGCACGAAGCCTGGCCGAGGCCAGGCTTCGTCGACAGAAACCCGTAAGAGGCGTCCGACAGTTCAGTACGAACGTTCAGACGGCCTCGGCTGCTGCCTTTTTACCATCTCTTGCTCAGCCGCGAAACTCGGCACGACCGCGGTACACCGCCTTGTCGCCCAGTTGCTCTTCGATACGCAGCAGCTGGTTGTACTTGGAGACGCGGTCGGAACGGCACAGCGAACCGGTCTTGATCTGGCCGGCAGCGGTACCCACGGCCAGGTCGGCGATGGTGGAGTCTTCGGTTTCACCGGAGCGGTGCGAGATCACTGCGGTGTAGCCAGCGGCCTTGGCCATCTGGATGGCTTCCAGGGTCTCGGTCAGCGAGCCGATCTGGTTGAACTTGATCAGGATCGAGTTACCGATGCCCTTCTCGATGCCTTCCTTGAGGATCTTGGTGTTGGTCACGAACAGGTCGTCACCGACCAGCTGGACCTTGGCGCCGATCTTGTCGGTGAGGATCTTCCAGCCAGCCCAGTCGGACTCGTCCAGGCCGTCTTCGATCGAGATGATCGGGAAGCGCTCGGTCAGGCCCTTGAGGTATTCGGCAAAGCCTTCGGCGTCGAACGACTTGCCTTCACCGGACAGGTTGTACTTGCCGTCTTCATAGAACTCGGAAGCCGCGCAGTCCAGCGCCAGGGTCACGTCGGTGCCCAGCTTGTAGCCAGCCTTCTCGACGGCCTCGGCGATGGCGCCCAGGGCGTCTTCGTTGGAGGTCAGGTTCGGGGCGAAGCCACCTTCGTCACCTACGGCGGTGTTCAGGCCACGCGCCTTGAGCACAGCCTTGAGGTGGTGGAAGATCTCGGTGCCCATGCGCAGGGCGTCGGAGAAGGTCTTGGCGCCGACCGGCTGGACCATGAACTCCTGGATGTCGACGTTGTTGTCGGCGTGTTCGCCACCGTTGATGATGTTCATCATCGGCACCGGCATGGAGTACTGGCCTGGGGTGCCATTGAGGTTGGCAATGTGTGCGTACAGCGGCAGGTCCTGATCCTGGGCGGCAGCCTTGGCAGCAGCCAGGGAGACGGCCAGGATGGCGTTGGCGCCCAGCTTGGCCTTGTTCTCGGTACCGTCCAGTTCGATCATGGCGCGGTCCAGGGCCTTCTGGTCAGCCGGGTCCTTGCCCAGCAGCAGGTCGCGGATCGGGCCGTTGATATTGGCGACGGCCTTCAGCACGCCCTTGCCCAGGTAACGGCTCTTGTCGCCATCACGCAGCTCCAGCGCTTCGCGCGAGCCAGTGGAAGCACCCGACGGCGCACAGGCGCTGCCGATGATGCCGTTGTCGAGCAGTACATCAGCTTCCACGGTGGGGTTGCCACGCGAATCGAGAACTTCACGACCTTTGATGTCGACGATCTTTGCCATTGTTGTAAGCACTCCAGAATTGACGAAAACAACGCAGCTTTGGGAATTCTTGCCGTTCACCAGGCGACATGGCACGGGCAGGCCTGGCGAAGGGAGCCCCTGACCGAAAGGTCAGGGGTGGAACGGGCGGTACTTTACCCGAGAAATGAGCTTTACGCGGTTTCTACCGTCGGAAAACTTTTCACCAGGTCGTCCAGTTGCTTGAGCTGGGCCAGGAACGGCTCCAGTTTGTCCAGACGCAGGGCGCATGGACCATCGCACTTGGCGTTGTCCGGGTCCGGGTGGGCTTCCAGGAACAGCCCGGCCAGGCCCTGGCTCATGCCGGCCTTGGCCAGGTCGGTGACCTGGGCGCGGCGACCGCCGGCAGAATCGGAGCGACCGCCCGGCATCTGCAGGGCATGGGTCACGTCGAAGAACACCGGGTACTCGAACTGCTTCATGATGCCGAAGCCGAGCATATCCACCACGAGGTTGTTGTAGCCGAAGCTTGAACCCCGCTCGCAGAGGATCAACTGGTCGTTGCCGGCTTCCTCGCACTTGGCCAGGATGTGCTTCATTTCCTGGGGCGCGAGGAACTGGGCCTTCTTGATATTGATCACTGCGCCGGTCTTGGCCATCGCCACCACCAGGTCGGTCTGGCGCGACAGGAAGGCCGGCAGCTGGATGATGTCGCACACCTTGGCCACGGGCTCGGCCTGGTAGGGCTCGTGCACGTCGGTGATCACCGGCACCTTGAAGGTCTGCTTGATCTCCTCGAAGATCTTCAGGCCTTCTTCCATACCGGGGCCACGGTAGGAGTTGATCGACGAACGGTTGGCCTTGTCGAAGCTGGCCTTGAACACATACGGGATACCGAGCTTCTCGGTAACCCGCACGTACTCTTCGCAGACCTTCAGGGCCAGGTCACGAGACTCCAGGACGTTCATGCCGCCGAACAGGACGAACGGCTTGTCGTTGGCGATCTCGATGTTACCGACGCGAATGATCTTCTGGGTCATGGGTCAGGCCTTGTTCTTCTGCGCCAGGGCCGCCTTGACGAAGCCACTGAACAGCGGGTGGCCGTCACGCGGGGTCGAGGTGAACTCTGGGTGGAACTGGCAGGCCACGAACCATGGGTGGTCCTTGGACTCGACCACTTCGACCAGGGCACCGTCGCCGGAGCGGCCGGACACCACCAGGCCAGCCTCGACCATCTGCGGCAGCAGGGTGTTGTTGACTTCGTAACGGTGGCGGTGACGCTCGACGATCACGTCCTTGCCGTAGCAGTCGTGGACCTTCGAGTTGCCCATCAGCTGGCACTCCTGCGCGCCCAGGCGCATGGTACCGCCCAGGTCCGAGGCTTCGGTGCGGGTCTCGACGGCACCGGTGGCATCGGCCCACTCGGTGATCAGGCCCACGACCGGGTGGCCGCTGTTGCGGTCGAACTCGGTGGAGTTGGCGTCTTTCCAGCCCATCACGTTACGGGCGAACTCGATCACCGCAACCTGCATGCCCAGGCAGATACCCAGGTATGGGACCTTGTTCTCACGGGCATATTGCACCGCGGTGATCTTGCCTTCCACACCGCGCAGGCCGAAACCGCCCGGAACCAGGATGGCATCGGCGCCCTCGAGCAGGCTGGTGCCCTGGTTCTCGATGTCTTCGGAGTCGATGTAGCGCAGGTTGACCTTGGTGCGGTTCTGGATGCCGGCGTGGCTCATCGCCTCGATCAGCGACTTGTACGCGTCCAGCAGTTCCATGTACTTGCCGACCATGGCGATGGTGACTTCATGCTCAGGGTTGAGCTTGGCGTCCACCACCTGGTCCCACTCGGACAGGTCGGCGCTGTTGCACTGCAGGCCGAAGCGCTCGACGACGAAATCGTCCAGCCCCTGGGCATGCAGCACGCCTGGGATCTTATAGATGGTATCGACGTCTTCCAGGGAGATCACCGCACGCTCTTCGACGTTGGTGAACAGCGCGATCTTGCGGCGCGACGAGGCATCGACCGGGTGGTCGGAACGGCAGATCAGCACGTCAGGCTGCAGGCCGATGGAGCGCAGCTCCTTGACGGAGTGCTGGGTCGGCTTGGTCTTGGTCTCGCCTGCGGTGGCGATGTACGGCACCAGGGTCAGGTGCATCAGCATGGCGCGCTTGGAACCCACTTCGACGCGCAGCTGGCGGATCGCCTCGAGGAACGGCTGCGACTCGATGTCGCCGACGGTGCCGCCGATTTCCACCAGGGCCACATCGGCATCGCCGGCACCCTTGATGATGCGACGCTTGATCTCGTCGGTGATGTGCGGGATGACCTGGATGGTCGCGCCCAGGTAGTCACCACGGCGCTCCTTGCGCAGCACGTGCTCGTAGATACGGCCGGTGGTGAAGTTGTTGTTCTGGGTCATGGTCGTGCGGATGAACCGCTCGTAGTGGCCCAGGTCAAGGTCGGTCTCGGCGCCATCGTGGGTGACGAACACCTCACCGTGCTGGAACGGGCTCATGGTGCCGGGGTCGACGTTGATGTACGGGTCCAGCTTGAGCATGGTGACCTTGAGCCCCCGCGCCTCCAGGATGGCCGCCAAGGAAGCCGAGGCAATGCCTTTCCCCAATGAAGAAACAACACCGCCCGTGACGAATATGTAGCGCGTCATGAAAAACCCTAGAAGTCTGCGTTAAAGCGGCCAGCGCCGCCGGAGAAAGCGAAGGAAGGCCGAAGCCCCCGATCACCTGCGTCTATCACAGTGCATCTCGAAAAACTGCCGCGTCTGTACAAACCAGGGGTACCCCCGGCATGGCGCTCGCTCGTCATTTTAAGAATCAGCCCAGCAAAAAACTGCTTGGTAATCGGCAACTCCTGTGTTTTCGATGAACCCACAGAAGCTGTATCAAGAAGGGAGGGTAGTCTACCCGAATGTACCCTTCAGCTCAAACCTTGCACGCTCGTCGGTGGCTGCCAGCGAAACTGCAGGCCGCCCTGCCCAGCCGGCGGCAGGTTGGCCACCGCCAGTACCTGTTCGCCCTGCAACAGCAACGGCAGGCGTGGCCGCACGAAATGCGGGACCTGCCACTCATTGAGCAGGCGCTTGAGGTCGCGTCGGCCGCGCCCGGGCAGGTCGAGCACCTCGCCCCCTTGGCGGTAACCGACCTGCAACCCGGCAGGCCAGCAGTCGGCCTGCAGCGATACCTGCCCGTTGCCGGGCAATTCCAGCGGCATGCCTGGGTCCATCCAGGCATGCCTGCCGGCGACCGGCTCCAGCCATTGCCCGCTCAGCCACCAGATGCGCCCATGGCTTCGTTGCAGCACCCCGTCGCCGAGGCGCCAGACCGGCTGGGCGTCGATGGCGGCGTCGCGTAGATCCTCCCACCCGGCCCAGTGGCGGCTGTCCGGCAGCCGCGTACGGGTGCTGAGCCAGTATTGCAGGGCATTGCGCTGGCGTGCGGGGGACAACGCCTCGAGGCGTTCCAGGTCCAGGGAGTCCAGGGCCAACCACGGCAGTGGCGCGCCGCCTGTGGCTGACGCCAGGTCGTTGCTGGCCAGCTCGTCCAGCAGGCCCAGGGCCTCGCCCAGGTGCTCGGTACTGCGCGCCAGGTTGCCGGCCGCCTGGGGCCAGCGCTGCCCCAGCAAGGGGAAGACCTCGCGACGCAGGTAGTTGCGGGCGAAGGCGGTGTCGGCGTTGGAAGGGTCTTCGACCCAGGCAAGCCCGGCCGCCCTGGCATGGGCCAGCAATTGCCCTCGCGCCACGGCCAACAATGGCCTGGCCAGGGTGCCCTGGCCCAGCGTTCGCGCCGACGGCATCGCTGCCAGCCCACGCAGGCCGGCCCCGCGCAACAGGCGAAAGAGCAGGGTTTCGGCCTGGTCCTCACGGTGCTGGCCGGTGAACAGCACCTCGCCCGGCCCGAGCAACCGGCTGAACGCGGCATAGCGAGCCTCCCGGGCGGCCTGCTCGAGGCTCGCCCCCGGAGCGACCTGCACAGGGATCACCTGCAGCTCGATACCCAGGCCATCGCAGACTGACTGGCAATGCGCGGGCCAACCGTCGGCGGCGGCTTGCAGGCCATGGTGGATGTGCACGGCGCGCAGGGGCGGTGCGTCATGGGTGCGGGCGTAGTCGGCCAGCAGGTGCAGGAGGACGGTGGAATCGAGGCCGCCAGAGAAGGCGACGTACCAGGCGGGGGCCGAAGACCATGAGGATAGGGACGACGTGAGATCGATCATGCGAGCCTTGCCCTGAAAACGCATCGCGGGACAAGCCCGCTCCCACAGAGGACCAACTGATCCCTGTGGGAGCGGGCTTGTCCCGCGATCGAGGGCGTCAGCCCTCGCCAGGCGCAGACCATGCCGGCTATATCAAACGCCGTAGCTCATCAGGCGCTCGTAACGGCGCGCAAGCAGGGCGTCGGTGTCGAACTTGCCCAGCATGTCCAACTGCTCGACCAGGTCGGCGCGGATGCTTTCGGACATCTTGGCCGGGTCGCGGTGGGCGCCACCCAGCGGTTCATTGATGACCTTGTCGACGATGTTCAGGCTCTTCAGGCGCTCAGCGGTGATGCCCATGGCTTCGGCGGCATCGGCTGCCTTGTCGGCGGTCTTCCACAGGATCGAGGCGCAGCCTTCGGGCGAGATCACCGAGTAGGTGGAATACTGCAGCATGTTCAGCTGGTCGCATACGCCGATGGCCAAAGCACCGCCGGACCCCCCCTCGCCGATGACGGTGGCGATGATCGGCGTCTTCAGCCGTGCCATCACGCGCAGGTTCCAGGCGATGGCCTCGCTCTGGTTGCGCTCTTCGGCGTCGATGCCCGGGTAGGCGCCCGGGGTGTCGATGAAGGTGAGGATCGGCATCTTGAAACGTTCGGCCATTTCCATCAGGCGGCAGGCCTTGCGGTAGCCTTCCGGACGCGGCATGCCAAAGTTGCGGCGGACCTTCTCGCGCACTTCACGGCCCTTCTGGTGGCCGATGACCATGACCGGCTTGCCGTCCAGGCGCGCGGTACCACCGACGATCGCGGCATCGTCGGCGAAGTGACGGTCACCGTGCAGCTCTTCGAACTCAGTGAAGATGTGATCGATGTAGTCCAGGGTATAAGGACGACGCGGATGACGGGCCAGACGCGCGATCTGCCAGCTGGTCAGGTTGCCGAAGATGCTTTCGGTCAGGGTATTGCTCTTGTCTTGAAGACGGGCAATTTCATCGCTGATGTTCAGCGAATTGTCGTTGCCCACCAGGCGCAGCCCTTCGATCTTGGCTTGCAGGTCGGCAATCGGCTGTTCGAAGTCGAGGAAATTCGGGTTCATAGGCATCCGTCTTGGGTCTACGGCCAGGCGGCCGGCCGGTTGATCCGTTTGGCGCCCTACCTTAAGGGATCAGGCGCATTCAGGTCGAGATTAAAATTCGTCGGTTCAGCGATATTGCAGGAAGACGTTCTCACGTCCGAACTGGTCACGCAGCGCTTGAATCAGGCCATCGGCGGGGTCGATCGACCATTCGTCGCCGAACTGCAACATGGCCCGGGCATCACTGCCGGTGTACTCCAGGGTGATCGGGCAGCCGCCACGATGCTTGGTGATCAGTTCACCAAGCCAGGCCAGGCGGTCGCCCTTGAGCGCCTCGTGGGCGACTTTCAGGCGCAGGCTCTCGGCCAGCTTGGTCCGTGCATCCTCCATGGTCATCACGGTCTTGACCCGCAGGCGCAGGCCACCGGAGAAGTCGTCGTTGCTCACCTCCCCTTCCACCACCACCATGGCATCGGTCTGCAACAATGCCTGGGCAGACATGAAGGCATCGGCGAACAACGAGGCCTCGATCCGCCCGGAACGGTCGTCGAGGGTGATGAAGCCCATCTTGTCGCCCTTCTTGTTCTTCATCACCCGCAGGGCAATGATCATCCCGGCCACGGTCTGGGTCTCGCGGGACGGCTTGAGGTCGACGATGCGCTGGCGGGCGAAGCGGCGGATCTCGGCCTCGTACTCATCGATCGGGTGGCCTGTCAGGTACAGGCCCAGGGTGTCCTTCTCGCCGCGCAGGCGCTCCTTGAGGGTCAGCTCGCGCACCTTGCGGTGGTTGGCATAGACATCGGAGTCCTCCTCGACGAACAGCCCGCCGAACAGGTCGACATGGCCGCTGTCGGCGGTACGGGCCGTCTGCTCTGCGGCCTTGATTGCCTCTTCCAGGGCCGAGAGCAGCACCGCGCGGTTGCGGTCGATGTTGGCCTGGTAGGCCTTGATCTCGTCATGGAAATAAGGGCCAAGGCGGTCCAGGGCGCCACTGCGAATCAGGGCGTCGAGGGTGCGTTTGTTGATGCGCTTCAAGTCCACGCGCTCGCAGAAATCGAACAGGTCCTTGAACGGCCCACCCTCGGCGCGCGCCTCGACGATGGCCTCCACCGGCCCTTCGCCGACCCCCTTGATCGCGCCCAGACCGTAGACGATGCGGCCGTCGTTGTTGACGGTGAACTTGAAGTCGGAGAAGTTCACGTCCGGCGCATCGAGGCGCAGCTTCATGCTGCGCACTTCCTCGACCAGCACGACCACCTTGTCGGTGTTGTGCATATCGGCCGAAAGCACCGCCGCCATGAACGGCGCAGGGTGATGGGTCTTGAGCCAGGCGGTCTGGTAGGAGACCAGGCCGTAGGCGGCCGAGTGGGACTTGTTGAAGCCGTAGCCCGCGAATTTTTCCACCAGGTCGAAGATGTTACCGGCCAGGTCCGCGTCGATGCCGTTCTTCGCGCAGCCTTCGATGAAACCGCCACGCTGCTTGGCCATCTCCTCGGGCTTCTTCTTGCCCATGGCCCGACGCAGCATGTCGGCGCCGCCGAGGGTGTAGCCGGCCATGACCTGGGCGATCTGCATCACCTGTTCCTGGTACAGGATGATGCCGTAGGTCGGCGCCAGTACCGGCTTCAGGCCTTCGTACTGGTAGTCCGGGTGTGGGTAGGCCAGCTCCGCGCGACCGTGCTTACGGTTGATGAAGTCATCCACCATGCCCGACTGCAACGGGCCCGGGCGGAACAGTGCCACCAATGCGATGAGGTCTTCCAGGCAGTCGGGCTTGAGCTTCTTGATCAGCTCCTTCATGCCGCGCGATTCGAGCTGGAACACCGCCGTGGTTTCGGCCTTTTGCAGCAGCTCGTAGGTCTTCTTGTCGTCCAGCGGGATGAAGTCGATGTTGACGTCGGGCAGGTTCTTCTTTTTCTGCTCGCGGTTGATGATCTCCATCGCCCACTTGATGATGGTCAGCGTGCGCAGGCCGAGGAAGTCGAACTTCACCAGGCCCGCGGCCTCGACGTCATCCTTGTCGAACTGGGTCACCAGGCCGCCGCCCTCTTCGTCACAGGCGATCGGCGAGAAGTCGGTGAGCTTGGTCGGGGCGATCACCACGCCACCGGCGTGCTTGCCGGTGCCGCGGGTGACGCCTTCGAGCTTGAGGGCCATGTCCCAGATCTCGCGGGCATCCTCGTCGCCTTTGAGGAAGTCGCGCAGGATTTCTTCCTGCTCGTAGGCCTTCTCCAGGGTCATGCCCACTTCGAACGGGATCATCTTCGACAGGCGGTCGGCCAGGCCGTAGGACTTGCCCTGCACCCGCGCCACGTCACGCACCACCGCCTTCGCCGCCATGGTGCCGAAGGTGATGATCTGGCTCACCGCATTGCGCCCGTAGGCCTCGGCCACGTAGTCGATCACCCGGTCGCGGCCATCCATGCAGAAGTCGACGTCGAAGTCGGGCATGGAAATACGTTCGGGGTTGAGGAAGCGCTCGAACAGCAGGTCGTAGGCCAGCGGGTCGAGGTCGGTGATCTTGAGCACGTAGGCCACCAGCGAACCGGCGCCCGACCCTCGGCCCGGGCCTACCGGCACGCCGTTGTTCTTGGCCCATTTGATGAAGTCCATCACGATCAGGAAGTAACCGGGGAAGCCCATCTGGATGATGATGTCCAGTTCGAACTTCAGGCGGTCCAGGTACACCTGGCGCTTCTCTTCGTAGTTGGGCGTGGTCTCCTTCGGCCAGAGCACCGCCAGACGCTCTTCCAGGCCTTCATGGGAGACATGGCGCAGGTAGTCGTCGATCCCCATGCCGTTGGGCGTCGGGAAGTCGGGCAGGAAGTACTTGCCCAACTGCACGGTGATGTTGCAGCGCTTGGCGATTTCCACGGTATTGGCGATGGCGTCCGGCAAGTCGCTGAACAGCTCGGCCATTTCCTCGGCGCTCTTGAGGTACTGCTGGTCGCTGTACAGGCGCGGACGACGAGGGTCATCGAGGGTCCAGCCTTCACCGATGCAAACCCGCGTCTCGTGGGCGTCGAAGTCGGACTGCTTGATGAAGCGCACGTCGTTGGTCGCCACCAGCGGTGCACCGACCTTGTCGGCCAGGGCCACGGCGGCGTGCAGGTAGTCTTCGTCACCGGCACGATTGGTGCGCTGCACCTCGACATAGAAACGATCGGGGAACATCTGCATCCAATCGCGCAACAGGGCCTCGGCCTCTGCGGCCTTGCCAGCCAGCAAGGCCATGCCGATGTCGCCTTCCCTGGCCGCCGACAGGCCGATCAGGCCCTCGCTGGCCGGGGCGATCCACTCGCGCTGGATGATCACCAGGCCATTGCGCTGGCCGTCGGTCCAGCCGCGGGAAATCAGTTCGGTGAGGTTACGGTAGCCCTTGGGGTTCATCGCCAGGAAGCAGATGCGCGACAGCGGCGCCTCGGGGTCGCTGCCTGCCAGCCACAGGTCGGCACCACAGATCGGCTTGATACCGGCGCCCATGGCGGTCTTGTAGAACTTCACCAGCGAGCACATGTTGCTCTGGTCGGTGATCGCCACCGCCGGCATGTTCATCCCCGCCAATGCCTTGGCCAACGGCTTGATCCGCACCAGGCCGTCGACCAGCGAGAATTCGGAGTGCACGCGAAGGTGAACGAAGGAGACCGACATGGATAATCCTATAGCAGTGCCTGAAACAAGGGCGGGATTGTAGCGTAAATGGCGGGATTTTTTTGGGGGCCGCTACGCGCCCCTTTCGCGGGGCAAGCCCGCTCCTACAGAAACAACGCGGCCCTGTAGGAGCGTGCTTGAACTGGCCTAATGATTTTGGACACCTTCTTCGGGCGCTATGATGGCGCCCAATTGGAGGCAAAATCAGTGCGCAAGTCTTATTCGAGAGAACACAAAATCCGAGCAGCTGAAATGGTGCTGGATGCCGGCCAGTCGGTTCCTGAGGTATGCGAAATCCTCGGGATTGGCCGCACAGCTCTTCGTCGTTGGGTTGAGCAGGTAAGGCAGGAGAGAGAGGGCAAGGTGCCGGCTGGAGCCAAAGCCATCACTCCGGAGCAGCAACGTATTGAAGAGCTGGAAGCGCTGGTTCGTCAAAAGGATCGGGATATCGAAATCCTAAAAAAGGCCAGTGCTCTCCTGCTTCGGGACTCCAAAGATCGTTCTCGCTGATCAACGAGCTGAGTGAGCAATATGGTGTTGTCGACTGCTGTCGCGTGCTTGGGGTCAAACGCAGCAGTTTCTATGCATGGCGCAAACGCCAAGGGCGTGAGAATCCCGGCAGGGATGCTCTACGCTCGCGTGTAATCGATCGTTTTAAGGCGTCACGAAGCTCTGCCGGTTCACGCACGTTGATGCAGGAGCTGCGGCGTGAAGGCCATGAGATTGGGCGTTACAAAGTGCGTGCGCTTATGCGTGAAGCTGGCCTGAAATGCCGGCAGCGTAGACCGCACCGGTATCGGTCATCCGGCACGGAAGCATTGATTGCGGAAAACCAACTGAAGCGAAACTTCAAAGTTTCGACAATCAACGAGGTTTGGTGTGGCGATGTAACTTATATCCAGGTTGGCAGGCGTTGGCTGTATTTAGCCGCAGTAATCGACTTATGCACGCCGAGTCGTGGGCTGGGCGTTTTCAATGACTGCCGATGCCAGGCTGGCCTGTGACGCGCTGCGTATGGCGTCTGAGTCCAGGGGCAGGCCTGCGGGCGTGATGTTTCATTCAGATCAAGGCTGCCAGTACACCAGCCACAAATTCAGGTCTGTGCTTGAAGAGTGCAGCCTGAAGCAGAGCATGAGCCACCGTGGCCAATGCTGGGACAACGCCGCCATGGAGCGATTCTTTGGGGCATTGAAATCAGAATGGGTGCCACCAGGAGGCTATGAGTCCGAATCTGAAGCCAAGGCCGACATCATGGCTTATTTGGTGCGCTACAACCTCAAGCGCCTCCACAGCTACAACGGCTACGAGACCCCGGTAGCCATGGAGGAAAAGCTCAGGGCAGCGGCATGAACCTTAACCGGTGTCCAAAATTACTTGACCAGATCAGCTTGTCCCGCGATGGGCTGCACAGCAGCCCCATTCCAATTAGATCAACGAGTCGGTAAGGCCTTCGCGGGCTTCCCAGGCGGCCCGCACCGGAGCAAAGGAGCGTCGATGAATCGGCGTCGGCCCCAACCGCGCCAGGGCCTCCAGGTGCACCGGCGTCGGGTAGCCCTTGTGCCCGCCGATGCCATAGCCCGGGTAGATCAGCTCGAATGCGCTCATCTCCCGGTCACGGGTGACCTTGGCCAGAATGGAGGCCGCCGCGATCGCCGGCACCTGGGCGTCACCTTGAACCACCGGCGCAGCCGGCACCGCGAGCTTCGGGCAACGGTTGCCGTCGATCAGCGTAAGCTTGGGCGTGATGCTCAAGCCTTCCACCGCACGCTGCATGGCCAGCATGGTGGCCTGCAGGATGTTCAGGCTATCGATCTCTTCTACCGTGGCGCGTGCGATGAAAAAGCTCAAGGCTTTCTCGCAGATCTCCTCAAATAGCGCCTCGCGCTTGGCCTCGGTGAGCTTCTTCGAGTCGTTCAGGCCCAGGATCGGACGCTGTGGGTCAAGGATCACCGCCGCAGTCACGACGTCGCCACACAGCGGCCCACGGCCCACCTCGTCGACACCGGCGACCAGCTCCTCGACCAGATTGAAGTCCAGCCCCATCTGCATGCTATCGCGCTCCTAGCAAGGCCAACACCGCGTCGGCCGCCTGGTTGGAGGCGTCACGGCGCAGGGTGCGGTGAATCCGGTCGAAGCTGTCGGTCTGCTGCGTACCGTCAGTGACCAGCGGAGCCAGGGTCTGGGCCAGGGCGTCGCTGGTAGCGGCGTCCTGCAGCAGCTCGGGTACCAACAGACGCTGGGCCAGCAGGTTGGGCAACGATACGTACGGGCTCTTGACCATGCGCTTGAGGATCCAGTACGTCAATGGCGCCAAGCGGTAGGCGACGACCATGGGCCGCTTGTACAGCAGCGCTTCCAGGGTGGCTGTGCCCGAGGCGATGAGCACCGCATCGCACGCGGCCAAGGCCTCGTGGGAGCGGCCGTCGAGCAAGGTCAACGGCAGGTCGCGGCCCTGCAGCATCTGCTCGAGCTGGGCACGCCGGGACGGGTTGGCACACGGCGAGACGAAACGCACCCCAGGCACCCGTTCACGCAAGCGCTCGGCGGCATCGAGGAACAGCGCGCCCAGGCGCTCGACCTCGCCGCCACGGCTACCCGGCATCAATGCGACCAGCGGCCCCGCGCCCAGTCCGAGGGCGGTGCGCGCCGCCTGGCGATCGGCTTCGAGCGGGATGGTATCGGCCAGCGGATGGCCGACGAAACGTACCGGCACGCCCTTCTCTTCGTAGAATTTCGCCTCGAAGGGAAGCAGCGTCAGCATCAGGTCGCAGCCCTCGCGAATCTTCAACACACGCTTCTGCCGCCACGCCCAGACCGACGGGCTGACATAGTGCACGGTCTTGATCCCGGCCTGGCGCAGCTTCAGTTCGATGGTGAGGTTGAAGTCGGGCGCATCGATGCCGATGAACACATCCGGCTTTTCGGCGATGAGTGTCTGGATCAGTTCCTTGCGACGCTTGAGCAGCTCACGCAACCGCCCCAGCACTTCCACCAGGCCCATGACCGCGAGGCGCTCCATGGGGAAGTAGGACACCAGGCCTTCGGCCTCCATCAAGGGGCCACCGACGCCGATGAAACGCACATCGGGGTGGCGCGCCTTGAGGGCACGCATCAGGCCGGAACCGAGGATATCGCCGCTGGCCTCGCCAGCGACCAATGCCACGCACAGCTGGGCCATATCAGCGGGTGATGCCGCGAGCGGAGCTTTGGATCGACTGACGGAACAGCTCGACCTCGGGGAACTGCGTTGCCAGCTCGCCTAGCTCGTTGAGCGCGTCTTCCACGGTCAGGCCATGGCGATAGACGATTTTGTAGGCACGGCGCAGGGCGTGGATGACCTCGTCGCTGAACCCCCGGCGGCGCATGCCCTCGAAGTTCATGCTACGGGCCTCTGCCGGGCTGCCGAACACCGTGACGAAGGCCGGCACGTCCTTGCCGATCGCCGTACCCATGCCGGAGAAGGCGTGGGCGCCGATATGGCAGTACTGGTGCACCAGGGTGTAGCCGGACAGGATCGCCCAGTCGCCCACATGCACATGACCGGCCAGCGCGGTGTTGTTGACCAGGATGCAATGATTGCCGATAACGCTGTCGTGCCCGATATGGGCATAGGCCATGATCAGGTTATGGTCCCCGAGGGTGGTTTCCGCACGGTCCTGGACGGTGCCACGGTGAATGGTGACACCTTCGCGGATCACATTGTGGTCACCGATCACCAGGCGCGTGGGCTCACCCTTGTACTTGAGGTCGGGGGTGTCTTCACCGATGGAGGAAAACTGGTAGATACGGTTGTGCTTGCCGATCCGGGTCGGCCCCTTGAGCACCACGTGAGGGCCGATGACGGTGCCCTCGCCGATTTCCACGCCAGGCCCTACGATCGACCAGGGGCCAACCTCGACACCGTCGGCCAGCTTGGCTGACGGGTCGATGATCGCCCGAGGGTCAATCGAACTCATAGGGAGCGTTCCGCGCAGGTGATCTCGGCCGAGCAGACCGGCTTGCCGTCCACCAGGGCGCGGCATTCGAACTTCCAGATCATGCTCTTGCGGCTGAGGAACTTGGCTTCCAGGACCAGCTGGTCCCCCGGCAGCACCGGCTGGCGGAAGCGCAGCTTGTCGGAACCGACGAAGTAGTAGAGGGTGCCGTCGGCAGGCTTGGCATCGAGCATCTTGAACCCGAGAATCCCGGCCGCCTGGGCCATGGCCTCGATGATCAGCACGCCCGGCATGATTGGATGCGCCGGGAAATGGCCGTTGAAGAACGGCTCATTGATGCTGACATTCTTGTAGGCACGAATGCTCTGGGCCTCGAAGTCCAGGTCCGTTACGCGGTCCACCAACAGGAACGGGTAACGGTGAGGCAGGTATTCGCGAATCTCGTTGATGTCCATCATTTCGGGGGGAAGCCTGTAATAAGAATAGGGAGCGCAGGTGCTGACCACACGCTCCTTTTGCAATCCAAAGAGGAGCCAGCTAGCGACTGTTCACTCTTGCTCAGGGAATGGTATCAGCCTTCTGATGCCAGCTGGCCACCTGAGGTCACGGTATCGACACGTTTTTCCAGCTGCTGGAGACGCTTGGACATCTCGTCCAGCTGGCGGATACGCGCGGCGCTCTTGCGCCATTCGGCCAGCGGCTGCATGGCCGTGCCGGATGAATAGCCACCCGGTTCCGTGATGGAACGGGTCACCATGGTCATGCCGGAAACGAATACGTTGTCGCAGACATCGATATGACCCACCATGCCCACACCGCCCGCGATCATGCAGTGCTTGCCGATACGCGTGCTGCCGGAGATCCCGACGCACGCGGCCATGGCCGTGTGGTCACCGACCTGCACGTTATGGGCGATCTGGATCTGGTTGTCGAGCTTGACGCCGTTGCCGATGCGCGTATCCGACAACGCGCCGCGGTCCACGGCGGTGTTCACGCCGATCTCCACGTCGTCGCCGATGGTCACGCCACCGATCTGGGCGATCTTGTTCCAGACCCCCTTCTCGTTGGCAAAGCCGAAGCCTTCGCCACCGATCACCGCACCGGACTGGATGACCACGCGCTTGCCGATGGTCACGTCGTGGTACAGCGTCACCCGCGGTGCCAGCCAGCCGCCTTCACCGATCACGCAACGGGCACCGACGAAGCAGTGGGCACCGATGGTGACGTTGGCCGCTACCTGCGCACCGCTCTCGATCACCGCGAACGGGCCGATGCTGGCGCTGGGGTCCACCTGGGCGTCCCCGGCCACCACGGCGCTGGGATGGATTCCCGCCACAGCCTTGGGTTTGGGGTCGAACAGGTGGGAAATCCGGGCGTAGGCCAGGTACGGGTCGGGCACGATCAACGCATTGCCGGCGAAGCCTTCGGCGTCCTCGGCCTTGAGCAGCACCGCACCGGCCTTGGACGCGTCCAGGTACTTGCGGTATTGCTTGTTGGCCAGGAAGCTCAACTGCCCGGCGCTGGCTTCCTGCAGGGTTGCCAGGCCGGTGATCTGCAGCGCCTCGGGGCCCTTGAGGGTCGCCCCGAGGGCCTCGGCCAGCTGGCCGAGCGTCATGGTCACGGTCATATCAACGGGCTTGGTTCATACGCTCGATGACTTGACGGGTGATGTCGTATTGCGGCTTGACGTCGATTACCGCGCCGCGCTCGAGCACCAGGTCATAGCCACCCTTCTTGATCACTTCCTCGACAGCACCGTCGAGCTTGGGCTTGAGCTGCTTGAGCATGTCACGGTCGGCGACGGCCTTGGCTTCGTTCAGCTCCTTGGACTGGAACTGGAAGTCACGGGCTTTCTGCTTGAATTCGAGCTCCAGGCGCTCGCGCTCCTGTTGCTGCATCTTGTCGCCGCCCTTGATCAGGCGGTCCTGGATGCCCTTGGCGCTGCTTTCCAGGTTCTTCAGCTTGGTCAGCTGCGGGCCGAACTTCTTCTCGGCATCGACAGCGTACTTCTTGGCCGCGTCGGACTCGAGCAGCGCCATCTGATAGTTCAGCACGGCAATCTTCATTTCGGCGAAAGCCGGGGTGGCGACCAGCGCCGCGGCCATCACGGCCAGTTGAGTCAACTTACGCACGATGCACTCCTGGATAAACCGTTGTCGTTGAGCGAGGGCCGACCTTAGAAGGTCTGGCCCAGAGAGAATTGGAACACCTGGGTATCGGCGTCGTCCGGCTTCTTCACCGGCATCGCCAGGCTGAAGCTCAACGGGCCCAGCGCGGTGATCCAGGTGACGCCCAGGCCGACGGAGCTGGCCATGCCCGAGAAGCCGACCTTTTCGCAATCAGGCTTATTGCCGCAGTTGGTGTCGAACACGTTACCCACGTCCCAGAACACGGACGTACGCAGGGAACGCTGGTCCTTGACGAACGGCAGCGGGAACAGCAGTTCTACACCACCCTGCACGAGGACGTTGCCACCGAACGGCAGTGGATCCTGGTCCGGGTCCTTGATGGTGCCCGGCTTGGTGCCTTGGCTTGGGGTACTGCGCGGGCCCAGGCTGCTGTCCTTGAAGCCACGGACCGAGTTGAAGCCACCCGCGAAGTAGTTCTCGTAGAACGGCAGCCCATCGGTGGAACCGAAGCCATCACCATAGCCCAACTCGGTGTGCAGGCGCAGGGTGTAGTCGTTGTTGATCGGCTTGAACAGCTGGCCACGGTAGTCGAGCTTGAAGAACGACAGGTCGCTGCCCGGGGTGGTGACTTCGGCGGACAAGCTCTGGGAGTGACCACGGGTCGCCAGCACGCCCTTGTTCAGGGTGGACTCGGACCAGCCGGCCGACGCCTTGAAGTTCAGGAAGCTGTCGTCTCCCTCACGGTCCAGGAAGTCGAAGATCTCGTCGACGGTGTACTTACCGGTCTTGATCTTGTCCTGCTGCACGTTGAAGCCGAAGGTCAGACGCGAGGTCTCGCTGATCGGGTAGCCGACGCTGACACCGGCACCCAGGCTGTCCACCGCATAGCTCGCCACGTCGACATCGAGGTCATCGTAGTCGGTGCTACGGTAGAAGGCGTTGTAGCCCAGGCTGACGCCATCGGCGGTCCAGTAGGGGTCGACGAAGCCGAAGTTGTAGCGGGTCTGGTATTCCGAACGGGTCAGGCCGACGGACACCTTGTTACCGGTACCCAGGAAGTTGCTCTGGCTGATCGAGCCACCAAGGATCAGGCCCGCGCTCTGGGCAAAACCGACGCTGGCGGTGATGGAGCCGGAGGCCTGCTCCTCGACGCTGTAGTTGACGTCGACCTGGTCGTCGGTGCCTGGCACCGGCGGGGTCTCGACGTTGACTTCCTTGAAGAAGCCCAGGCGCTCGAGGCGGGTCTTGGACTGGTCGATCAGGTAGGTCGAAGCCCAGCCACCTTCCATCTGGCGCATTTCGCGACGCAGCACTTCGTCTTCGGTCTTGGTGTTGCCGCGGTAGTTGATGCGGTTGACGTAGGCACGCTTGCCCGGGTCGACGACGAACATGATGTCGACGGTGTGGTCTTCATCGTTCGGCTGCGGCACGCCGTTGACGTTGGCGAAGGTGTAGCCCTCGTTACCCAGGCGACGGGTGATCAGGTCGGAGGTGGTGGTCATCACCTTGCGCGAGAACACCTGGCCCGGCTGCACCAGCAGCAGCGACTTGACCTGGTCTTCAGGCACTTTCAGGTCGCCGGAGAGCTTCACGTCACGGACGGTGTACTTCTCGCCTTCGTTGATGTTGACGGTGATGTAGACGTGCTTCTTGTCAGGGGTGATGGACACCTGGGTCGAAGCGATGTCCATGTTGATGTAGCCGCGGTCCAGGTAGTAGGAGCGCAGGCGCTCCAGGTCACCGGAGAGCTTCTCGCGGGCGTACTTGTCATCGTTCTTGAAGAAGGACAGCCAGTTGGTGGTCTTGAGCTCGAAGAGCTGGGCCAGCTCCTCGTCGTCGAAGACATTGTTGCCGACGATGTTGATGTGCTGGATCGCGGCGACGGTGCCTTCGTTGATCTTGATCTTCAGGCCGACGCGGTTGCGCGGCTGCGGCACCACCTCGGCGTCGACCTCGGCCGAGTAGCGGCCCTGGGCCACGTACTGGCGCTGCAGTTCGTTACGCACGCCTTCGAGGGTGGCACGCTGGAAGATCTCGCCTTCGGCCAGGCCCGATTGCTTCAGGCCCTTCATCAGGTCTTCGGTGCTGATCGCCTTGTTGCCTTCGATCTCGATGCTCGACACCGATGGGCGCTCGACCACGTTGATGATCAGGACATTGCCGTCGCGGCTCAGCTGGATGTCCTGGAAGAAGCCGGTCTTGAACAGCGAGCGGGTAGACTCCACCAGGCGCCGATCGTCGGCCTGGTCGCCCACGTTCAGGGGCAGGGCACCGAACACGCTGCCAGCGGAAACCCGCTGCAGGCCATTGACACGAATATCGGAGATGGTGAAGGACTCGGCGTGAACTTCAGCGATCATCAGTGCGGAGAGGACCGCAGTTAGCAGCAGACGTTTCATGAAGTCCTTTTATTCCAACTGGCAATAAACAACCTGCCGCGATGAGGCGGCAGGTTCGTTCGCAATTGAGCGAAGCTTTTTATAGTCGACCCAGATCGTTGATCAGGGCGAGCAACATCACCCCAATGACCAAACTGATACCGATCTGGACCCCCCAACCTTGCACCCGATCCGAAAGCGGACGACCGCGCGCCCACTCGATCAGGTAGAACAGCAAATGCCCCCCATCCAATACCGGGATGGGCAGCAGGTTAAGAACCCCCAGGCTTATGCTCAGGTAGGCCAGGAAATTCAGGAAATCCCCCACGCCCGACTGGGCTGAAGCGCCCGCCACTTTAGCAATGGTTATCGGTCCACTCAAGTTTTTTACCGAGAGCTCCCCGAACAGCATTTTCTTCAGCGATTCGAGGGTCAGGACACTCATGTTCCATGTTCTCGACAGGCTCTGGGCAACGGCATCCAGCGGCCCGTAGCTGACTTCGCGGACCATGTCGGCGGGCCATTCGGCGCCCTTGACGCCTGCCCCCAGGTACCCACCGGAAGCCTGCCCTTCACCGCGCCGGGCCAAGGTCACCGGGACCTCGAGCTGGGCACCGTCGCGCTCCACGCGCAGCTTTACCTTGGCCTCGGGGCGGGCGCGAACGCTGTCGACCACCTGCTGCCAATCGTTCAGGTCGACACCATCGAGGCTCAGCAACCGGTCACCCGTCTTGAGCCCGGCAGCGGCGGCCGGACCTTTCGGGTCGATCTCGGCCAGCACTGGCGCAATGGCCGGGCGCCACGGGCGCAGGCCCAGGGACTGGATCGGGTCCGGTTCGTCCACACCCTTGAGCCACTGGCTGAGGATGATTTCATGCTGGCGCTCCAGCGTACCGCCCTGCTCGATCACACCGACCTTGAGGGTGCCGCTTTCGCCAAGACGACGGACCAGTTGCAGGTTGACCGCAGACCAGCCATTGGTCGGCTCGCCGTCGATGGATACCACTTCCTGACCAGCGGCCAGGCCTGCGGAAGCCGCCAGGCTGCCCGCCTCGACTGCACCGATCACCGGGCGCACCTGCTGGGTACCGAGCATGGCCAGGACCCAGAAGAACAACAGGGCGAGGAGGAAGTTGGCCACAGGGCCGGCCGCGACGATGGCGATGCGCTGGCGCACCGGCTTGCGATTGAAAGACTGGTCGACCAATGCAGGCGGCACTTCGCCTTCGCGCTCGTCGAGCATCTTGACGTAGCCACCCAGGGGGATGGCTGCCACCACGAACTCGGTGCCGCGGCGGTCGTGCCAGCGCAGCAGCGGCGTGCCAAACCCCACGGAGAAGCGCAGCACCTTGACGCCACAGCGCCTGGCCACCCAGAAATGGCCGAATTCGTGGAAGGTGACCAGCACACCCAGGGCGACCAGGGTGCCGACTATCATGTAGAGCGCTGTCATACCTGTCTCCGAATGACGTTCAGCCCATCCCTGGAACTAGCGGACATCAGTAACCGTGACGCCTCAACCACTCCCGGGACAGTTCCCGGGCCCGCTGGTCCGCGGCGAATACCGCCTCCAGCGAAGGCAACGGTACCACGGGTTCCTGGTCGAGCACCTGTTCGATCATACCCGCGATCTCCGGGAAGCGGATACGCCGCTGGAGAAATGCCTCCACGGCCACTTCGTTGGCCGCATTGAGCACGGCCGGTGCGCTGTTGCCCGCCTCGGCCGCCTGGCGCGCCAGGCGCAGGCAGGGGAAGCGCTGCTCGTCGGGGGCCTGGAAGTCCAAGCGGGCGATGGCGAACAGGTCCAGCGGCGCGACACCCGAGTCGATGCGCTCCGGCCAGGCCAGGGCATTGGCGATCGGCGTGCGCATGTCCGGGTTGCCCAGCTGGGCGAGCACCGAACCGTCGACGTAGTCCACCAACGAATGGATAACGCTCTGCGGGTGCACCACCACCTCGACCTTGGCCGGCGCCGCGTCGAACAACCAGCAGGCCTCGATGAGCTCCAGGCCCTTGTTCATCATACTCGCCGAGTCGACCGAGATCTTGCGCCCCATGGACCAGTTGGGATGGGCACACGCCTGCTCCGGCGTGACATCGGCCAACGCTGCGACCGGCGTCTCGCGGAACGGCCCGCCCGAAGCGGTCAGCAGGATGCGCCGCACGCCGACCTGGGCCAACCCGCGCGCATGGTCGGCAGGCAGACACTGGAAGATCGCATTGTGCTCGCTGTCGATCGGCAGCAACACGGCGCCACTGCGCCGTACCGCGCCCATGAACAGCGCGCCGGACATCACCAACGCTTCCTTGTTGGCGAGCAACACCTTCTTGCCCGCCTCCACGGCCGCCAGGGTCGGGCGCAGGCCTGCGGCACCGACGATGGCGGCCATCACCGCATCCACCTCCGGCGCCGAGGCGACCTGGCACAGCCCGGCCTCCCCTTCCAGCACCTCGGTGGTGCAACCGACACCCGCCAGGCCGTCGCGCAAGCGCACGGCAGCCTCGGCGCTGGGCACCACGGCATAGGCCGGGCGGTGCCGCTCGCACAGGGCCAGCAATTCATCGAGACGGGAATAGCCGCTCAGGGCGAACACCTGGTAGCGCTCCGGATGACGCGCGATGACGTCCAGGGTACTCAGGCCGATGGAACCGGTGGCACCCAGCACCGTGATACGTTGTGGATGGCTCACATCACACCCCATTCGGCAGCCCAGAGCAGAACGGCGAACATCGGGATCGCCGCGGTCAGGCTGTCGATACGGTCGAGCACGCCACCATGGCCAGGCAGCAAATTGCTGCTGTCCTTGATGCCTTCACGGCGCTTGAACATGCTCTCGGTCAGGTCACCGATCACCGAGGACATCACCACGACCACCGCGCCCAGCAGGCCGAGCAGCACATCGCCGATGCTCCAGTCGCGGGCCAGGCCCACACCCAGGGTGATCAGCAGGCTCACCGCCATGCCGCCGTAGACGCCTTCCCAGCTTTTACCCGGGCTGACCTGCGGCGCCAGCTTGCGCTTGCCGAACGCTCGACCGGAGAAGTACGCACCGATATCGGCGGCCCACACCAGCACCATGACCGCCAGGATCAGCCAGTTGCCCAGCGGCCAGTGCTTGAGCAGCACCAGGCCCTGCCAGGCCGGCAGCAGCACCAGCAGCCCGATCAGCAGGCGGCAGGCAGCACTGCTCCACAGCTCGCTGCTGCGTGGATAGGTGAGCACCAGCCAGGTGGCCAGCCCCCACCAGATTACCGAGGCGCCGAGCACCCAGGGCGCCAGGTCGGGCATCAGGTAAAGCAGCATCAGCGCCCCAGCGACCACCGCCGCATAGGCCAGGCGCAACGGCTGGGCGACGAGCCCGGCCAGGCGCGCCCATTCCCAGGCGCCGAGGGTGACGACCAGGCCGATGAACAGGGCGAAGTCCCCGCCGTTGAGCAGGAAGAAACCACCCAGCGCGACCGGCAGCAGGATCAGCGCAGTAATGATGCGTTGTTTAAGCATTAAGCACGAGCTCCAGCCTCGACCTGCTCGCTGGTCTTACCGAAGCGGCGCTGGCGCGAAGCGAAATCGGCCAGGGCGGTACGCATGGCCTCGTGTTTGAAGTCCGGCCAGTACAGGTCGGAGAAGTACAGCTCGGCATAGGCCAGCTGCCACAGCAGGAAGTTGCTGATGCGATGTTCGCCCCCGGTGCGGATGCACAGGTCGGGCAACGGCAGGTCGCCTGTGGCCAGGCAGGTCTGCAACAGGCCCGGGGTGATGTCCTCGGGACGCAGGTGGCCGGCCTGAACTTCACGCGCCAGGCGTTGCGCGGCCTGGGCGATGTCCCACTGACCACCGTAGTTGGCAGCGATCTGCAGGATGAAGCGGTCGTTGCCGGCGGTCAGGGCCTCGGCTTCGCGCATGGCGGCCTGCAATTCGGGGTGGAAGCGCGAGCGGTCGCCGATGATGCGCAGGCTGATCTTGTTCTCGTTCAGGCGCTTGGCCTCGCGGCGCAGGGCCGTGAAGAACAGCTCCATGAGCGCACCGACCTCATCGGCCGGCCGCTGCCAGTTCTCGCTGGAGAAGGCGAAGAGGGTCAGCACCTCGACCCCGGCCTCGGCGCAGACTTCGATCACCGCACGAACCGCATCGACACCGGCCTTGTGCCCGGCGACGCCGGGCAGCAGGCGTCGCTTGGCCCAGCGGTTGTTGCCATCCATGATGATCGCGACGTGACGCGGCACCGAAGGCGATGCCGCTGGCTTGGTCTTTTCCATGAAAGAAACCCCGGCCTCAGACGGCCATCAGGTCCTTTTCCTTGGCCTTGAACGCAGCATCGATTTCAGCGACGAACTTGTCGGTCAGCTTCTGGATCTCGTCCGCGGCACGACGCTCTTCGTCTTCGCTGATTTCCTTGTCCTTGGTGAGCTTCTTGAGGTCAGCCAATGCATCGCGACGCACGTTGCGCACAGCCACCTTGGCGTCCTCGGCGACGCCGCTGGCCTGCTTGGTGTAGCCCTTGCGGGTTTCCTCGGTCAGGGCCGGCATCGGCACACGGATGGTGGTGCCCGCGCTGGACGGGTTCAGGCCCAGATCGGAGGTCAGGATAGCCTTCTCGATGGCGGCGCTGAGGTTCTTGTCGTGAGCGACGATCTTCAGGGTACGGGCGTCCTCGACGGTGATCGCAGCCACTTGGTTCAGCGGCATCTCGCTTCCCCAGGCCGGGACCTTGACGCTGTCCAGGATGCTGGGGTGGGCGCGACCGGTACGGATCGCCGCCAGGTTGCGAGCCAGGGCCTCGATGGACTTGCCCATGCGCTCCTGCGCGTCTTTCTTGATGTCGTTGATCATGCTTGGCCTTCCTCGATCAGAGTACCTTCAGCGCCACCCACCACGATGTTCAGCAGGGCGCCAGGCTTGTTCATGTTGAATACCCGCAATGGCATCTTGTGGTCGCGGCACAGGCAGATTGCGGTCAGGTCCATGACACCGAGCTTGCGATCCAGGACCTCGTCGTAGGTCAGGTGATCGAATTTCTCGGCGTGCGGGTCCTTGAATGGATCGGCAGTGTACACACCGTCGACCTTGGTCGCCTTCAACACCACGTCGGCATCGATCTCGATGGCGCGCAGGCAGGCAGCGGAGTCGGTGGTGAAGAACGGGTTGCCGGTACCGGCGGAGAAAATTACCACATCCCCGGAGTTGAGGTGACGAATAGCTTTGCGGCGGTCGTAATGGTCGGTGACGCCGACCATGGAAATGGCCGACATGACCAGCGCCGGGATGTTCGAACGCTCCAGGGCGTCACGCATGGCCAGGGCGTTCATCACGGTGGCCAGCATGCCCATATGGTCGCCGGTGACGCGGTCCATGCCGGCGGCGCTGAGCGCTGCACCGCGGAACAGGTTGCCGCCGCCGATCACCAGCCCGACCTGGACGCCGATGCCGACCAACTGGCCGACTTCCAGGGCCATGCGGTCCAGTACCTTCGGGTCGATCCCGAACTCTTCCGAGCCCATCAGGGCCTCGCCGCTAAGTTTGAGCAAAATGCGTTTATAGCGAGGTTGGCGACCACTCACCTGCTGGGCCATTGCGAGTTTCTCCTGGGGCGTGCATTTAGAAAATTCGTGCGGGCTGTTTGCAGCCTGCTAACTGTAGCGTGGCGCTGCTTCAGCGCCAGCGGATGCGCGAGGGGTAAACCCGCATCCGTTTTGACAAAGAGGCTGCGCGCGTGAGCGGGCAGCCTCTTTGGGGCGACAGACGGAGCTGTCTTACTGCTTGGCGGCAGCTACCTGGGCGGCAACTTCTTCAGCGAAGTTGTCGACAGGCTTCTCGATGCCTTCGCCGACCTTGAAGTAGGTGAAGGAAACGATTTCAGCACCGGCTTTCTTGGCCAGTTCGCCAACCTTGACTTCCGGGTTCATGACGAAGGCCTGCTCTTTCAGCGAGGCTTCGGCTTTGAACTTGGTGATACGACCGTTGATCATGTTCTCAACGATGTTTTCCGGCTTGCCAGCGATCTTGTCGGCGTTCAGCTGCAGGAAGACGTTCTTCTCGCGCTCGATGGCCTCGGCGGAGATTTCCGACGAATCCAGGAACTCAGGGTTCGAAGCTGCAACGTGCATGGCGATGTTCTTGGCCAGCTCGACGTCGCCGCCCTTCAGGACGACAGCAGCGCCGATCTTGTTGCCGTGCAGGTAGGCGCCGACGACGTCGCCTTCAACGCGCGCCAGGCGACGGATGTTGACGTTCTCGCCGCACTTGGCGACCAGGGCTTCACGAGCGGCTTCGCGCGAAGCGATCAGCGGCGCGGCGTCGGTCAGCTTCTGGGCGAAGGCTTCTTCGATGCTTTCGGCAACGAAGGTCTTGAAGTCGTCTTGCAGGGCCAGGAAGTCGGTCTGCGAGTTCACTTCCAGCAGGACAGCGGACTTGCCGTCGGTCTTGACCGCGATGGCGCCTTCGGCGGCAACGTTGCCAGCCTTCTTGGCGGCCTTGATGGCGCCGGAAGCGCGCATGTCATCAATGGCTTTTTCGATGTCGCCGCCGGCCTTTTCCAGGGCCTTCTTGCAGTCCATCATGCCTTCGCCGGTACGCTCGCGCAGTTCTTTGACCAGCGCTGCAGTAATTGCTGCCATTTCAAAATCCTCTTGGAAAGTTTTTCAACCATTCCACCCGCTCGTCACGGGCGTTCAATTCTGCAAATCCACTGCTGTCACTTCAGCAGCCCCATGATGCGCAAAGGTGCTGACAGCAGGATTTCAAGGTGGCAAAAAGGGGGCCTAGCCCCCTTTTTGCGTGCCAAGTAGACGCCGGGCGTCAATTACTCGGCAGCAGGTGCAGCCGCTTCTTCAGCGTAGACTTCGGTGCCGCCGGCAACGTTGTTGCGGCCGCGGATGACGGCGTCAGCCATCGAAGTCATGTACAGCTCGATGGCGCGGATGGCGTCGTCGTTGCCTGGGATGACGTAGTCAACGCCTTCCGGGCTGCTGTTGGTATCGACAACGCCGATGACCGGGATGCCCAGCTTGTTGGCTTCGGTGATGGCGATGCGCTCGTGCTCGACGTCGATGACGAACAGTGCGTCAGGCAGGCCACCCATGTCCTTGATACCGCCCAGGCTGCGATCCAGTTTTTCCAGGTCGCGGCTGCGCATCAGGGCTTCTTTCTTGGTCAGCTTGGCGAAGGTGCCATCTTCGGCCTGGGTTTCCAGGTCGCGCAGACGCTTGATCGAAGCACGGATGGTCTTGTAGTTGGTCAGCATGCCGCCCAACCAGCGGTGGTCAACGTATGGCGAACCGCAACGAGCAGCTTGCTCGGCGACGATCTTGCCAGCGGAACGCTTGGTGCCGACGAACAGGATCTTGTTCTTGCCCTGGGCCAGGCGCTCGACGAACGACAGAGCGTCGTTGAACATCGGCAGGGTTTTTTCCAGGTTGATGATGTGGATCTTGTTGCGCGCGCCGAAAATGAACTTGCCCATTTTCGGGTTCCAGTAACGGGTCTGGTGGCCGAAGTGCACACCGGCCTTCAGCATATCGCGCATGTTGACTTGGGACATGATAGTTCCTTGATAAGTCGGGTTGGGCCTCCACGTATCCCAATGACCAACCCACAGGCTCGCGAGCTTGGGGCACCCAGGTCATCGTGTCGACACGTGTGTGGGTTAAGGCTTCCGGGGACCTCCCCCGAAAGCGGCGCATTTTATACCACAGACCGCGGGCGAACGGAACCCGGATGATGCCTCGTCCGTCAGCGGCTTTTGCAGCCTGTGGGCAATCGCGCCAGAATTGCCTACTGACTAGACAGCAGAACCTGCGCCTTTATCCCCACAGATTGACGCCCCGCTCTGCTAGAATCCGGCTTTTCCCGTTTGTTCGCGCCCCCAGGGCGCCGTAGAGAGCCTGTATGACCGTCACCATCAAGACCGCAGAAGACATCGAGAAGATGCGCATCGCCGGCCGCCTGGCCGCCGAAGTCCTCGAGATGATCGAAGAACACGTCAAGCCCGGTGTCACCACCGAGGAGCTCGACCGCCTCTGCCACGACTATATCGTCAACGTCCAGCAGGCGATCCCGGCGCCGCTCAACTACAAAGGCTTCCCCAAGTCGATCTGCACCTCGATCAACCACGTGGTCTGCCACGGCATCCCCAACGAGAAGCCGCTCAAGGATGGCGACACCCTCAACATCGATGTCACCGTGATCAAGGACGGCTACCACGGCGATACCAGCCGTATGTTCCACGTCGGCACCGTCGCGCCCTGGGCCGAGCGCCTGTCCAAGGTCACCCAGGAATGCATGTACAAGGCCATCGAGCTGGTCAAGCCGGGCTGCCGCCTGGGCGATATCGGCGAGGTGATCCAGAAGCACGCGGAGAAGAACGGCTTCTCGGTGGTACGCGAATTCTGCGGCCATGGCATCGGCAAGGTGTTCCACGAAGAACCGCAGGTCCTGCACTACGGCCGCGCCGGCACCGGCATGGAACTCAAGGAAGGCATGACCTTCACCATCGAGCCGATGATCAACCAGGGCAGGGCCGACACCAAGGTGCTGGGCGACGGCTGGACCGCCATCACCAAGGACCGCAAGCTGTCCGCCCAGTGGGAGCACACCATCCTGGTGACCGCCACCGGCTACGAGATCTTCACCCTGCGCAAGGACGACACCCTGCCGCGCACCTCGGCCTGACCCGCCCCAGGGCCAACAACACAGGAACGCGACTCGATGCCCCAGGTGGATCCCGAGCTGTTCGACCGTGGCCAGTTCCAGGCGGAACTGGCGCTCAAGGCAAGCCCCATCGCTGCCTTCAAGAAAGCCATCCGCCAGGCCGGCGCGGTGCTCGACCGGCGCTTTCGCGAAGGCGGCGAGATCCGCCCACTCATCGAGGACCGCGCCTGGTTCGTCGACAATATCCTGCAACAGGCCTGGAACCAGTTCGACTGGCGCGACCAGGCCGGTATCGCCCTGGTCGCCGTCGGCGGCTACGGCCGTGGCGAGCTGCACCCCTGGTCGGACATCGACCTGCTGATCCTGCTCGACAGCGCCGAGCACGAGCAGTACCGCGACGCCATCGAACGCTTCCTCACCCTGCTGTGGGACATCGGCCTGGAAGTGGGCCAGAGCGTGCGCACCGTGGAGGAATGCGCCGAACAGGCCAAGGCCGACCTGACGGTGATCACCAACCTGATGGAAAGCCGCACCATCGCCGGCCCCGAGGCCTTGCGCCAACGCATGCTGGGCGTCACCAGCACCGAACATATGTGGCCGAGCAAGGAGTTCTTCCTGGCCAAGCGCGCCGAGCTCAAGGCCCGCCACCACAAGTACAACGACACCGAGTACAACCTCGAGCCTAACGTCAAGGGATCCCCGGGCGGCCTGCGCGACATCCAGACCGTGCTCTGGGTGGCCCGCCGCCAGTACGGCACCCTGAACCTCCACGCCTTGGCCGACGAAGGCTTCCTGTTGGAAAGCGAGAACGAGTTGCTGGCCTCTTCCCAGGCCTTCCTGTGGCGGGTGCGCTATGCCCTGCACATGCTCGCCGGGCGCGCCGAGGACCGCCTGCTGTTCGACCACCAGCGCAGCATCGCCGCATTGCTCGGCTACGGCGACGAGAACCCCAAGCGCGCCATCGAGCAGTTCATGACCCAGTACTACCGGGTGGTGATGAGCATCAGCCAGCTGTGCGACCTGATCATCCAGCATTTCGAGGAAGTCATTCTCGCCGACGATGACAGCGGCACCACCCAACCGTTGAACGCTCGCTTCCGGCTGCATGATGGCTATATCGAGACGGTCAACCCGGCGGTGTTCAAGCGTACCCCGTTCGCCATGCTGGAAATCTTCGTGCTGATGGCCCAGCACCCGGAGATCAAGGGCGTGCGAGCCGACACCGTGCGTCAGTTGCGCGAACATCGCCACCTGATCAACGACAAGTTCCGCAACGACATCCGCAATACCAGCCTGTTCATCGAGCTGTTCAAGTGCGAGATCGGCATCCACCGCAACCTGCGGCGGATGAACCGCTACGGCATCCTCGGGCGCTACCTGCCGGAGTTCGGCCTGATCGTCGGGCAGATGCAGCACGACCTGTTCCACATCTATACGGTCGACGCCCACACCCTCAACCTGATCAAGCACCTGCGCAAGCTGCAGTACACCCCGGTCTCGGAGAAATTCCCCCTGGCCAGCAAGCTCATGGGGCGCCTGCCCAAGCCTGAGCTGATCTACCTGGCCGGCCTCTACCATGACATCGGCAAGGGCCGCCAAGGCGACCACTCCGAGCTGGGCGCCGTGGATGCGCAGGCCTTCTGCGCACGCCACCAGCTACCGGCGTGGGACAGCCGGCTGATCGTCTGGCTGGTCCAGAACCACCTGGTGATGTCCACCACCGCCCAGCGCAAGGACCTCTCCGACCCGCAGGTGATCAACGACTTCGCCCTGCACGTGGGCGACGAAACCCGCCTGGACTACCTCTACGTGTTGACCGTGGCCGACATCAACGCCACCAACCCCAGCCTGTGGAACTCCTGGCGCGCCAGCCTGCTGCGCCAGCTCTACACCGAGACCAAGCGCGCCCTGCGCCGCGGCCTGGAGAACCCGCTGGACCGCGAGGAGCAGATCCGCCAGACACAGACCGCCGCGCTGGACATCCTGGTGCGCGAAGGCACCGACCCGGACGATGTGGAACAGCTGTGGGCCCAGTTGGGCGACGACTACTTCCTCAAGCACACCGCCGCCGACATTGCCTGGCACAGCGACGCGATCCTCCAGCAGCCGGCCGACGGCGGCCCGCTGGTCTTGATCAAGGAAACCACCCAGCGCGAGTTCGAGGGCGGCACGCAGATCTTCATCTATGCCCCCGACCAGCACGACTTCTTCGCCGTGACCGTGGCGGCGATGTCCCAGCTCAACCTGAACATCCATGACGCGCGGATCATCACCTCCAGCAGCCAGTTCACCCTCGACACCTATATCGTCCTGGACAACGACGGCGGCTCGATCGGCGATAACCCGCAGCGGGTCAAGCAGATCCGCGACGGCCTGGCCGAGGCCCTGCGCAACCCTGAGGACTACCCGACCATCATCCAGCGTCGGGTGCCGCGCCAGCTCAAGCACTTCACCTTCGCCCCGCAGGTGACCATCCACAATGACGCCCAGCGGCCGGTGACCATCCTGGAAATCACCGCCCCCGACCGCCCCGGCCTGCTGGCGCGCATCGGGCGTATCTTCCTGGAGTTCGACCTGTCGCTGCAGAACGCCAAGATCGCCACCCTCGGCGAACGGGTGGAGGACGTGTTCTTCATCACCGACGCCGACAACCAGCCGCTGTCGGACCCGCAGCTGTGCCTGCGCCTGCAGGAAGCGATCATCAAGCAGCTGCAGGCTGGCCAGGCCAGCGACACCAGCACCACCCGCGTGACCTTCTAACGATTGACGAGACCTTGCGCCGATGAACCATGCCCTGACCCAGCTTCAGCCCTACCCGTTCGAGAAACTGCGTGCCCTGCTGGGCAGCGTGAAGCCTGCGGCGGACAAACGCGCCATCGCCCTGTCGATCGGCGAACCGAAGCATGAATCACCGGCGTTCGTCGCCAAGGCCATGGCCGACAACCTCGACAAGCTGGCGGTGTACCCCAGCACCATCGGCCTGCCCGCGCTGCGCCAGGCCATTGGCCAATGGTGCGAACGCCGCTTCGGCGTGCCGGCCGGCTGGCTCGACGCCGACCGCCACATCCTGCCGGTCAACGGCACCCGCGAGGCGCTGTTCGCCTTCACCCAAGCCGTGGTCAACCGCGCCGATGACGGCCTGGTGGTCAGCCCCAACCCGTTCTACCAGATCTACGAAGGCGCAGCCCTGCTGGCCGGCGCCACCCCGCATTACCTGCCATGCCTGGAAAGCAACGGCTTCAACCCGGACTTCGATGCCGTACCGGCCGAGGTCTGGCAGCGCTGCCAGATCCTGTTCCTGTGCTCCCCGGGCAACCCCACTGGCGCCCTGGTGCCGATGGACACGCTGAAGAAGCTGATCGCCCTGGCCGACGAGCACGATTTCGTGATCGCCGCCGACGAGTGCTACAGCGAGCTGTACTTCGACGAAGATGCCCCGCCACCAGGCCTGCTGAGTGCCTGTGCCGAGCTTGGCCGCAGCGACTTCAAGCGTTGCGTGGTGTTCCACAGCCTGTCCAAGCGCTCCAACCTGCCAGGCCTGCGCTCGGGCTTCGTCGCCGGCGACGCCTCGATCATCAAGCCGTTCCTGCTGTATCGCACCTATCACGGTTGCGCCATGCCGGTGCAAACCCAGCTGGCCAGCATCGCCGCCTGGCAGGACGAGGCCCATGTCCGTGAAAACCGCGACCAGTACCGGGCCAAGTACGACGCGGTGCTGGCGATTCTCCAGCCAGTGATGGACGTGCAGCGCCCGGACGGCAGTTTCTACCTGTGGGCCAAGGTGCCGGGCTGCGATGCCGATTTCACTCGTGACCTGTTCGAAGCCCAGCATGTGACCGTGGTACCGGGGTCGTACCTGTCGCGTGAGGTCGATGGCGTGAACCCGGGCGCGGGTCGGGTGCGCATGGCGCTGGTTGCGCCGCTGGCCGAGTGCATCGAGGCCGCCGAGCGGATTCGCGAATTCCTGCAGAACCGCTGATTGGCCTGGGGCGCTTTGCGCCCCGTTTCGCGGGTAAAACCGCTCCCACAGGGCCCTGTTATCTTGAAAGCAGCGCGAACCCTGTAGGAGCGGGCTTGTCCCGCGAATGGGCCAGATATGGCCCTACCTGACCTGCCCCAGGTTCGCCTCGCTCATGTCCAGCTCCCCCAGCACCTGGCGCACCACCTCATCGCCCACCAAGTGCTTGCGATGCAGCTCGTACAACGCCAGCCGCTGCGCCCGCAGGGCCCGCACCCGCAACCGCCGCTCCAGCAGGTCCATCTGCTCGGCCAGGGCCCGAGCTTCGGCCGTGTCGTTGTAGCTGTCCAACTCATCACGGTACTCGGCCATCAAACGCGCCTTGAGCTCCACCGCCAAGGTCGCCTGGGCTGCATCCTGAGGCGCATTGGCATCGACCACCTCCTCGGCCTCCAAGGCATGGATGGCCGCCTCCGCCGTGCGCCGCCAGGCGTCCTGTACCTCCTGGCGCAGGCGTTCGTCCGGGCTCCTGGTGACCCCACGCAGCAACAGCGGCAAGGCGACGCAGGCGCTGACCAGCGACAGCAGGATCACGCCGGCGGCGATGAAGATCAGCAGGTCACGCTCGGGGAAGGCCTTGCCCGCCCCCATCAGCAATGGCACCGACATCACGCCTGCCAGGGTCACCGCCCCGCGTACGCCACCGAGCGTCAACAGCAGGCAGGACCGGGTGGTGGGCACCAGCACCAGCTCCGGCTTGCCGCGCCAACGGCGTACCACGCCGATCGCACGCCAGATGCTCTGCACCCAGACGAAGCGCAGCGCCACCAGCGCCACGAAGATCGCCACCACATCCAGGCAGCGCCAGGCCAGGGTCGGCCATACGGTAGCTTCGTCGCTGACCACAGCCTTGATGATGTCCGGCAACTGCAGACCCAGCAGCAGGAAGATCAGGCCATTGAAGGCGAACTCCAACAGCGACCACACACTGCGGTTGAGCAGGCGCGTGCTGGTCTGGCGCGGCAGCAGGTCGAGCCAGCTCTGCATCATGCCGGCCGCCACCGCGGACAGAATGCCCGACACACCGAGGCGCTCGGCCAGCACATAGGCGGCGAACGGCAGCAGCAACATGAACACCACGTGAGTCGCCGGATCGTCCCAGCCGCGAGCGATCATCCAGGCCCGCAGCCGCCCGATCAGCCAACTCAGGGCCACGCCGACCGCCAGGCCGCCCAGGGCAACGATGACGAAGGTCACGCTTGCCTCGGTCAGCGAGAACACCCCGGTGATCGCCGCAGCCAGGGCGAACTTGAAGGTCACCAGGCCCGACGCATCGTTCATCAGCGCCTCGCCCTGGAGCATGTGCATCAACGGGGTGGGCAGGCGATCCTGGGCGATGGCCGATACCGCCACGGCGTCGGTGGGCGACAGTACCGCCGCCAGGGCGAAGGCCACCGGCAAGGGAATGCTCGGCACGATCCAGTGGATGAAGTAGCCCGCACCGACCACGGTGAACAGCACCAGCCCCACCGCCAAGGCCACCACCGGCCCACGCAGGCGCCACAGTTCGCGCTTGGGCATGCGCCAGCCGTCGGCGAACAGCAGCGGTGGCAGGAACAGGAACAGGAACAGCTCCGGATCCAGCGCCACGTGCAGGCCCAGGGTCGGCCAGGCCAGCAGCGCGCCGGCGGCGATCTGCACCAGCGGCAATGGCAGCGGGACCACCCGACCGACCAGTTTCGACACACTTACCAGCGTCAGCAGGATGAGGACGGTATAGGCTGACTGCATCGGCAAAGCTTCCTGTGTAATCCGAATAGAGCGACAACGGGGCGAATCCTCGCCATTGAAACAATATGTTAGCGGCGGATGGGGAAACGGGGCCGCTGCACCATAGTCGCAGGGGGCGAATGAATATGTAACACGATGATACGTGGCAGGGGCGAGGTGCAGGGCTTCAGCATTACGACTGCGCGCGATCGACCATGCACCGAACCCCCAAGCCATGCACACCCGTGGCGCTCCAGGGAGCGTTCCCGCATAATCCCGCGACTGACAATCGAACACGGAGAAATTGGGGCGGCCTTCGAACCCCAATGCACACGATGACCTATACGCTCTATGGCATAAAAGCCTGGGACGCCATAGTAATTCGACCAAATCCCAATGAAATCAGTACGTTAAATCTAAATCGGCGCCCTGCACAGGCGCCGTTTTCGTTCGTTATGAACTCAATATAATCAGGCGTTTACGGATGCATTTTGGGGAAGATTTCCCGAGCATCTATCCCTCCTCTGGCGTTCTGCCAACCCTCCTCTTCCTAAGCCCCACGCCACCAGCATCTGGTCTAGCCATGAAGACCCGAACACTGTATAAATGAACAGTATCACTACAGAGTCGAGAGCACACCGCTCGTCGCCATGCAGTGAGGGAGTATCCCAGGTTCACGACTCAAAACCGCTGGCATCTCAAATATGATTTGACTTGAAGCTTGACGTGGAGATAATCGCGAGCCACCTTGTCTGTACAGTGTGCACATCCTGTGGATAAGTAATTATTGACAAATGCCGCTGATCTTTGATGGAGCAGCTTATGAGCAGCGTATTTTTTCACGAGTCAAGCGCGATGGCTCAGGCCCGCAATCTTTTCGGGACCAGGACGGACCAGGTTCTCGTCAAAGACGAGGTAACGTCCCCTCCAAGCCGTGACCCATATGAGGCTATTCGCCAAGCCAGCGAGCGTATGAATGCTGGGTTGACGGCATTCGCTCTTGGTGAGCGCCACTATTCCAACGACGATCAGGACGCTCGCCAGCATGCCGGACTGCTTCCCCCGCTCTAAGACGCTTCCGCCTCAATCCCCGCTTTTCTGGGTCACGCACAAAGACCGGTATCTTCGTCAGCAACTGATCTCTGACATACAAGAAGATACCGGACGTGAGTTGATCGTTTATTTCACTGAGTGCGAGCAGTCCGGAGCCCAGATCGACATGGGTGATGATGTCCTGTTTGCAGAGCTTTTGCGCGGCGCTCTTGGCAAGCCAATAGACCTGCTACTCGAGACTAATGGTGGATACACCGACCCAACTGAGAAGATCTGCTCCCTGCTGCAGCAGGCCGCTCCTGACTTACGGGTAATCGTCCCGCGTCGAGCCAAAAGCAATGGCACTGTCATTGCCTTAACGGGGTCTACCATAATGATGGGCGTGGAGTCCGAACTGGGTCCGATCGATCCATCCTACAATGGCGTTCCGGTCGAGTTCATTCTCAATGCACCTGCAGGATCGTTCAACCCAATCGAGTACCAACTAGCTCTGACCACGCGCGGCCAGACTGAAAAGCTTGCGCGAGAGCTGTTATCTCGCGGTATGATGTCGCATGTGCCAGAAGCTATTGATGAAACCATCTCAAAGATGGCTACCCGCGGGCACTATCACTCTCATGGCTCGGTGATTGATATGCGAGAGGCGGCTCTGCTGAACCTCAATGTGACACAGCACCCTATGAATGATTCGCTGTGGCAAAAAATCTGGCTGCTTCGGACGATGTATCAGTACGATTGCTTGCAAGCAGGGTACGCAAAAATCTTTGAAAGCCAGAAGCTAAGCAGTGCTGTAAAGGCTGTCAGCAGGGCTTGATTTTGGACAGTAAACGCCTCACTGGCAGGCGTTTACTGCAGCTTCCAGCAATCGTTCATACCCGATCCGCTGCCTACGCTCCGCCAGCAGCGCCCTCACCTTCACCTCCAGGCTGTCGGTCTTGCGCAGGCCGGCAGCAGCCCAAGGCGGCACAGCGACTTCCGGCGCGCGACACGGCACCTGGACTGGTACCTCGACGCGAACATGCTGGACCTGTGGCTCGACCTTCCCGCCGCACCCAGCTAGGCCCAGGGTCAGAACCAGCCCGCTCCCACACGCAAGACCACGAATTACGCGGCTTGTAGCTCGAAACCGCCACGCGCCGCTCCCACAGAAACGCAATTTCAGCCCCAGGCTCATAACCCCAGCTCCTTGTCGATGATGGCCGTGGCAGCCGCGCACTGGTCGCCACCGGTGCACTCCTGCTGCAGTCGATTTGCCGCGGCGAAGTCGGCCTGGGCGCTGGCCTGTGCATCCTTCACGGCCTGCTCCGCCCGGGCTTGGCGTTCGTTCGCGGCCCGGGTCAAATCGCCCAGGGCCTTGCCCTGCTCCTGCGCCAACCCGGCGAGGTTGTCACGCGCGGCGGCGCACTCGGCAACCCGGTCCTGCGCCGCGTCGAGCGCCGGCCGGAAGTGGCTGGTAGTGGCCCAGGTACCGACGGCCATGCCGAGCAGGATGAGCAGGCCGGCGCCCGCAGCGCGTAAGGCCCACCCGCTCACGCCAGCGCCCTCCGCACGCCCTCGTCGATCACTTCGGGCTTGTACGGGTTGCCGCCGTTCTCATGGATGATGATGCTCTCGACGAACACCCGCAGCGTGGCCGGGTCCTTGATGTTGATCGGGTCGGTGGTGCGGACGCCCAGGCGCTTGGCAACGGCCGAGGCGTAGGCCTGGGTGTCGTTCTCGTTCGCCGGCGCCCAGCGGTTGATGGTCTCAAACACCGTGTCGATGCCCTTCCCGCCCACGCCGGGCATGCTATCTTTGCCGCGGTAGGCGATGAGCAGCTTGCCCAGGGCGCGGATGCCGTTCTCTGGGGTATCGAAGCGGGCGAATCGCGGCTTAGCGGCGCGCACCTCCAGGCCCAGCTGGCCCACCCAGTCGTTCCGGGGGTTGAAATCGATGTTGCCGGGGTTGTTGTTGCGTACGCCGCGTGCGGTCATGGGTTTTCTCCGGCCAAAAAAATACCGCCATCTGGCGGTTGTCTTCGTTGGCAGGCTGTCGTTCAGTTGATCAGGCCGGCGGCGCGGGCCAGGCGATCTCGTCGGGGTAGCCGGGCTGATCGGGCAGGCGGATCAGCGCCACCCCCAACCGCCCGGATATGAGTACTGCCAAGATAGCGTCGCGCTGGATGCACCGACACTGAGGGTTACCCCCGGCCGCTTTCCCAGGTACTTGTTCTGCACCGACAGCTCAGTGACGGCATAGAACAGCTCCTTGCCGGCCGGAGGCAGCGGAATCGAGAGCGAACCATTGGCAGCGCCTGTATCCACATACCCCATCATTTGGCTGATCGAACTGGTCATGTCGAGGAGCAGCAGGCCGCTCGGGTCGTAGACCTTCAGGCCGGCACTCATACATTCACTCCCAGATCGATCGCCAGGTAGCTGTCTTCTTTGTTGTTCGGTCCGTCACCGACGATCTGCCGATACCCGCCGCCGAATCGAGACTCCCGCACCCGGTATTGGATGTCAGGAGTCTCGCCGCGCTCGGTGGGCCAACGAAAGGTTTCTATCGCCATAGTGATCTCGATAGGATGTTGGCTTTCAACCAAGGTGTGAGGTCCAGCATGAAACTCACCGTTTCCAGCATCTCCGTAACCGACGAAGCTGATGATGAGCGTTTGCAGTTGGTTTCAAGCCACATTGATTTGGAGTTCGATACCGACGGCTGCTATGGCGGCGCCGGTATCGGCATTAACTTTGAGATCGAGAATGCTCGTGACATGACATTCAGCCAGCTCGAAAAAATCGTGCTGGAAAAGGCACGCGCCGTCCTGAAGTGATCTCAGCGCCGCTGCATGGCCCTGCCAATGGCACCGTCAGGACGCAGGTCCATGCTCAACAGCTTGCGGTACTTCATCTCGACAAAATCGCCAATTTCCCTTCCAAACTGCCCGAGCATTGGGCTGCTCGACTCCATCTGGCTTGAGCCATCGCTATTGATCGTGATGCTCACGTTCACTGTCGAACCAGCGCCTTGCCCACCGCCTCCGCTCGACGCGATTGTTGGTGTCAAAGCCGGGCCAAGGGGCGTAATGCTCCCCGCTTCGCTACCCATCATCAGGTAGGTCTTGCCACCCTGATTCAATAGCTCGGGCCCCAGTTCATTGACCTGGTAGAGTGAGTTTGCCGCTACCGGGCCACCGGCAGCGCGCCGACCAGAGACGAAATTGTCCATGATCTCAGGGCTGTACCCGGCCTGGGTCGATCCTGCGGATGTCGTTCCGCTACCGAACCAAGCAGAGAGCGCTGTGGGCCTGCCACGGGAGACGCCGGTGGCGAGCCTCAAGCGCAGTCTCGGCGTGACAATGAAGGGCCGGCGCATCGCCGTCCGCGTGCGGCCATGACCGGCTACCAGCGAGCCCGTCGCCTCGCCATGTTGCGCGGCAGCTTAATCACCCTTTCCCTCTGCACCGCCTGGATGCTCGCCAGCGCTTACGCAGGCTGCATCACCTCCTGAGGTAACCATGAGCACAACACCCCGCCTGGCCGCCCAGCTCGACTGGAAGACGGTCGGAGCGTTCTCGCCTGAGCGCTACCAGGGCGACGAGCGCAAAGAGTCCATCCTGACCAGCCCGCTGCACATCATCTGCACCATGCGCAGCAAGACCAAGACGGTTCAGGGCGAAGGCAAGAAGATCCTCAAACTGGGCATGAAGTCCGAGCAGCGTGACGGTTCTGACTACGAGTTCACTGTGGTGCTCGACCTGCTACACGATGGAAACGTCGCCGTGACCACCAAGGACCGTACCCGTCTCTTCGATCAGCCGGAGGTTGTCAGCCCGGATACCGGCCGGCGCCTTCTGGCCTGGCTGAACGATGGCAAGTCTCAAGCTGATCTCCAGGCTGCGGCACTCGACGACGCCATGTCGAAGATCCCGATCACAGAGACGATGCAGGAACTGCAGAGCGTGTTCTCGGCAGCCTATCGCGTCCTCGAGCAGTCCCCTCAGCCATTCGCAATCAGCGATGATCTACCTGCACTACCGCGAACAAGCGCCAGGTCTTCTGCGCAACGCCCACGCCGCCCTGGACGACGTGGAGAACTGTCGCCTTCTGCTGATCAAGATCCTCGACGCCCTAGCTACTGAGCTGGGCCGCCCTGTGGCCGACTGGGAAGAGCTCTGGACCATTTCGGAAGACGCCCGCATTCCAACCGTGATCGGCTTCGGCAAGCACCGCAGCGCCAAGTTCAGCGATCTACCGCCCGATTACCGCCGCTGGCTGCTGAATCAGCCCGATCTTGACCCGTTCGTTCGCAAAGCCCTCATGAGGTAGCTCGCATGAACCAATCCATCGACCTGAAGGCCGCAACCGCGGCCTTCTTCGCGTCTGGCGGCCAGCTCGTCGTGCTGGAGGGCTTCACCTACCGGCCTCTACCGCCGCGCAGACATCCTGAGCCCAAGCCGAAGCGGGCAAAGCCAGTCAAGCAAGAGCCCGACGGTGAGCGCAAAAGCCGAGCCAAGGCCCGCACCGCGCAGATAGCAGAGCTCGCTAAGACTATGACCTGTGGCGAGGTGGCCAAGCTGCTGGGCGAAACCAAGACCGCTCTATGGGGCGTAGCGGCTCGTGGCGGATTCAGGTTCTTCAGCCCGCCTAGACCAGCCAGGCCGGCGAAGGTAAAGGCCGAACCGAGTCAGGAGGACCGCGATCTAGCCGAAAAGATCATCGCCTTGCGTGATGCGGGAAAGTCCAGATGCCGGGCCACGATTGAACTGGGTATCGGCAACTGTCGGCTTGTGCGAATCATCGAGGCGTTCGATATCGACTTCCCAGTTCAACAGCGCCAGAGGTAGGCCATGAGCGATCATGGTGAGCACCCCACCGTCTACTACCTTGGCCGGGAATGCCGCCGCAACGGTGGCGGCAAGATGGCCAACCCATTCGCCTTTCACACGTTCCACGGCTCATGGTTTCTGGCCGGTTGGAACGACATGGACCTTGAGATTGAGCAGAAAAATCCGAAGCGCGCTGCAAAGAACAAGGCGGCGTGAACATCTCCACCTTCCACCAAGCGGCCTGCAGGAGGTCGAACATGGCAACCCTTCTCGACGCATCAATGCGCAAGCCAGTGCGAAAGCTGTATATCACCCGCAGCGGCGGCCAGTACCGGCCTGATGACGTGGCCCTGGCCTTTGCGCTGAGCCTTCGTGTTCACGACAGCGCCAACCACCTGCGCAGGCTGGCCCGGCGCCTGGTCGACAAGGTCTGCCTGGAGCACCAGCCGAACATGAAGCGCTTGGCCCGCGAGCCGGACGACGCCAAGGTGTTCGACGCTGCGCTCAAGATCATCAATCGGGTGTGCGACTTGCTCAATATCGGGCCGGGCACCAGCTTTGTGCGCAATGGAGGCGATGATGGCTCTGACGCAGAAGCAGCGTGACGAGCGCCGGCGCGAAAAGGCCGAGCGCCTACAGGAAGAAGACCTGCGCTTGAAGGTTCGACCAGGGACTAAACAGGCCCTGCTGGAACTGATGGAGTGGGCCGGGATCGAGGAACAGGGCGAGGCGATGACGCTGATGATTCATCACATCGAAGCGCTCGGGCATCACGCGCTGTTCAGGATCGCGCGCCACGAAATCGATGCTCACAGAACCGTGGCGCGCACTGAACCGCTGCGGCTGTCAGCTAGGAAGCGAACGGGCCAGCACTTGCGAGCGATATGCGGCTGGGCAGATGCCACCTACAGCCAGATGATCGAGGCGCTGATTCACGGCATCCACGCACTGGGCAGGCTGCACGCGGCGAAGTTTCGCACCCCGCCGCGGCACGAAATCAGCATCTCACCGCGGCTGGCCCTGGCCTTCGACCGGAAGAGCATGTTGATGATTGAGCAAGATCCGGGGGACGAGGTTATAGCGCCATGATCCGGTCTACGAGCTCTCGTCCACGGGCGAAGGCTGAGTTTTCCGCCTGATACCCGTCAGCATATTCACCGCGCAGGCTTTCCTTGGTACCAGGAACTTCCTTTCCACCATGGAAAATCGCAAGCGTCACCGAATAATGGGTCATCTTACAGTCCGCCCTCTCCGGATGCGTCTTGATCGGCCCGGTTACCCGGGTCCTGATTTCAGGATCTCGATAGTCTTCGAAGTTCTCGAGATAAGTCGGCTCGAATGACATAAAACCTCCTTGTGTCCGGCCCTATGCCGGTCACCCGTAATACCCAATTTATAAGCAATCGTCCTGCTTCACAGTACAAAAGCATGAAGCACTGGTCAAAACCCACAGCCTCAAACTAAGGATTAAATTCAGCCTCATCATAATCAAACAAGTTAATCGCAAATTCATTGTCACCAAACGCCTCTCGATCCAGATTCAGCACATGATTTGGATGTAACAACAGAGTCACATCCAAGTTATCAAAAATTGCAAACTCATTGGCATATTGCTGAAACTTTTGACCGCTTGGCATCAAGCAATTATAAAACAGGACAACCAACTCATAATCGGAGATTAATGACCTAGCAACACTACCAAGCACTTTCTTATTGATATGCCTGCTTTCCGATATAAACCGAAGCAAAGTATACAAACTTCTAAAATAAATACTTAGATCCCCTCGATGCTTATCCCACAACTCTCTGTAGGCCTCTCTGATCCTGTCAGACTCATTAGTAGAGGTGGCATCATCATATTCTTTTTGCAACTTATTGGACCACACTTTGAAGCAGTCTCTTCCTTTAGTGATGACTTGATTACCGCCGCCATTAGTTCGTTGCAAATCAATATCATAAACGACCGACTGCTGAAGACTTAACATATTATAAAATTGCGACTCGGCCTGCTGACGCAAGCTATCGACCTGGCTGTCAGCAATATCCTTGCGCTGCAGAAGAAGAGTCGTAATAAGACCAAAAAACGCCAGGCCAGAAAAGAGAGCATTAAGCACCCCGAAGGCATCCCCGAATGTCCCAGACCTAACGCCAACCAAATTTCCATTGGTGTCAGCGGCATCGAAACCGAAAAACAGAAATAGCCAATACCCTGCATACAGCGCAACTATTAGCGAACCAACACTTACAACAACTAATGTTCTTGGAATTTTTTTATTTTCCCGATCTTCCATGTCAAATCCTCGTATCCAGCTATGAATATGGCCATGACGTCTGAAGCCATAGTGCCATCACGCCAGGAGAGAATCCATTGCGACAATCAAATCACCGCATCCTGGTGGGCGACTGCATCGAGATGATGCGGACGCTGCCGGATCAGTCAGTGCACACCTGCATTACCAGCCCGCCCTATTTCGGACTGCGCGACTACGGGGTCGACGGCCAGATCGGGCTGGAGGCCTCTCCCCGCGAATTTATCGAGAGCCTGGTCGCTGTGTTCCGCGAGGTGCGCCGAGTGCTGCGGAATGACGGAACCCTGTGGGTGAATCTGGGAGATAGCTACGCCAGTGGCACGAAAGGCAGCGGCGGTACAGGGAAGAGCACATTGGGTGCCGCCAGCGGAGGGAATGGCATCAGTGAGGCTGGGATCCTGCGTTCGCAGCAGCGGCAGGCCATGAATGCACGCAAAGTTGATTGCGGGCTGGCAGATAAGCAGTTGATTGGCATCCCTTGGCGCCTAGCCTTCGCGCTCCAAGCTGACGGCTGGTACCTGCGACAGGACATTATCTGGCACAAGCCGAAGCCGGTCAGCTGGATGCGGTTCCTGATCGCCACCTACACCAACCCCGGCCAGGTGGTGCTCGACAACACAATGGGCAGCGGCACGACCGGAGTTGCCTGTATCCAGCTGGGCCGGCGCTTTGTCGGCATCGAGCAGGACGAAGCGCATTTCGGTACCGCCCAGCAGCGCATTGCTGAGGCAATTACCATCCGCGAAACCCCGGCAGCGCAGATCGACCTCTTCGAAGCGCGAGCCTAACCCCTCCCCCAACTACTCAAGCCCGCCGACATGCGCGGACGAAGGATTCCCTATGTCCGATATCAGCGTGAAGTGCTGCCGTTGCCGCAATAAGCACAAGGAAAGCGAGCGCATTCCAGCCCCATGCAAATGGGCAGAAGGCGTAAGCACCATGGTTTGCCCGCGCTGCCGCGCAACCGATTATTACCGCGTCGAGCCTGCGCCAGCAGCCTGACAACCAACCTGCCGCCACCGGCGGCGTGGAGACGAACATGTGCAAAGTTACCCTTGAGGAATGGGCGCACGATCACTTCAGGACGCCGCCCAGCAGCAATACCCTTCGCCGTTGGGCCCGTGAGGGCCTGATCACCCCTGCCCCGGTAAAGCATGGCCGCAGCTACTATGTGGAGGATGATGCTTGCTACCAAGAGCCTGAGCCGCTGCCACGCATTCCGGCTGGCAGCTCCCTTGTAAACCGAATTGCGAGTGCACGATATGGCGCCCAGGCCGCGTAATCCTGGATCCAAGGACCTTCCGCCCAACCTCTACAGAAAGACCGACAAACGGAACGGCGTTACGTACTACACCTACCGCGACCCCGTCAGCAATCGCATGTTTGGCCTTGGCAGTGACAAGGCTAAAGCGATCGCTGAGGCGGTCGCCGCAAACATGTCCCTTCAAATGGCGCCGCCAACCCTGGCGGCCCGGATCACACCGGAACCATCTGTTCCAGATCGTCCATTCCGCGAATGGCTGGGTGAGTACCAGTTGATCCTGGATGGGCGCGAACTGTCATCAGCCACACTGCGCAATGTGCGCATGCGGTTGAAGCGTCTAGAAGAGGCCTTCGGAGGCAAAGGCATTCGCTCGTTGACCACAATGGATATAGCCGATTACTTATCTGGTTTCGTGAAGGAAGGGAAGGCGCAGATGGCCAGGGCCATGCGGTCGTTGTTGCGCGATCTGTTCATGGAGGCCGTTGGCAGGGGATGGGCTGAGTCAAACCCTGTGGAGGTCACCAGGCCGGCAAGGGTCAAGATCAAGCGCCAGCGGCTTACGCTGGAGATTTGGAAGGCGATATACGAAGAGGCCAAACAGCCGTGGCTCAAGCGCGCCATGGAGCTCGCCATCTTGACCGGGCAGCGCCGAGAGGACATCGCCAATTTCGTATTCAAGGATGAGGTGGACGGGTTCCTGCAGGTCGTCCAGTCGAAGACGGGGGCCAGGCTCCGGCTCAGCACCAGCATTACGCTCGAGTGCGTTGGGCTTAACCTGGCTGAAGTGATACGGCGTTGCCGGGACAGAGTGCTGTCGAAGCACGTGGTGCATCACCACCGGACAATCAGCCGCGCGAAGGCGGGGTCGCCGATCATGCTCGACACGGTCAGCAAAGAGTTCGCCGTGGCCCGTGACCGGGCGGCAGAGAAACTTGGCCTCGACCTGGGCGCCAGCCCGCCAACCTTCCACGAACAGCGCTCTTTGGCGGCCCGGCTGCATGAGGAGGAAGGTCGAGACGCCCAGCGACTGCTGGGTCACCGTTCAGCCAAGATGACCGATCTATACCGCGATAGTCGTGGCGCAGAGTGGATAGATGTGGCCTAGTTTTTAGGTTATGTAGAATTTATGGTGAAGATCAATGAAAACCACATAAAAGGTATTAGCGCAAAACCTAAATTTTTCTTGGCTACACAATTTGTGATTAAGTGCAGACGGGATTGTAAACCCCGCCAACCGAATGGTTCGATCAACACGAAACCTTCCCCAGACTGCGTCATGTGGCACAGATGGGGGGTGAGTAAATTCGCTTTTTTTGGGAAACTTGTCGTATATTTGATACATATTCCCATTGCCACGCCCCGCAGGCATCGTGACCCAGTGCGATAAATCCTGCTCACTGAAGTTCTTCAGCTTTTCCAACAACTGTGTAAGAAAGTCAGCAGACAACTCACCACGCAATCCAGCTGGCTGATTAAGGTCCAAGTAATGAAGATTAAACTTAAGCCTTTTAACTAGACCCGAACCTTCGACGCTATCCGTTGGAATTTGTTTGATGAATTCAGCTGCTTTTTTATTCTTAAATTTACCTCTCATAACTTAGGGATCCCACCGAGCTTACCCTCTCGATAAAGAGCTGAAATCGACCGATCATTACGAATCAAATCCCCTGGTATCTCATCAAGCCGATAGCTGTAGCTTTCACCATCTTCTTTCGAAACAAGGATAGTCCTGTACTTGCCAAGACTATCGATCACATCGGAGTTGTGTGCCGTAAACAGAAACTGAGCGCCGTGCGGGTTGGATTCTTTGTTAATGAACAGATCTAGCAAAGGCGGCAAAAGCATGGGATGGCAGTTCTGATCGAATTCATCCATGATCAGAACACCACCTTCTTTCAAAACCATCCAGTATATTGCAAGGCGCCGATACAGCGCCATTGTCCCACTAGATTGGTCATAGGAAGTAAGAGCGGCCCGCCCATTCGACTTACCTACTTTGTGAATGAAAATTGGGAAAAACTCTTTCTTTCCCGTAGGCAAGTCATGCGAATGAATTTCTATATCAACTATTCCAAGATCCGCCCTGCGAATGAAGTTTTTCACAAACTCAAAAGCTTCAGGAACGCTATTGTAAAATGAAGTAGCACTTTCCCGATTAAACATCTCTGAATCTGGAATCAAACCAAGCGGCGTCACATTGCCCGCGAACCTCTCGAAATAGCTAACAATTCGCTCAAAGTCGCTTGGCAAATTCTTAATCTTATATTTCACGATAGTCGAGACAAACGAAGCGCGAGTCTTCAGCTCAATCAGATCAAGGGCGCTGTACTCATTGGACCTGTAGGAGATTGCATCCCCCTTACGCTCAACAATAAGTGTCTTTCTCTGCAATTTCTTGTACAAAGCCTCCCTAACAACCGCTTCGCGAGTTGCAGTAAGCTCATAGCGATACTTTGCATCACCGATCTGAAAATCAATATAAAAATCGGTGGGATTCTTATTATCAAAATAGGGATCAAGACTGATATTATCTTTCTCATCATTCGCGAAAGAGTCAGCAATGAACCAGCTAAGAAAACGCAAACATTTTAGAATACTAGTTTTTCCAGAAGCGTTTCCGCCCTTGATTCCAAGCACAGTTGCAACTTTTCGTCCTTGGGATACAAGGGCCGGTGCCTTAGCTGTGAGCTGAAAGGAAGCGTTCAGACCTTCCTTGAAGGAAAAGTAGTTGCGCGCACCGTAGCTATAAATCATTCGAACCTCAGTTAAAACCCGTAATCCGTCATTTTTGACGGAAAATCATGATAAGGTATGGAAGCGCCCTTGGCTACCTCATTGGCACCTTTTGGGGGATTTGCCCTATTCTGATTCGCTGGGATAAGGGATAATTTGCCTCAGAATTTTGGGGAGATATTGGGGGGGCAAATGGGGAAGATCTCATCCTCCCTTGCAAATCAATGACTTACATCATTTACGGCATCAAAGCCTGCGACACCATGAAAAAGGCACGCACCTGGCTCGAAGACCAGGCCATTGCCTACGAATTCCACGACTACAAGACCCAAGGCATCGACCGCGACAGCCTCAACCGCTGGTGCGACGAGCACGGCTGGGAAGTGGTCCTCAATCGCGCCGGCACCACCTTCCGCAAGCTGGATGACGCCAGCAAGGCCAACCTCGACCAGGCCAAGGCCGTCGAGCTGATGCTGGCCCAGCCGTCGATGATCAAGCGCCCGGTGCTCGACCTCGGCAGCCGTACCCTGGTCGGCTTCAAGCCCGACCTGTACGCCGCGGCACTGGCCTGAACCGCCTTCGCTTCAACCCCTTATTTGCATGAGGTAATCGCATGTCCACTACCCTGTTCAGCCTGGCCTTCGGTGTCGGCACCCAGAACCGCCAGGGTGCCTGGCTGGAAGTCTTCTACGCACAGCCCCTGGTCGCCCCGAGCGCCGAGCTGGTCGCCGCCATCGCCCCGATCCTCGGCTATGAAGGTGGCAACCAGGCCATCGCCTTCAGCAACGCCCAGGCCGCCCAGCTGGCCGAAGCACTCAAGGCCGTGGATGCCGGCCAGGCCGCCCTGTTGACCCGCCTGGCCGAAAGCCACAAGCCGCTGGTCGCCACCCTGCTGGCCGAAGACGGCGCCCTGACCTCCACCCCGGAGGCCTATCTCAAGCTGCACCTGCTGTCCCACCGCCTGGTCAAGCCGCACGGCGTAAGCCTGGCTGGCATCTTCCCGCTGCTGCCGAACGTCGCCTGGACCAACCAGGGCGCGGTGGACCTGAGCGAGCTGGCCGAACTGCAGCTCGAGGCACGCCTGAAGGGCGAGCTGCTGGAAGTGTTCTCGGTGGACAAGTTCCCGAAGATGACCGACTACGTGGTCCCGGCCGGCGTGCGTATCGCCGACACCGCCCGCGTGCGCCTGGGCGCCTACATCGGCGAAGGCACCACCATCATGCACGAAGGTTTCGTCAACTTTAACGCCGGCACCGAAGGCCCGGGCATGATCGAAGGCCGCGTGTCGGCGGGCGTGTTCGTCGGCAAGGGCTCGGACCTGGGTGGCGGCTGCTCGACCATGGGCACCCTGTCCGGCGGCGGCAACATCGTCATCAAGGTCGGCGAAGGCTGCCTGATCGGCGCCAATGCCGGCATCGGCATCCCGCTGGGCGACCGCAACACCGTGGAAGCGGGCCTGTACATCACGGCCGGTACCAAGGTGAACCTGCTGGACGAGAACAACCAGCTGGTCAAGGTCGTCAAGGCGCGTGACCTGGCCGGTCAGACCGACCTGCTGTTCCGCCGCAACTCGCTGAACGGCGCAGTGGAATGCAAGACCCACAAGTCGGCCATCGAGCTGAACGAGGCGCTGCACGCCCACAACTGAGAACCATGACGGGTTCGAAGTGATAAGATCGGGTCTGGCCTAGCACCAGGCCCGATTTTCATTTCAGGTCCCGTGATCATGTTCCAGCCCTCCCCCTGGCGTGCCGATTTCCCCGCGATCGCCGCCCTGCAACGGCAGCACCAGACCTACCTGGACAGCGCCGCCACCACCCAGAAGCCCCAGGCCCTGCTCGACGCCCTGAGCCATTACTACCGCCACGGCGCGGCCAATGTGCATCGCGCCCAGCACCTGCCCGGCGCCATGGCCACCCAGGCCTTCGAAACCAGCCGTGACAAGGTCGCTGCCTGGCTCAACGCCGGCGACGCACGCCAGGTCGTCTTCACCCATGGCGCTACCGCGGCGCTGAACCTGCTCGCCTATGGCCTGGAATACCGCTTCGAAGCTGGCGACGAAATCGCCATCAGCGCCCTGGAGCACCATGCCAACCTATTGCCATGGCAGGAACTGGCCCGGCGCCGCAACCTGCGCCTGGTGGTACTGCCCCTGGACGAACACGGCCATATAGACCTGAACCAGGCCTTGCAATTGATCGGCCCCCGTACACGGTTGCTGGCGGTGAGCCAGCTGTCCAATGTGCTGGGCACCTGGCAACCCCTGCCTGCGTTGCTCGCCCATGCCCAGGCCCAAGGCGCGCTGACCGTGGTCGACGGTGCCCAGGGCATCGTCCATGGTCGGCACGACGTGCAACAGCTGGGCTGCGATTTCTACGTGTTCTCCAGCCACAAGCTGTACGGCCCCGAAGGCGTCGGCGTACTGTATGGCCGCCCGGGAGCGCTGGAGCAACTGCGCCACTGGCAGTTCGGCGGCGAAATGGTGCAACTGGCCGACTACCACAGCGCCAGCTATCGCCCCGCACCGCTGGGCTTCGAAGCCGGCACCCCGCCGATCGCCGGCGTCATCGGCCTGGGCGCGACCCTTGGCTACCTCGCCAGCCTCGACGCGACCGCCGTCGCCAACCATGAAGCCAGCCTGCACCAGCAGTTGCTGCGCGGCCTGGCCGACCGGGACGGCATCCGCATCCTGGGCACGCCGCAAGCGGCCCTGGCCAGTTTCGTGGTGGAAGGCGTGCACAATGCCGACCTTGCCCACGTGCTGACCGAGCAAGGCATCGCCGTGCGCGCCGGGCATCACTGCGCCATGCCGCTGCTCAAGGGCCTGGGGCTCGAAGGCGCGATTCGGGTGTCGCTGGCCTTGTACAACGACGGCGACGACCTGGCGCGCTTCTTCGACGCCCTCGATCAAGGCCTGGAGCTATTGCGATGAGCCTGCCGGTAGAGGCCAGCCAGGCGCTGGAGCGCTTCGAACAGGCGCACGGCTGGGAGCAGCGGGCGCGATTGCTGATGCAGTGGGGCGATCGGCTGGAGCCATTGGACGATACGCAGAAATGCGAAGCCAACCGCGTGCATGGCTGCGAAAGCCTGGTCTGGCTGGTGGCGGAGAACGACCAGGGGCAATGGCACTTCAAGGCCAGCAGCGATGCGCGCCTGTTGCGCGGGCTGTTAGCGCTGCTGTTGGTACGAGTGCAAGGGTTGCCGAGCGCGGAACTGGCACAGGTGAACCTGCACGGCTGGTTTACCCAGCTGGGGCTGGAGCGGCAGTTGTCGCCGTCGCGCAGCAATGGGTTGCATGCAGTGCTCCAGCGCATGGCAGAGTTGGCGTCCAACCGCTGACGAACACCGCCCCTGTAGGAGCGGCCTCGTGCCGCGAAAGGGTCGCGCAGCGGCCCCTGTTTTTCAGCTTCGGCGAGGATTGCCAGGGCCGCTTTGCGGCCCTTTCGCGGCACGAGGCCGCTCCTACAGGGCGGTTATTCTGGTTTGATGCGCTCCGAAGGCCGTCGCGCCCCTGCCACCAGCTTTTCCACCGCTTTGCTCGCCGCGACCATGCCAAAGGTCGCGGTAACCATCATCACCGCGCCAAAGCCACCTGAGCAGTCCAGGCGCACACCCTCACCGACGAAGCTCTTCTGCAGGCAGACGCTGCCATCACCCTTGGGATAGCGCAGCTGCTCGCTGGAAAACACACACGGCACGCCATAGTTGCGCGACACGTTGCGCGAGAAGTTGTAGTCGCGGCGCAGGGTCGAACGCACCCGCGAGGCCAGCGGGTCGTTGAAGGTCTTGTTGAGGTCGCCGACCTGCACCTGGGTCGGGTCGATCTGCCCGCCTGCGCCACCGGTGGTGACGATGGCGATCTTGCGCCGGCGGCACCAGGCGATCAATGCGGCCTTGGCCATGACGCTGTCGATGCAGTCGATGACGCAGTCGAGCGCTTCGGTGATGTATTCGACCATGGTGTCGCGGGTGACGAAGTCGGCCACGGCATGCACGGTGCACGCCGGGTTGATCGCGCGCAGGCGCTCGGCCATCACCTCCACCTTCGGGCGCCCCACCTGGCCCTCCAGGGCATGAGCCTGGCGGTTGGTATTGCTGACGCAGACATCGTCAAGGTCGAACAAGGTGATCTCGCCCACGCCACTGCGGGCCATGGCCTCGGCCGCCCAGGAACCGACCCCGCCGATACCGACGATCGCCACATGGGCCTGGCGCAGGCGCTCCAGGCCCTGTTCGCCATACAGCCGGGCAACGCCGGCGAAGCGTGGATCTTCTGTGCTCATGCTCACCCCCTGAAAAAACGGCGCGCATTATATGCCAACAGGCTGGCCCTGGGGCCGCCATGCCGCCCTTGTTAGTAAAGACCCTACGAATCCTGCTTTAATACCCATCAATCAAAGCGTCCTGAGCGATAGCCGAGCGGCATCAGAACTTCATCGTGCGCGGGCAATCCAAGCATTGCTTGCCCTGGCAAGGCCCGCCCCGCTCCCCCTTCGGAACCTGAAACACCTATGTCATCACGCAAATTCGGTCTCAACCTGGTGGTGGTCCTGGCCATCGCCGCGCTGTTCACTGGCTTCTGGGCGCTGATCAACCGCCCGGTGTCCGCCCCTGCCTGGCCGGAGCAGATCTCCGGCTTCTCCTATTCGCCGTTCCGCCTGGGCCAGAGCCCACAGAAAGGCCAATACCCCAGCGATGAGGAAATGCTCCAGGACCTGGAGCAGATGAGCAAGCTGACCGACAGCATCCGCATCTATACGGTCGAGGGTACCCAGGCGGACATCCCTCGCCTGGCCGAGGAACTGGGGTTACGCGTCACCCTGGGCATCTGGATCAGCCCGGACCTGGAACGCAACGAGCGTGAGATCGCCAAGGCCATCGAACTGGCCAATACCTCACGCAGCGTGGTGCGGGTCGTGGTGGGCAACGAAGCCCTGTTCCGCGAGGAGATCACCCCCGAGGCGCTGATCGGCTACCTGGACCGGGTGCGGGCAGCGGTGAAAGTCCCGGTCACCACCAGTGAACAATGGCACATCTGGAAGGAAAACCCGGAACTGGCCAAGCATGTCGACCTGATCGCCGCGCACATCCTGCCCTACTGGGAATTCGTGCCGATGAAGGACTCGCTGCAGTTCGTCCTCGACCGTGCCCGCGAGCTCAAGCAGCAATTCCCGCGCAAGCCGTTGCTGCTCTCGGAGGTCGGCTGGCCGAGCAACGGGCGCATGCGCGGCGGTGCCGACGCCACCCAGGCCGATCAGGCCATCTACCTGCGCACGCTGGTCAATACGCTAAACCGTCGGGGTTACAACTACTTCGTCATCGAGGCCTACGACCAACCCTGGAAGGCCAGCGACGAAGGCTCCGTGGGCGCCTACTGGGGCGTGTTCAACGCCGCACGCCAACAGAAATTCAACTTCGAAGGCCCGGTGGTCGCCATTCCGCAATGGCGCGCCCTGGCCGTAGCCTCGGTGGTGTTGGCGATGATCGCCCTGGCGGTGCTGCTGATCGACGGCTCGGCCTTGCGCCAGCGTGGCCGCACCTTCCTCACCTTCATCACCTTCCTGTGCGGGTCGGTGCTGGTGTGGATCGCCTATGACTACAGCCAGCAGTACAGCACCTGGTTCAGCGTGACCGTGGGCGTCTTGCTGGCCCTGGGCGCCCTGGGCGTGTTCATCGTGCTGTTGACCGAGGCCCATGAGCTGGCCGAAGCGGTGTGGATCCACAAGCGGCGCAGGGAGTTCCTGCCGGTGCAGGCGGACACGGCCTACCGGCCCAAGGTCTCGATCCACGTGCCCTGCTACAACGAGCCGCCCGAGATGGTGAAACAGACCCTCGACGCCCTGGCCGCCCTCGACTACCCGGACTATGAAGTGCTGGTGATCGACAACAACACCAAGGACCCGGCCGTATGGGAGCCGCTCAAGGCCCATTGCGAGCTGCTGGGCGAGCGCTTCCGCTTCTTCCACGTAGCGCCCCTGGCCGGCTTCAAGGGTGGCGCGCTGAACTACTTGATCCCGCACACCGCCGAAGACGCCGAAGTGATCGCGGTGATCGACTCGGACTACTGCGTCGACCGCAACTGGCTCAAGCACATGGTCCCGCACTTCGCCGACCCGAAGATCGCCGTGGTGCAGTCGCCCCAGGACTATCGCGACCAGCATGAAAGCGCCTTCAAGAAGCTGTGCTACAGCGAGTACAAGGGCTTCTTCCACATCGGCATGGTCACCCGCAACGACCGTGACGCGATCATCCAGCACGGCACCATGACCATGACCCGCCGTTCGGTACTGCAGGAGCTGGGATGGGCCGAGTGGTGCATCTGCGAGGATGCCGAGCTGGGCCTGCGGGTGTTCGAGAAGGGGCTGTCGGCCGCCTATGCGCACAACAGCTACGGCAAAGGCCTGATGCCGGACACCTTCATCGACTTCAAGAAGCAGCGCTTCCGCTGGGCCTACGGCGCCATCCAGATCATCAAGCACCACGCCGCCGCCCTGCTGCGGGGCAAGGGCAGCGAGCTGACCCGCGGCCAGCGCTACCACTTCCTGGCCGGCTGGCTGCCATGGATCGCCGATGGCATGAACATCTTCTTCACCGTCGGTGCGTTGTTGTGGTCGGCCGCGATGATCATCGTGCCGCAACGGGTCGACCCACCGCTGATGATCTTCGCCATTCCGCCGCTGGCGCTGTTCTTCTTCAAGGTCGGCAAGATCATCTTCCTGTACCGCCGTGCCGTGGGCGTCGATCTCAAGGATGCCTTTGCCGCCGCCCTGGCGGGGCTGGCACTGTCGCATACCATCGCCAAGGCGGTGCTGTACGGGTTCTTCACCAGCAGCATGCCGTTCTTCCGCACGCCCAAGAATGCCGACAGCCATGGCTTGCTGGTGGCGATTTCCGAGGCCCGGGAGGAGCTGTTCATCATGCTCATGCTGTGGGGCGCGGCGCTGGGCATCTACCTGGTGCAAGGCCTGCCTGGCGCGGACATGCGCTTCTGGGTGGCGATGTTGCTGGTGCAGTCGCTGCCTTATGTGGCGGCGTTGGTGATGGCGTTCCTGTCTTCGCTGCCCAAGCCGGTGGAAAAAGCGGCCGAGCCGCAGCAGGCTTGAGATTGCCGGGGGCGCGTTGCGCCCCTTTCGCGGCACAACGTCGCCCCTTCAGGGGGTCGCGTGCCGTTGTAGGAGCGGCCTTGCGCCGCGAAAGGGCCGCAACGCGGCCCCACTGGCGCCAGGTTTGATATAAGATAACGCCCCTGTTTTCCCGCCCGCCTTGCCCCGGAGTCCTTCATGACGGCCCCAGCCGAGCTCTCGCCTACCCTTCAATTGGCCTGCGACCTGATCCGTCGCCCTTCGGTCACCCCCGTCGATGCCGATTGCCAGGCCCAGATGATGAATCGCCTGGGCGCCGTCGGTTTCCAGCTGGAGCCGATGCGCATCGAAGACGTCGACAACTTCTGGGCGACCCATGGCACCGAGGACGGCCCGGTGTTGTGCTTCGCCGGCCACACCGACGTGGTACCCACAGGACCTGTGCAGACCTGGCAGCATGAGCCCTTCGAGGCGCTGATCGATGCCGACGGCATGCTCTGTGGCCGCGGTGCCGCAGACATGAAAGGCAGCCTGGCGTCCATGGTGGTGGCCAGCGAACGCTTCGTGCGCGACTACCCGAACCACCGTGGCAAGGTGGCCTTCCTGATCACCAGCGACGAGGAAGGCCCGGCCCACCATGGCACCAAGGCCGTGGTCGAGCGCCTGCGGGCGCGCAACGAGCGCCTGGACTGGTGCATCGTCGGCGAACCGTCCAGCACCACCCTGCTGGGCGATGTGGTCAAGAACGGCCGCCGTGGCTCGCTCGGCGCCAAGCTCACCGTGCGCGGCAAGCAGGGCCACGTGGCCTACCCGCACCTGGCACGCAACCCCATCCACCTGGCCGCCCCGGCCCTGGCGGAACTGGCCGCCGAGCACTGGGACGAAGGCAACGCGTTCTTCCCGCCGACCAGCTTCCAGATCTCCAACCTCAATTCCGGCACCGGCGCGACCAACGTGGTCCCGGGCGAGCTGGTCGCGGTGTTCAACTTCCGTTTCTCCACCGAATCCACGGTCGAGGGCCTGCAGGCCCGCGTGGCGGCGATCCTCGACAAGCACCAGTTGGACTGGACCATCGACTGGGCGTTGTCCGGCCTGCCGTTCCTGACCGAACCTGGCGAGTTGCTCGACGCCGTGTCCGCCGGTATCAAGGCCGTCACCGGTCGCGACACCCAACCGTCCACCAGCGGTGGTACCTCCGATGGCCGCTTCATCGCCACCCTGGGCACCCAGGTGGTGGAACTCGGCCCGGTCAACGCCACCATCCACCAGGTCGACGAACGTATCCTGGCCAGCGACCTGGAGTTGCTGACCGAGATCTACTACCAGACCCTGGTACGGTTGCTCGCCTGATGCTCGCCTGCCCTCTCTGCCAGGCCGCCCTGACGCGCCTCGACAACGGCGTGGTATGCCCCGCCGGGCACCGCTTCGACCGGGCCCGCCAGGGCTACCTGAACCTGTTGCCGGTGCAGCACAAGAACAGCCGCGACCCCGGGGACAACCAGGCCATGGTCCAGGCGCGCCGTGACTTCCTCGACGCTGGCCACTACGCCCCGGTGGCCCGGCGCCTGGCCGAACTTGCCGCCGAGCGCGAGCCCGGCGCCTGGCTGGACATCGGCTGCGGCGAGGGCTATTACACCGCGCAGCTGGCCCAGGCCCTGCCCGCCGCCGATGGCTACGCCCTGGATATTTCCCGCGAGGCGGTCAAGCGCGCCTGTCGGCGCGCGCCCCAGGTAACCTGGATGGTCGCGAGCATGGCCCGGGTGCCCTTGCTCGACGCCAGCTGCCAGTTCATCGCCAGTGTGTTCAGCCCGCTGGACTGGCACGAGGCCAAGCGCCTGCTCAGCCCCGGTGGCGGCCTGATGCGGGTTGGGCCGACCAGCGGCCACCTGATGGAACTGCGCGAGGTGCTCTACGATGAAGTACGCCCCTACGCCGACGACAAGCACCTCGCGTTGGTCCCCGAAGGCATGCACCACGCCCATGGCGAGGTGCTGGAGTTCCGCCTGAGCCTGGCCGAGCCCCAGGCCCGCGCCGACCTGCTGGCCATGACGCCTCACGGCTGGCGTGCCAGCGCCGAGAAACGCGCGCGGGTGATCGACCAGCCCGAGCCGTTCGAAGTCACGGTTTCCATGCGTTATGACTATTTCGTGCGCCAAGACTGAGCACACCGGAGCCTTTTATGCGCCAACCCGATATCGAGATCTACCTCAAGGACACCGACGTCGACCACAAGCAGGTGGCCGAGTGGCTCGGCCAGGCCCTGGGCCCTTGCAGCCCATGGCAGCAACGTGGCCAGACCTGGAAATGCACAGCCGGTAACATTCCGGTCACCTGGGTACCCAAGGCTGTGGGGAAATGGAACAGCCTGTTCCTGGAAAGCGACCAGACGCCGTGGGACGACGACATCGCCTGCGCCCGTGCAGCCTATGCCGCACTGGGGGTCGAAGTGCGCTGCGCACCGGGTGGCTGGGCCGAGGAAGATGGCGAAGAAGATGCCGACCGGTGGGTCCGCATCAGCGCCGAGGGTGAACAGGAAATCACCTGGCGCACCAGCTGAAACGCTGGCGGTAAGCGTCAGGCTGCAAGTTCCACGGTCAACTTGCAGCTTGATGCTTCAAGCGTGTAGCCAGAGGCCTTAGAGGCCGATCACGTCCTCGGCCTGCAAGCCTTTCTGGCCTTGCACGAGGGCGTATTCAACCCGCTGTCCCTCGACCAGGGTACGATGCCCCTCACCGCGGATAGCCCGATAGTGGACGAAGACATCCGCACCACCCTCGCGCTGAATGAAGCCATAACCCTTGGCATCGTTGAACCACTTTACATTCCCAGTCTCACGAGACGACATCTGAACTACTCCGGATTTTTATTTTGAAGATCGCCTTGCAAGCACGGGGTCACCTCCCCGTGCTGACGCAGCTCGCTGAAATATCTTGCAAGCTGCGGACCGAGTATATGACAGCGAACAAAAAAATTTCATGACTGGAACGAGTTTTGGCGAATTTTGCCGAACTTGCACAGATACGGCAGACTAACTGCCTGGATATTCCCGAAACATTTCACCCAGGGCACACACCCCATGACCCGTTCCCCCCTGCGCCGGCTGATTTTCGGCGCCCTGCGTCGCCTGTTGTACCTGTGGGTGCGCTCCGAAACCATCAACCAGTCGTCCCTGACGCTCAAGCTCGACCGCAGCCGCCCAGTGTTCTATGCCCTGCCCTCGCCCTCGCTGACCGACCTGGCCGTGGTCGACCGCGAATGCACCAAGGCCGGGCTGCCGCGCCCGGTGCTGCCGGTTGCCGTGGGCCCGCTGCAGGAACCGGCTGCGTTCTTCTACCTGACGCCCGACCCGGACTGGCTCGGCCGCCATGACAAGCGCGGCGCGCCGCCCACCCTGGAACGCTTGGTGGCGGCGGTCAGCCAGCATGCCGAGGAAGATGCGCAGATCATCCCGGTCAGCGTGTTCTGGGGTCAGTCGCCGGCCAGCGAGTCCAGCCCGTGGAAGCTGTTGTTCGCCGACAGCTGGGCCGTCACCGGTCGCCTGCGCCGGTTGCTGACGATCATGATCCTGGGCCGCAAGACCCGCGTGCAGTTCTCCGCGCCCATCCACCTGCGCGAGCTGGTGCAGCACAACAAAGGCCACGAGCGCACCGTGCGCATGGCCCAGCGCATCATGCGCGTGCACTTTCGCAACCTGAAGACCGCGGTCATCGGCCCGGACATCTCCCACCGGCGCAACCTGGTCAAGGGGCTGGTCCACGACCCGCTGGTGCGCCAGGCGATCAGCGACGAAGCCGAGCGCGAGAAGATCCCCTATGCCAAGGCCGAAGCCCAGGCGCTGCGCTACGGCAACGAGATCGCCTCGGACTACACCTACACGGCGATCCGCTTCCTCGAGGTGGTGCTGAGCTGGTTCTGGAACAAGATCTACGACGGTATCAAGGTCAACCATATCGAGCAGGTCCAGGGCATCGCGCCAGGCCACGAAGTGATCTACGTGCCCTGCCACCGCAGCCACATCGACTACCTGTTGCTGTCGTACCTGCTGTTCCGCAACGGCCTCACCCCACCTCACATCGCGGCGGGCATCAACCTCAACATGCCGGTCATCGGCGGCCTGCTGCGCCGTGGCGGTGCGTTCTTCATGCGCCGCACGTTCAAGGGCAACCCCCTGTACACGGCGGTGTTCAACGAATACCTGCATACCTTGTTCACCAAGGGCTTCCCGGTCGAGTACTTCGTCGAGGGCGGCCGTTCGCGCACCGGCCGCATGCTGCAGCCACGCACCGGCATGCTCGCCATCACCCTGCGCAGCTTCCTGCGTTCCTCGCGCACACCGATCGTTTTCGTGCCGGTGTATATCGGCTATGAACGCGTGCTGGAGGGCCGCACCTACCTGGGCGAGCTGCGCGGGGCGAGCAAGAAGAAGGAGTCGATCTTCGACATCTTCAAGGTGGTCGGCGCGCTGAAGCAGCGCTTCGGGCAGGTCTACGTGAACTTCGGCGAGCCGATTCGCCTGGCCGGGTTCCTCGACGAGCAGCAGCCCGGCTGGCGCGAACAGTCGCTCGGCCCACAGTTCCGCCCAGCCTGGCTCAACGAGACCACTACACGCCTGGGCGAGACCGTGGCCCGTCACCTGAACGAAGCCGCGGCGATCAACCCGGTCAACCTGGTGGCCCTGGCGCTGCTCTCCACCAGCCGCCTGGCGCTGGACGATCGTGCCCTGACCCGAGTACTCGATCTCTATCTGGCGCTGCTGCGCCAAGTGCCCTATTCCCCGCACACCACCCTGCCGGAGGGCGATGGGCCGGCGCTGATCGAGCACGTCAAGGGCATGGGCCTGCTGTCCGAACAGAAGGACGCCCTGGGGCGCATCCTGTACCTGGATGAAGCCAATGCAGTGCTGATGACCTACTACCGCAACAATGTCCTGCACATCTTCGCGCTGCCGGCCCTGTTGGCGAGCTTCTTCCAGAGCAGCTCGCGCATGAGTCGCGAGCTGGTCGGCCAATATGTCCAGGCGTTGTACCCCTACCTGCAGGCCGAGCTGTTCCTGCGCTGGACACCCGAGCAACTGGAAGGCGTGATCGACCAATGGCTGGCCGCCCTGGTGGAACAGGGCCTGCTGCGCTTCGAGAACGGCGTCTACCTGCGCCCGGCGCCCAGTTCGCGGCAGTTCGTCCTGCTGACCCTGCTGGCCCGTGCCATCACCCAGACGCTGCAACGTTTCTACATGGCGACGTCCTTGTTGCTCAACAGCGGCCAGAACACCCTGACTGCCGAGGAGCTGGAGGACTTGTGCGTGATGATGGCCCAGCGCCTGTCGATCCTGCATGGGCTCAATGCCCCGGAATTCTTCGACAAGACGCTGTTCCGCCACTTCATCCAGACCCTGGTTGGCCAGGATGTGCTGCGGCCCGATGCCCAGGGCAGGCTGGGCTATCACGACAAGCTCGCCGAACTGGCCGAGGGCGTGGCCAAGCGGGTGCTGTCGGCCGAGCTGCGCCTGTCGATCCGCCAGGTGGCGCTGCATCGGGACGAGCCCTCCGATAGCGTGCAGGGGTAGACCTTCAGCCTGCCGCCTGCCCTTGGGAAGGATGAGGATCGCCGTGCTGCATCCCTACATCCGTCCCAAGGAGCACAAACATGACGCAATTGGAAACGATCAATGTCGAGATCGCCTCGTCTGGCGACAACATGCTTCCGCCATCCGGCCTCGTCGAACTGAGCCTGGTCGATGTCTCGCGGGCAGATGCGCCCGCCATTGCTCTTGCCGAACTGCGCCTGCGCTGTGGCGGCTTGATGCCGGTCAACCTGCAACTGACCTTCGACAGCAACCAGGTCGACCCCCGCCATCGTTATGCGCTGACCGTGCGTATCGAGCAAGATGGCCGGCTGCATTACATCACCACGGCAGAACACCCGATACGCCCGCATAAGGTATTCGGTACCCAGCGGGTCATCGTGGAGAAAGTGGCCAGGGAAATAGAAGGCCTTCACGGCGGCAACTTACCTCTACCAAGCCCTGGCATCCACGGTGGCAATCGCATGGATTGAAGGCCCGCGTTCGCCGCTTTCCCAGCGGCGAGTGCATTCGTGCTGTTTCACGACACCGGCTTCGAGGACCCGGCGGAAGAAATCCGCTAAAGTCATGGCGTTGGCTTACCAGCCAGCGCCAAGGACATCGGAGATTCCATGAAAAAGCTCTTCATGCTGTGTGGCGCATCCCTACTCGCAGCCTGCGCCAATAACACCCCCTCGCACCAGGCCAGCCTGGATGGCGAAGTCTTCTACCTGCAGCGCATCGCCCTGCCGCCTGCAGCCACCTTGAGCGTCAGCCTGCAGGATGTATCGCTGATGGACGCCCCGGCAGTGACCCTGGCCAACCAGGCCGGCCCGGTCAAGGGCAACGTCCCGCTGCCCTTCCACCTGAGCTACGATCCCGCCCAAGTCAAACCTGGCCACCGCTATGCCGTCAGCGCACGCATCGAACTGAACGGCAAGCTGCTGTTCATCAATACCGAACACCATGGCGTCAAGCTCGACGGCAGCGACCCGCAGCCCGTGCGTATCAAAGTCGACCCGGTGCGCTGACCCGCCCATTCTGCCTATAAGGAAATACCCATGATCCGCACCTCCCTACGCTTCACCACGCTCTGCGCCGGCCTGCTGCTGTCGGCCAACGCCCTGGCCCTGTCACTGGGCGACCTCTCCCAGAAAGATGCCAGCGGCGGCCTGAAGGACGCCCTGACCCAGGGCGCCCAAATCGCCGTCAAGCAACTGAGCACCCCTGGCGGGTTCAGCAACAACCCGGATGTGCGCATCGAGTTGCCGGGCAACCTGGGCAAGGCCGCCAAGGCCATGAAGATGTTCGGCAAAGGTGAGCAAGTCGAAGCCCTGGAAGACAGCATGAACAAGGCCGCCGAAGCGGCTGTGCCGCAAGCCCAGGTCATCCTGGTGGACGCGGTGAAGAAGATGACCGTGACCGACGCCAAGGACATCCTCGCAGGCGGCCAGGATTCGGCCACCCAGTACCTGAACAAGAGCAGCCGCGAGGAGATCCGCGCCAAGTTCCTGCCGATCGTCAAGCAAGCCACTGACAAGGTCGGCCTGGCACAGCAGTACAACAACTTCGCCGGCCAGGCTGTGGCATTGGGCGTGGTAGACGCCAAGAGCGCCAGCATCGAGAACTACGTCACCGAGAAAGCGCTGGACGGCCTGTTCGAGATGATTGCCAAGCAGGAGCAGAGCATCCGCCAGAACCCGGCCCAGGCGGCTACCAGCCTGGCCAAGAAGGTGTTCGGCGCGCTGTGATCAGCCGTCTACCGACATAAACCCGAGGGCTGCCCATCGCCGGCTTGCCGGCGATGGGCATGCAGCGCCCCTTCGGTTTTCAGCCTTTTTTCACTCTGAACCACGCCGCATACAACGCCGGCAGGAACAACAGGGTCAGCACCGTCGCCACGATCAACCCACCCATGATCGCCACCGCCATCGGCCCGTAGAACACGCTGCGCGACAGCGGGATCATCGCCAACACCGCCGCCAGCGCGGTGAGCACGATGGGCCGGAAGCGCCGTACCGTGGCCTCGATGATCGCCTGCCAACGGTCCAGCCCGGCGGCGATATCCTGCTCGATCTGATCGACCAGGATCACCGAGTTGCGCATGATCATCCCTGCCAGGGCGATGGTGCCGAGCATGGCGACGAAGCCGAACGGCTGGCGGAACACCAGCAGGAACAACGTCACGCCGATCAACCCCAGGGGGGCGGTGAGGAACACCATCACCGTGCGCGAGAAACTGCGCAGCTGAATCATCAGCAACGTCAGCACCACCACGATGAACAGCGGCATGCCGGCATTCACCGACTTCTGCCCGCGCTCGGAATCCTCCACCGTGCCACCGACCTCCAGCAGGTAACCGTCCGGCAACTGGTCGCGCACCTGCTGCAGGGTCGGCAGGATCTGCTTGACCAATGTCACCGGCTGCTCCTTGCCGTAGATATCGGCGCGCACGGTCACCGTCGGCAAGCGGTTGCGGTGCCAGATGACGCCTTCCTCGAAGCCGTATTCCAGCGTCGCCACCTGCGACAGGGCCACGCTCTGGCCGTTGTCGGTGGGCAATGCCAGGCTGCCCAGGTTGCCCAGCTCGCGGCGTTCCTGGTCGGTCCCGCGCAGCAGGATCTCGATCAGCTCGTTGTCCTCGCGGTACTGGCTGACAGTGGTGCCGGTAAGCGAACTTTGCAGGAAGCTCGACAGGTGCGCGGTGCTCACGCCCAGGGCGCGGGCGCGATCCTGGTCGATGTCCAGGAACACGGCCTTGCTCGGCTCCTCCCAGTCCAGGTGCACGTTCACCACATGGGGGTTCTCGCGCACCTTGTCGGCGACTTCACGCGCCAGGGCGCGGACCTTCTCGATATGCTCGCCCGTCACCCGGAACTGCACCGGGTAGCCCACGGGCGGGCCGTTCTCCAGGCGTGTGACCCGCGAGCGCAGTTCGGGGAACTGTTCGTCCAACGTGGCGATCAGCCAACTGCGCAAGGCCTCGCGGTCCTCCAGGCTCTTGGCCAGGACCACGAACTGGGCAAAGCTGGCCGCCGGCAGTTGCTGGTCCAGAGGCAGGTAGAAACGCGGCGAGCCGGTGCCGACGTAGGCGACGTAGTTCTCGATGCCGTCTTGCTGCTTGAGCAATGCCTCCAGGCGTTTGACCTGCTCGGCGGTATTGGCCAGCGACGCGCCTTCGGCGAGCTTGAGGTCGACCATCAATTCAGGCCGGCCCGACGCCGGGAAGAACTGCTGGGGCACGAAGCGGAACAGCAGCAGGCTGCCGATGAACGCAGCGATGGTCAGCACGATCACCGTCTTGCGCCGCCGCACGCACCACCCCACCACGCGGCGCACCCGCTGGTAGAACGGTGTGCCGTACGGGTCATGGCCACCCTCGCCATGGCGCGCCGTGTGGCGCTTGGCCAGGTCCGGCAACAGCCGGTCGCCCAGGTAGGGCACGAACACCACCGCCGCGACCCAGGACGTGAGCAAGGCGATGGTCACCACCTGGAAGATCGAACGGGTGTATTCGCCGGTGCTCGAGGCGGCGGTGGCGATCGGCAGGAAGCCCGCTGCAGTGATCAGGGTACCGGTGAGCATCGGAAACGCCGTGCTCGACCAGGCATAGCTGGCCGCCTTGAGCCGGTCGAAGCCCTGCTCCATCTTGATCGCCATCATCTCCACGGCAATGATCGCATCGTCCACCAGCAACCCCAGGGCCAACACCAATGCACCCAGGGAGATCTTGTGCAGGCCGATGCCGAAGTAGTGCATGGCGGCGAAGGTCATGGCCAGCACCAGCGGAATGGCCAGGGCCACCACCAAGCCGGTGCGCAGGCCCAGGGAGAAGAAGCTCACCAGCAGCACGATGGCCAGGGCCTCGACCAACACCTGGACGAACTCGCCGACCCCGGCCTTCACCGCCGCCGGCTGGTCGGAAACCTTGCGCAACTCCATTCCGGCCGGCAGGTTGCGGGCCAGGCGGGCGAACTCGCTTTCCAGGGCCTTGCCCAGGACCAGGATGTCACCGCCATCCTTCATCGACACCGCAAGACCGATGGCATCTTCCCCCATGAAACGCATGCGCGGCGCAGGCGGATCGTTGAAGCCACGGTGCACGTCGGCCACGTCGCCGATGCGGAAGGTGCGCTCACCCACGCGAATCGGGAACTGGCGGATCTGCTCGACCGTATCGAAGCGCCCGCTCACCCGCAGTTGCAGACGCTCGCTGGGGGTTTCGAAGAAGCCGGCGGTGCTCACCGCATTCTGTTCCTGCAACGCCTGCTGCACGGCCTGCAACGGCACGCCGAGGGTCGCCAGCTTGACGTTGGACAGCTCGATCCAGATTTTTTCGTCCTGCAGGCCGAGCAACTCCACCTTGCCCACATCCTTGACCCGCTGCAGCTGGATCTGGATGCGGTCTGCATAGTCCTTGAGCACCGCGTAGTCAAAGCCGGCACCGGTCAGCGCATAGATGTTGCCGAAGGTGGTGCCGAATTCGTCGTTGAAGAACGGCCCTTGGATTTCCGGCGGCAGGGTATGGCGGATATCCGCGACCTTCTTGCGGATCTGGTACCAGAGTTCGGGGATGGCTTGCGAATGCATGGAGTCCCGGGCCATGAAGGTGACCTGGGACTCACCCGGGCGCGAGAACGAAACGATGCGCTCGTACTCGCCGGTTTCCATCAGCTTCTTCTCGATGCGTTCGGTGACCTGCCGGGAGACTTCCTCGGCAGTGGCGCCCGGCCAGAGGGTGCGGATGACCATGGCCTTGAAGGTGAACGGTGGATCCTCGCTCTGCCCCAACTTGGTGTATGACATGGCGCCAACCGCGGCCAGGAGAATCATCAGGAACAGCACGATCTGCCGGTTGCGTAGGGCCCAGGCGGAAAGATTGAAACCCATCGGGACTTACTCCTTGACCGCCAGGTTCACGTCACGGTTGGTGCGGTCCACGGGCCGGACCTGCTGCCCCTCACGCAATACATGACCACCGGCGGCCACCACCCAGTCGTCGGCCTTCAGGCCTTCGAGTACCGGCACGCGGTCGGCGCCATAGGGCCCCAGACGCACCACGGCGCGCTCCAGCCGGCTGTCCTTGTTGACACGCCAGACATAGGCCTGGCCCTGCTCGGCGGTGACGGCCGACAGCGGCACCGACAGCGGCGCCTGTTCGGCATGGGCAATGAACACCCGCGCGCTCTGGCCCAGTTCTGCCGGCGCGCTGGCCGAGGTGAAGGCAATCCGCGCGGCGAAAGTGCGTGAACGCGGATCGGCCGCCGGAGACAACTCGCGAATACGCCCTTCATAGCGCGCATTGGGGTGCGACCACAGCTCCACGCTGACCGTTTGCCCCACGGCAAAACGGGCGAACTGCTGCTCCGGCAGGCCGATGAGTACTTCACGCTCGCCGTCGGCGGCCAGGGTGAAGACTGTTTGCCCGGCGGCCACCACCTGGCCCACTTCGACCTGGCGCTTGGCGATCACGCCAGCCTGGGGAGCGCGCAACACCGCGTATTCAGCCTGGTTGCCGGCCACGTCGAACTCGGCCTTGGCCTGTTTCAGTCGGGCCAGGCCGGCGCGGTAGAGGTTCTCGGCGTTGTCGAACTGGGACCGGCTGACCATCTGCTTGTCGAGCAGCTTCTGATAGCGGTCGCGCTCGGTCCGCACCAGGGCCAGGTTGGCTTGGGCGGCGGCCAGCTGGGCACGGTTGGCCTCCAGTTGCAGGCGCACATCCTGCGGGTCGAGCTCTGCCAGGGGCTGGTCCGCCTTGACCCGCTGCCCTTCCTCCACCAGGCGCTTGGTGACCTTGCCGCCGATCCGGAAGGCCAGCTCCGGTTCGAAGCGGGCGCGCACCTCGCCTGGGTAGCTGTCGGCCGACGCGCCGGCCGGCTGGGGCTGGACCACCAGCGCCGGGCGAGGTGCCGCGGGTGCTGCGGTTTCCTGCCCGCAGGCGGACAGCAGCAGGGCCAAGGCGACAGGCAAAACAATGGGCAAGGCATGACGCAACATGATGGAAATCCTTTCGGGGGCAGCGCCTGGAATATTTATACTGGCGAGTATATTAAGTCAGCTGATCGGCCCGGGGAAGCAGGCAGATGCGAGAAAAACGTTCGCCCAGCCCACGCCCATCGCCGTCATACCCGGTAAGATGGGAGGCCTTTTTCAACCAGATTCGGATCCCCATGTCCCACGACGCACCCATAGGCCCGGGCCGGCCCAAGGACCTGGCCAAACGCGAGGCCATCCTCGAAGCCGCCAAGACGCTGTTCCTCAGCCTTGGCTATGCCAACACCAGCATGGATGCGGTCGCTGCGGCGGCAGGTGTTTCAAAGCTCACGGTCTATAGCCATTTCACCGATAAACAGACGCTGTTCGGTTCGGCGGTCATGGCGACTTGCCAGGCGCAATTGCCGGACCTGATCTTCGAACTCCCCGAGGGAGTGCCGCTGGAACAGGTGCTGCTGAACATCGCTCGCGGTTTCCATGCGTTGATCAGCAGTGACGAGTCGGTGAGGTTGAGCCGGTTGATCATTGCCCTGGGGAACCAGGACCCTGGGTTCGGGGAGTACTTCTGGGAAGCGGGGCCGAAACGGGTGCTCGGGGGCATGGAGGCGCTGCTGCGGTGTGTTGCGCAGCGAGGGCTGCTGGCGATCGACAATCCGCTGCGGGCGGCGGAGCATTTCTTCTGCCTGGTGAAGGGTGCGCCGGATTATCGGTTGCTGCTGGGCTGTGCACCGGCGTTGGGGGGGGACGAGGCCGAGGCGCATGTGCAGGAAGTGGTCGGGTTATTCATACGGGCGTATCGGGTGTGAAAGCAACGCTCGAGCTCGCGCCAATCGCGGACAAGCCCGCTCCTACAGGGAGCTTGCAATGCTTGAGCTCGCGCCGTTCCTGTAGGAGCGGGCTTGTCCCGCGATTGGCCGGAGAGCCCACCGCCACTCCCCTTGAAAAAACACCGTCAGCCCAGGCGCCACCTAGCACCAAAGCTACTACTCACCCTCCAGCCTTGAGCGCCTTCTTGGGGTAGATGTCATACCGACTCGACTTCCCTTCCAGGCTGTGGCTCGGCTTGGGCCCTTCGATAATCGGTGCCTTGCGCGGCCGCTTGACCACCACCCGGTGCGAAGCCAACGCCAGGGCCGCCTCGAGCAACGCTGGCGCATCCAAATCATCGCCCACCAAGGGCCGAAACACCCGCATTTCCTTCTTCACCAACGCACTCTTGTCCCGATGCGGGAACATCGGATCGAGGTAGATCACCTGCGGTGCCTCGCCCTCCCAGCCCCGCATGCGCTCGATCGCATTGCCCGTCAGCAAGCGCATGCGCGCCACGATCGCGCCTACCTCCTCATCGCCGCGCGCCCGCGCCAGGCCATCCTCGAGCAAGGCGGCGATCAACGGCTGGCGTTCGATCAAGGTCATCTGGCAGCCCAGGCTGGCCAGGACGAACGCATCCTTGCCCAGCCCCGCCGTGGCATCGAGCACCTGCGGTCGCACGCCCTGGGCGATGCCGACCGCCTTGGCGATCATCTGCCCATTGCCACCGCCATAGAGCCGCCGATGGGCCGCCTGCCCCTCGACGAAATCCACCCGCACCGGCCCCGGTGCCTGTGGCCCCAATTGCTGGATCTGCAATCCCTCGGCCCCTACCTGCACGGCGAAGCCGGCAGCATCGTCCACCAGTGGCAAGCCCAAGCGCTCGGCCCACGCCACCGCCTGGGCCTGAAATTCGGCCGACAACGCCTCGACCCTGATACCCGCGCCCTGCTCTAGCTCTACCATCCGTTCCCGTACTCGAAAAATTAATGAAATCCCGGCCACCGCCGATACACGCAGTATCCGCTATTCTGCCAGAGCACAACGCGCGCGACTGCCATGTCAGATACTCTTCCCATCGGCTTGACCTACCTGTCGCCTGTCGACCATTTCGGTCGGCAGAACACCCAGGCACTCGGGGGCATCAGCCACCTGTGGCAGGACTTCTTCGCCCGCGCATTGGCCGAACAGCAGGCCCCGGAGCACGACCCGGTCAGCCAGGCCATCGAGAAGCAGGTCGACCAACACAGCGGCGAGCCATTGGGCGGTGCGCATGCTCTGGCGCAGATTCGCCTGCAGCGCGCGTGCGACATCCATGACAGCGAGATCACCCCGCCCGAACCGCTGTTCCTGCCCAAGGCCGAGTTCGAGATGGAGCTGCTGGAAAACGCCCCCGAACCCTTCAGCGCCGCCGAACTCATCGAACAGCAACGCCAGCTCGACCTGAACAACAGTTGGTTGCGCCCGGTGGTCATGAGCCAGGGCCAGCCGCTACCCGAGCCAGGCCCGGCACCTTCGCCGCGCCCACTGTTCCTGCCGATCGCCGAGTTCGAGATGGACCTGCTGGACAACGCCCCCGAGCCCTACGATGAGCCCACCCTGGCCCAGCAACAGAACGACCTGGAATTCGACCTCCACTGGGCCCGCCCGGTGGTGTTGAACAACGTACGCGTACACGCCTGATCAGCGACAGACCTGCCAGAAGCCCATGTCCAGGTGAAAGTGGTTGCGGTGGGCCGCGTTGTAGTCCGGTCCCAGCACGGTGCTGAAACTGGCGCACGCCGCCTCGTGGACCTGCCGCAGGAACTCGGCTTCCTGCCCCTGCCCCTGCCAGTCCCGCGCCAGCACGATGCGCCGGCCATCCTGGAGGCGAAAGCCGCTGATATCCAGGGCATTGGCCGTGGCATGCTGGCTCAGCCGCCCCTGCTTGCGGTGATAGACATTGCGACAAGCAAAGCTGCCCAGGTGCTCGACCTGCGCCACCGGTTGGCCGAACACCCGCCGTGCCGCCGGTTGCACGCCATGGGTTTCGAACAATGCGTAGGCCACCGCCAGCGGGCACGACGCCAGGAAACTGCTGCCCAGCCGCGCCTGGCCACCTTCGATGCGCCAGACGTTGCGCAACGGGCATGCCGCCGTCGACGGGCTGTCGGCCTGCGCCCGGTAGCGCAGGGAGGAGGTCTGCAAGGCCTGGCGGCACAGGCCTGCATCGGTGCGCAGGCGCGACAGCTTGTACGGGGTGAGCAGGTTCGGTGGCTGGCGTACATCCAGCACCGCCCAGGGGTTCCAGGCCGACGGCGGTCGCCAGCCCAGTTGCCAGGCGAAGCCCGCCAGCACCAGCAGGCCGACGGCCAGCACCGACAACAGGCGCATTCAGCGTCGGAACAGGTCGTTGAGTTCGGCGAACGGCATGGCCTGTTCGCCATAGCCGAACGTGCCCGCGTCACGGATCTCCAGCGCCGCTCGGCGGAACGCGCCCAATGCAGCCCGGGCCAGGGACGAACCGACGCTGATGCGCTTCACCCCCAAATCCTGCAACTGATTGACGCTCAACGCCACGCCAGCCATCCCCATCAACACATTGACCGGCTTGGGCGCCACGGCCTGCACCACCGCACGGATTTCGTCGACGCTGCGCAAGCCCGGGGCATACAGCACATCGGCACCGGCCTCGGCATAGGCCTGCAGGCGGCGGATGGTGTCATCCAGGTCCAGACGGCCGTGCAGCAGGTTCTCGGCCCGGGCGCAGAGGGTGAAGGGAAATGGCAGTTCACGGGCAGCCTGCACCGCTGCACGGACACGCTCCACCGACAGGCCGAAGTCGTAGATCGGGGTATCGGCCTGGCCGCTGGCATCTTCGATCGAACCGCCCACCAACCCGGCCCCGGCGGCCTGCCGGATCGTCTCGGCACAGTTCTCGGGCAAATCGCCAAAACCGTTTTCCAGGTCGGCCGCCACCGGCAAAGGCGTGGCATCGACGATCGCCCGCGCATTGCCCAGCGTCTGCTCGAGGTCCAAGGCCCCTTCTGCATCAGGCCGCCCCAGGCTGAAGGCAAGGCCGGCGCTGGTGGTGGCCAGCGCCTCGAACCCAAGGCTGGCCAGCAACTTCGCAGAGCCGGCGTCCCACGGGTTGGGAATGACGAACGCACCCTCACGCTCATGCAGCGCCTTGAACGCTTCGGCTCGCAGGGTTTGCACATCCATGGTCATGACCTCCTACAGCATGTCGGGTTTGCTCAGAGTAGCCCCAGTTGTTCGACCTCAGGAGCGCGGGGCAATTCCGGCAGCGGGGCAAGCCCAGGCAGGCGCACCATCAGACGCTGGTGAAAGCGCCGGGCCAGGGCAGCGGCCAGCCGGTTGTCGGCCGTGTGCAAGAAGACATAGGGGCTGCGGCCTTCCTCGATCCAGGTGGCCACCTTGTCTACCCAGGGCGTGAGGAAGGGTTCGTTGGCGTCCAGGTGCGGATGCCCGATGAAACGCACCTGGGGATGTCGGCTGAAGGCTGCCGGACGTGGCGGCACCCGTGGTTTCTTGGCCTGGGCGTCCAATACGCCGGGGTCGCGCAGGGTGCAACTGAACAGGGCACGCGGGTCCAGGCAGATACGCTCGACGCCACGTTCGCGCAACAGCCGATTGAGTAGGCGCTCTTCCTCGCCACGGGCGAAGAATGCCTCGTTGCGCACCTCGACCGCCACCGGCACGCCTATCTCATCGAGAAAGTGGCATAGCTCCCCCAGCCGCGCGGGGCCGAACTGCGCGGGCAATTGCAGCCAATACGGCGAAACCCGTGGGCCCAGCGGCGCCAGCAGCCGCGTGAAATCCTGCGCCGAGGCCAATTGTTCGCCCAGGTGGCTTGCGTGGCTGACGTCGCCAGGAAACTTGGCGGTAAAACGAAAATGTCCAGGCATGACCTGGGCCCAGCGTTCCACCGTGGCAGGTGCAGGGCGGGCATAGAAGGTGGTGTTGCCCTCAACGGCGTTGAACACCTGGCTGTACAGGCCAAGGTATTGGGCAGGACGGGCGTCGGCGGGATAGAGGTAGTCGCGCCAGGCGTTGTCACTCCAGGACGGGCAACCGAGAAAATAAGGAAGAGACGATGAATTCATCCATCAAATGTACAGGTCCAGCCCCAGCACTTCCATCTCCCAGTCGGTGAAACCGGCTGTGGCCAGGTAGCTTGCCAGGGCCGTCGCGGTGCGCCGGTCACGGGCACGCGGGAAGACCATGTCCTGCTGGCGGGCGGGGAACCCAGCGGCGCGGCGACGGGCTCCCGGGTCCTGCGGCAGCTCGACCTCATCGACCAGCTCGGCGTCCTCGATCGCTTCGTCGCGCACCGGTGCCTTACGCGTGGGGCGCTTGAGCGGATAGGACTGCGAGGAGAAACCGTCGATACGCATGGACAGGGCACTCAGGATCAATGATGGCAATTTAGCAGCACCAGGGATCCGTCGCTAATGCCCGATTTGTTAACTGGACCACAGTTTGGACAAAAGGTTCGGATTTGGCCCCATCGCCGGAGAACCCATTCGTCAGAGCGCCGCATGTTCCGGTGACCATAACCCAGCCCTTCGGGCTATGCACGCAGAACTGAATTCACCGCGATGGCAGGGTCGGCCGAATCAAGGGCGCCGCCTCTCCAAGGTCTGAACTGTTCAGCGCGCCTTGGGCGTGGCCACGTTGTCGCGTAGGTACACAGGTTGCGCCTGCTCGGCGGCGATGGCTTCACCCCGGCCCCAGGCGAAGGTGGCTAGGCTGAGGATGTCCAAAGCCTTGGGCAACGCCGAAGCGTCGCGCTCGCCCACCGGCACGGCCAAGCGCCCAGCATAGCCCCACCCGGTGCCGGCACCGAACCAGTCACCGCTGGCACCTTCGGGCAACTGCACCCGTTCCGGCGGCAGTACCGCTTCGCGCCCGAGCAGGCGCATCTCGCCTTCACTGGCTTGGTAGCACCCCCAGTACACCTCGTCCATGCGCGCGTCGATGGCCGCGGCCACCTGCTGCACGCCACGCTCGCGCAAGGCGCCCTGAGCCAGGGCCGCCAGGTTGGACACCGGCAGCACCGGGCGCTCCAGGGCAAAGGCCAGCCCCTGCACCACGCCAATGGCGATACGCACACCGGTGAACGCGCCCGGGCCACGGCCAAAGGCAATGGCGTCGATGGCACTGAGCGCCACACCGGAATCGGCCAGCAGCTGCTTGATCATCGGCAGCAACTTCTGCGCGTGCATGCGTGGGATGACCTCGTAGTGGCTGGTCACCTTGCCGTCATGCAGCAAGGCGACGGAACAGGCTTCGGTGGCGGTATCCAGGGCCAGCAACGTGGTCATCGAACGGTATTCCAGGGCAGAGGTAAAAGAGCGGCAGTATAAACGACAACGGCCCGCAAGCGGGCCGTCGTGACGCACGGTGTTGGATCAGCTCAGGGCTGCCAGCACCTTGGCGGTGATCGACTCGACCGAGCCGACACCTTCGATGTGGGCGTACTTCGGCTTGCCATTGTTGGCGGCCGACAGCTTCTGGTAGAAGTCCACCAGCGGCTTGGTCTGGCTGTGGTACACCGACAGGCGGTGGCGTACGGTCTCTTCCTTGTCGTCATCACGCTGGATCAGCGCTTCGCCGGTGACGTCGTCCTTGCCTTCCACTTTCGGCGGGTTGTGCTGGATGTGGTAGGTACGGCCCGACGCCAGGTGTACGCGGCGACCCGCCATGCGACCGACGATCTCTTCGTCGTCCACGGCGATCTCGACCACGGCGTCGATGTCGACACCAGCAGCGACCATGGCTTCAGCCTGGGGAATGGTGCGCGGGAAGCCGTCGAACAGGCAGCCGTTGGCGCAATCCGGCTGGGCGATGCGCTCCTTGACCAGGCTGATGATCAGCTCGTCGGAAACCAGCTGGCCGGCATCCATGACCTTCTTGAGTTCCAGGCCCAGCGGGGTGCCGGCCTTGACGGCAGCACGCAGCATGTCACCGGTGGAGATCTGTGGAATACCGAACTTCTCGGTGATGAACTTTGCCTGAGTACCTTTACCGGCCCCGGGAGCTCCCAGCAGAATTACGCGCATCTTGTGCTCCTCATATTTTTCTATGTAAATCAACGGACTCGGCACACATGGCCAACTCCGAAAAATCGGGTGAGACCGAAAATCGGTCAAAAGGCTGCTCAAGATACACAGCGCCCGGCAACCAGACAAGCGTCCCAAAGTTGCAGGAAATCGCCATGCAGGGGCCTTTGGCGAGTCGGTTGCGCCCAGCGCAACCGGCTTGGCCAGGCCCGACCGAACGGCACATGCCACCCGGCCAAGGCCCGCCCTCTGTCACCTCAGCCAGTGTTGCGAAGGCCCGCGGCGATACCCGCCACGGTCACCAGCAGGGCCTGCTCCAACGGGCTGTCCAGAGCGGCTTCGCGACTGCGCGAACGGGCCAGCAGCTCAGCCTGCAGGCGGTGCAGCGGGTCCAGGTAGGTGTTGCGCAGGCTGATGAACTCCAGGGTCTCGGGGCTGTGAGCCAGTAGCACCGATTGCCCGGTCAGCCCCAGCACCACCTGACACGACTGCGACAATAGGTCGCGCAGTTGCGCACCCAATGGCAGCAGTTCCGGTTGCACCAGACGTTCGTCGTAGGCCTTGGCGATTTCCGCATCGGCCTTGGCCAGGACCATCTCCAACATGTCGATGCGCGTGCGGAAGAAGGGCCATTGCTCGCGCATCTGTGCCAGCAGCTCGCCCTGGCCACGGGCCAGGGCATTGCCCAGCGCCGTTTCCCAGCCCAGCCAGGCCGGCAGCATCAGGCGCGTCTGGGTCCAGCCGAAGATCCACGGGATCGCACGCAGGCTCTCGATGCCGCCGGCACGTCGCTTGGCCGGCCGGCTGCCCAGGGGCAGGCGGCCCAGCTCCTGCTCGGGGGTGGATTGGCGGAAGTATTCGACGAAGTCAGGGTTCTCGCGCACCACGTCGCGATACGCCTTGACGCCATCGGCGGCCAGCTGGTCCATCAATGCGCGCCACGCTGGCTGCGGGGGCGGCGGTGGCAGCAGGGTCGCCTCGAGCACCGCGGCAAGGTACAGGTTGAGGTTCTGCTCGGCGATACCCGGCAGGCCGAACTTGAAGCGGATCATCTCGCCCTGTTCGGTGGTTCGGAACCGCCCGCCCACCGAGCCGGGCGGCTGTGACAGGATCGCAGCGTGGGCCGGCCCGCCCCCTCGGCCGACCGTACCGCCACGGCCATGGAACAACAGCAGCTCGACCTGGTGCTCGCGGCAGATGCGCACCAGGTTTTCCTGGGCCCGGTACTGGGCCCAGGCGGCTGCCGTGGTACCGGCATCCTTGGCGGAGTCGGAGTAGCCGATCATCACTTCCTGCGGCCCGTGCAGCCCGGCACGGTAGCCCGGCAGGCCGAGCAGACGCTCCATCACCGGCCCGGCGTTGTCCAGGTCGGCCAGGGTCTCGAACAGCGGCACCACCCGCATCGGCCGGGTCAGGCCGGCTTCCTTGAGCAACAGCTGCACCGCCAGCACGTCCGAGGCGGCACCGGCCATGGAGATGACATACGAGCCCAGCGAGGCCGCGGGCGCGGCGGCGATCTCGCGGCAGGTGGCGAGTACTTCGGCGGTATCGGCCCCGGGCTGGAAATGCGCAGGCAGCAAAGGTCGCCGATTCTTCAGTTCAGCCTGAAGGAACGCGATGCGCTGCTCTTCGTCCCAGTCGGCGTAGCGCCCCAGGCCCAGGTAATCGGTTATTTCGGTCAACGCGTCACGATGCCGGGCCGCGTCCTGGCGTACATCCAAACGCACCAGGAACAGGCCGAAGGTCACTGCCCGGCGTAGGCAGTCGAGCAGCGGGCCGTCGGCGATCACCCCCATGCCGCACTCATGCAACGACTGGTAGCACAGTTCCAGGGGCTCGATCAGCTCAAGGTTGCTGGCCAGAACCTCGGCTCCAGGCGCCAGCGTGGTGGTAAGGGCGGCATGGGCCCAGGCGCGCGTGGCGCGCAGGCGATCACGCAATTGCTTGAGCAGCGCACGGTAGGGTTCGGCGCTGTCGCCAACCCGTTCGCGCAGGGCCGCGCTGGCCTGTTGCATGGACAGTTCGGCGGCCAGGTAGTCGATGTCGCGCAGGAACAGGTCGGCGGCCATCCAGCGCGCCAGCAGCAGTACTTCACGGGTCACCGCCGCGGTCACGTTGGGGTTGCCGTCGCGGTCGCCGCCCATCCAGGAGGCGAAGCGAACCGGTGCCGCCTCCAGCGGCAGGCGTAGGCCGGTGGCTTCGAACAGCGCCGTGTCGACCTTGCGCAGGTGGTTGGGGATCGCCTGCCACAGGGAATGCTCGATCACCGCGAAACCCCACTTGGCTTCGTCCACAGGCGTCGGCCGGGTGCGGCGGATTTCCTCGGTGTGCCAGGCCTCGGCGATCAACCGGCGCAGGCGCTCGCGAACCTGCTGGCGTTCGGCAGGGGTCAGGTCACGATGGTCCTGCACCGCCAGTTGCCCGGCGATGGCGTCGTATTTCTGGATCAGGGTCCGGCGCGTCACCTCGGTGGGGTGGGCGGTGAGCACCAGCTGGATATCCAGCTTGGCCAGTTGCCTGGCCAGGGCATCATCGCTGTGCCCGGCCTGTTTCAGCCGCGCCAGCAGCTCCGGCAATACCCGCGCCTCGAAGGGCTCGGGTTGGCCAGCGTCGCGGCGGCGGATCAACTGGTACTGCTCGGCGATATTGGCCAGGTTGAGGAACTGGTTGAACGCCCGCGCCACCGGCAACAGGTCATCGTCGGCCAGGTCGCCCAACGTCGAGCTCAGTTGCTCGGCGGCGCCACGGCGGTCGGCCTTGGCGCTGTGGCGAATGGCCTCGATCTTCTGCAGGAACGCCTCGCCATGCTGCTGGCGTATGGTCTCCCCCAGCAGTTCCCCCAACAGATGGACATCCTCACGCAAGCGTACATCGATATCGGTCATCGGCCCTCTCTCCGGCGCGGCTCGCCCGCGCTCCCGCTCAGGAAGGGAACAGTACTGGCACAGCCGGCCCGCCATGGCAAGCCGCAACCTGGCAAAGCGACTAAAGTGAAAGGAGTCATCCGTGGCCAGAGGTCGTCATGAAAATCCGCGAGCTTGTCCAACAATGGGAACAGAACGCCAAGGGGCACTTGAGCCCTACCGGCCATGTGCTGCACCTGGACCTGGAGTCCGAAGCGCGCCTGGCTGCCTTGATCGACATGTACCCCAAGCGCACCGCCGAAGAACTGCTCGGTGAGCTGGTCGGCGCAGCCCTCGAAGAGTTGGAGGCCAGCTTTCCCTATGTCCAGGGGCAGCAGGTGATCGCCACCGATGAAGAGGGTGACCCGCTGTACGAGGATATCGGCCCTACCCCGCGTTTCCTGGCGCTTTCCCGCCACCACCTGCATAGCCTCGGCAGCGCCGGCGACGACACCTCCAAGTGAGCCTGGGCGAGCGCCCCCAGGGCGCTCGCAATTGCCCCAGACACTCCCATCAGCGGCGAACAACACTGACTGAACAGTCAGAAAAACTTGCCCATCGAAGGCAATTTTTTCTGAACTATCTGAAAAACGCCTCAGTCACAGCCAATAGCCATCACGCTAAAACCCTGCACACATGCCGTTGTGCACTGTTCAGCCGAAGTGCGCGCATCTGCCAGGGAGAAGCGATGGACTGCTACGGACATTGTCGTTAACAGGAGTGAACCAATGGAGCTGACCACCATGAAGACCCGCACATCGAATGACTCATCCATGCCTGGACGCGGGCTCAAGCTGGCCGCACTGGCCCTGGGCAGCAGCCTGGTCCTGGCCGGTTGTGCTGGCAACCCGCCCACCGAGCAGTACGCCGTTACCCAATCCGCGGTGAACTCCGCAGTCAGTGCCGGCGGCACCGAATTCGCCGCCGTGGAAATGAAGGCCGCCCAGGACAAGTTCAAGCAGGCCGAAATCGCCATGCATGACAAGAAGTACGACGAAGCCAAGCGCCTGGCCGAACAGGCCGAGTGGGACGCGCGCGTGGCCGAGCGCAAGGCGCAGGCCGCCAAGGCGCAAAAGGCCGTGCAGGACGCTCGCCAGGGTGTCCAGGACCTGCGTGAGGAAGGCATGCGCAGCGCCGAATGAGCGCAGCCCAGCCTTTTCTTGAGCCTTCGCCACTTTTCAAAGGATGAACACTATGCGCAATCACGTCATGATCCCCGCCCTGCTGGCCCTGAGCGTAGGCCTGGCCGCCTGCTCCCACGACCCGAACCCGAACCTTGAGTCGGCACGTACCAATTTCTCGGCCCTGCAGAGCGACCCGCAGGCCAGCAAACTGGCAGCCCTCGAGACCAAGGACGCCCAGGACTGGCTGAACAAGGCCGACAAGGCGTTCATGGACCGCGAGGACGACAAGAAGGTCGACCAGTTGGCCTACCTGACCAACCAGCGCGTCGAGGTGGCCAAGCAGACCATCGCCCTGCGCTCGGCCGAGAACGAACTGAAAAACGCCTCCGCCCAGCGCGCCCAGGCCCGTTTGGATGCTCGCGACGCACAGATCCGCAAGCTGCAGGAGAGCCTCAACGCCAAGCAGACCGACCGAGGCACGTTGGTGACCTTCGGCGACGTGCTGTTCGACTTCAACAAGTCCGAGCTCAAGAGCAGCGCTTTCCCCAACATCACCAAGCTCGCCCAGTTCCTCCAGGAGAACCCTGAGCGCAAGGTGATCGTCGAGGGCTATACCGACAGCGTGGGTTCGGCCACCTACAACCAGGCCCTGTCCGAGCGCCGCGCCAACAGCGTGCGCATGGCCCTGGTGCGTGCCGGCGTCGACCCGACCCGCATCGTCGCCCAAGGCTACGGCAAGGAATACCCGGTGGCCGACAACAGCAGCAACTCCGGTCGCGCCCAGAACCGCCGCGTGGAGGTGACCATCTCCAACGACAACCAACCGGTGCAGCCGCGTTCGGTGAGCCAGGCGCGATAACACCTGGGTCTTGAAACACAGGGCTGCTTTGCAGCCCATCGCGGGACAAGCCCGCTCCTACAGGGTTCTCTTGTGGGGGCGGGCTTGTTGCGCGATGGGGCCCGTGAAAAGAATCACTGCACCTGCTGCGGCGTCTCCTGGCCCAGGCAGCGGATCGCCCGCTTGCGGTTGTCCACCAGCACGCCGGTCAGGCCCTTCTGCTGGGTATCGAACAGCACCAGCACACCATCGACGCATTGGGCCACCTGCGGCGCCGGGTCCAGGGAGACCTTGTAGTCTTCGCCGGGGATGGTCTTGAGCATGGTGAAGTCCTGCAACAGCAGGGCATCCTCGGGCTTGGCGAAATGCACGTAGCCGTAGTACCAGAGGGTGCCGACCGTCACGATGATGCTGCCGATGGCCGTCAGGATCAGCGGGATGGCGTTGCGTTCTTCACTCATTGCTCGTTGTTCTCGTCTGGGTAGTTGGGCACTTCGGCCAAGCGCCGAAGGCCATTGAAGTGGCTGGGGTCGTCAAGAAAGCGCAGCATCACCTGGCGCCAGGTCGGGTCGGCGAAGGTCTGTACATGACCACCTCGGGTCAGCTGCAGGACCCGCGGCGGCGGTGCGTGCTGGTACAGACGGATCCCGCTGTCCATCGGTACCAGGTTGTCGTCGATGCTGTGGAAGAACAGCTTCGGTGGGCTGTCCAGCCGCTCGATGGAGCGGATCGCACTGTCGCCGTCCGGTACCAGCCATGACAGCGGCACCTGCAACGGCCAGGTCAGCCAGGACGTGCTCAGGGCGAAACGCCCCACTTCCCGGTAGCTGGCCGGCACGCCGTCGAACACCAATGCCTTGAAGCGCTGGCGCTGGTCGGGATGGGCTGCCAGATAGTGGATGGCCATGGCACCGCCCAGGCTCTGCCCCAGCAGTACCAGGGGCTTGCCCTTGACTTGCGGGGCCTGGTCCAGCCAGGCCATGGCCGCGGCGATGTCCTGGTAGACCTCGGGCAAGCTGGGCTTGCCCCGGGACAGGCCATAGCCGCGGTAATCGATCAACAGCACCTGGTAGCCCTGCTCGGGCAGCCAGTAGCTGCCGCCCAGGTGCCAGGCCAGGTTGCCGCCGTTGCCGTGCAGGTGCAGTACCGTGCCCTTGACCTCGACACCAGGCTTGGCCGGCAGCCACCACCCGTGCAGGCGCGTGCCGTCGGCCGCCGTGAGGGTCAGGTCGCGATACGCGAGCTTGGCCTTTTCCGGGGTGAACGCAAGGCCCGGCTCCGGGAAGAACAGCAAGCTGCTGCAGCCCCCGAGCCCCAGCAGGAGCAGGCCCAGGATCAGCAGGCGACAAGCGTCAGAGAATGTTCGCGTAGTCGGCTTCAATGCGATCCAGGCTCAGGTGGTTGAGGAAGTTGGAGAAGCACATCCAGGCCGACAGGGCGTTGAGGTCGCGGAACTGCTCCGGCAGGTACTTGGGCGGCTCCACCAGACCCTCCTCGACCAGCTGGCGCAGGGTGCGCATGTCTTCCAGGGTGGTCTTGCCGCAGAACAGCAGCGGGATCTGCTCGAGCTTGCCCTTCTTCACGGCCAACTGAATGTAGTTGTAAACCATGATGAAACCCTTGAGGTAGGACAAGTCCTTGGTGAAAGGCAGGCCATTGGGCACCGAACCACGAAACACCCGGCTGGCGTTGCTGTAGCTCTGGGCCATCTCGAAGCCCTGGCCGCGGAAGAATTCATAGACCTGCATGAAGTCGGCGCCCTCCTCCACCATGTGGATCGCCCGGGTGCGGTTGGTGAGCTTGCGCAGGCGGCTGGGGTAGGAGGCGAAGGCGATCACCTCCATGAGGATGGCCAGGCCTTCCTGGGTCACGGTCGACGAGGGCGGCCCCTTGGCCAGGAAGGTGCAGATCGGCTGGTTGAGCCCATTGAGGGTGGTGCCCACGTGCACCAGCCCCTCGTGGACCTCCAGGGCACGTACGTCGCGGCTGTTGAACATGGCGTCGGCACGCACCTTGATGTAGTCGGCACCGGCGGCAGCATCGGCGACGATACCATCGGACTCGAACACACGGATGGTCTCCTCGGCTTCGCCGAACACCTTGTTCAGGCGGCGCTGGAGAATCGCCACGGCTTCCTTGGCCGTGAGGTTCTTCGGTTCGTCCTTCAGGTCGCCCCGGCCATCGATGTTGTTCAGGTAGTCCGAGAGCATCAAGCCAAGGTCGGCCAGGGTCGGGTCGCCGGCATGGAAGGCGTCCGAGGCCGCGCCATAGAGCTCCTGGGAAATCAGGCCGAAGTCTTCGGTGCCACGGGCTTCGAGCATGCGCACCACCATGCGGTACTCCTTGCACATGCGCCGCATGATCTGGCCGACCGGGTTGAACTGGCCGAGCTGGCGGGTGATGTCGCGTTCGATGCTCTGGAATTCGGCCTTCACTGCGCTGGAATCGAACGACAAGGGCCGGCCCTGGTAGTAGGCGCGATCGACCGCAGGTGGCTCCTTGCCCTTGGCCTTGAGAAAACCGTTACGGATGTTGTCGTCCCATTTCACCGCGTCGAGCACACGAATGGGGGTTTGCGCCGCGACGATGCGATCGGACAACGCGCGTATGGTTTGCTGGTACTCGTCCACCCCGGGGCTCCTTACTGAAACAAGATCGTGCCTGGTATTTCGCGGGTAAACCCGCTCCCACAGGTCGCGTGCTGTTCCTGTGGGAGCGGGTTCACCCGCGAAAGGGCCAGCGATAATGCGCTATTTGCCACTGCGCTGGAAACGTGCCACTTCGACGAACAGGTCGGAATTGGCCGGGTCGTCCAGGTAGGCCAGGACCCGCTCCGCCGGGCTGTCGATCAACACACCTGGCCCGTTGTCCTCCAGCCCTTCGGTGCTGCGCCCGTTGAGTTCCTTGTGCTCCAGCGCCTGCTGGACCTGGTCGACATCGAGGTTGTAGAGCACCAGCTCCTTGTCATCGACGATATCGAAGCCACCGATCAGGAAGTTGCCGCCCAGGCGCTTGGGCACCCCCGCCGACAGGTACCAGCGGTTGCCATGGCGCGACACGGTAAAGACGTACTCCTCGGGTGCCTTGCCCTTGGCGGTGGCCACCGCCCGGTAGGCATCGCCGCCGACGCGGCTGATGGCGAGCTTGAGCGGCTCGCCCCAGGCGTCCTTGCTGCTCCATTTGCCAAGCAGCGCCTTGGGCGCGGCCTGGTTGCTGGGCAAAGGTTCATGGAAGGTCACCAGACAGCCACCGAGCATCAGGAATGACAGCGTCAACAACACCACACGCCAGGCTTTCATCAGGTTCTCCTTGAAAAAGTCGGTCGCCCCTGGGGTCGGTCCCAGCCTAGGCCGATGCCAGCACCAAGTGCAGGTACCGGGTAAGGATAGCGAGCATCTGCCCATCGGCTTGCGCATTCGCATCCTTGAGCAGGCCCTGATATTCCATCTGCTCGATTATCGCCGTCAACATCTGGGCGTCCTGCTCGGGCTGGCGCGAGCCGACCACCTGCAGCATCTGACGTGCGCCATGCAGCAGGATCTGTTCGTGGGCGGTTACCAGTTCGGCCAGGCGTGGGCACAACAGCGCCTCCTGGCGGAAGGCCTGCTCGGCCATGATGAAGTCGCGCCGGGTATGCAACTGGCGGCTGACATAGTCTGCCATCATGCGCGCCACGTCGTCGGCCAGGCGCGCCCGGGACGCCGGGCTGCCGTCGCCCTGGGCGAGCAACTGGCGCAGCAGCACCTCGGAACTGGCCCAGAGCTTGGCCATGTAGGCGGCGCTGCGCTCGACATACTGGGCGAAGGTGTCGGTGAGCAGGTCTTCGATGTCCTTGAAGTAGTAGGTGGTGGCCGACAAAGGCACACCGGCCTCGGCGGCCACCGCCCGGTGCCGCACGCCGCGCACGCCATCGCGCACGACGATGCGCATGGCCGCGTCGAGGATTTGCTGGCGGCGCTGCTCGCTGCCCTGGCGGGCAGTCTTGCGCCCTTGATATTGCACGCTCTCAGCGACGGCGCTGGCGACGCCGGCTGCACCTTGTTGAGCCATTGCGGGAGTCACGATGATTACCTCGTTGAATCTCGGCGAGGGTCGTCCCCTCTGCTTCCAGTAAAGACGGTTGTAGCCGGTGGCGGGGCCGGCCCGCGAACTGTGACCGCCCAGTCACAAAAGGGTTGCAGGCAAAAAAAGGCCGCTCCGAAGGCACTTGGCATTCATTGGAGCGGCGCTTTGAAATCCTGGGGCTGCTGCGCAGCCCTTTCGCGGGACGAGCCCGCGCCTACAGAGCGGGGCGCGCAGCGGCCCCCTTTACCATGCTCAGGCCTGCGGGCGCATGTGCGGGAACAGGATCACATCGCGGATCGACGGCGAGTTGGTCAGCAGCATGACCAGGCGGTCGATACCGATACCCTCACCGGCAGTCGGCGGCATGCCGTACTCCAGGGCTCGGACGAAGTCGGCGTCGTAGTGCATGGCCTCGTCGTCACCGGCATCCTTCTCGGCCACCTGGGCCAGGAAACGCTCGGCCTGGTCTTCGGCATCGTTGAGCTCGGAGTAGGCGTTGGCGATCTCGCGGCCACCGATGAACAGCTCGAAGCGGTCGGTGACGGCCGGGTTGTCGTCGTTACGGCGCGCCAGCGGCGAGACTTCGAACGGATACTCGGTGATGAAGTGCGGCTGCTCCAGCTTGTGCTCGACCAGCTCCTCGAAAATCATCACCTGCAGCTTGCCCAGGCCCTCGTGGCCCAGCACCTTGGCGCCGGCCTTCTTGGCGATCTCGCGGGCACGGTCGACGTCTTGCAGGTCGGCGGCGGTGAGCTCAGGGTTGTACTTGAGGATCGAGTCGAATACCGACAGGCGCGCGAACGGCTCGCCGAAGTGGAACACCTTGTCGCCATACGGCACGTCGGTGGAACCCAGTACCAACTGCGCAAGCTCGCGGAACAGCTCCTCGGTGAGGTCCATGTTGTCGCGGTAGTCGGCGTAGGCCTGGTAGAACTCGAGCATGGTGAACTCGGGGTTGTGCCGGGTCGAGACGCCTTCGTTACGGAAGTTGCGGTTGATCTCGAAGACTTTTTCGAAACCGCCCACGACCAGGCGTTTCAAGTACAGCTCCGGCGCGATACGCAGGAACATGGCCATGTCCAGGGCGTTGTGGTGGGTTTCGAACGGCTTGGCCGCGGCGCCACCGGGGATGGTCTGCAGCATCGGCGTCTCGACTTCGAGGAAGTCGCGCTCGATGAGGAACTTGCGGATGTGCGAGATCACCTGCGAACGCACACGGAAGGTGTGGCGGGTTTCCTCGTTGACCATCAGGTCGACGTAACGCTGGCGGTAGCGCTGCTCGGTGTCGGTCAGGCCGTGGTGCTTGTCCGGCAGCGGGCGCAGCGACTTGGTCAGCAGGCGCACGTTGGTCATTTCGACGTACAGGTCACCCTTGCCGGAACGGGCCAGGGTGCCTTCGGCACTGATGATGTCGCCCAAGTCCCAGGTCTTGACCGCGGCCAGGGTTTCTTCCGGCAGGGTCTTGCGGTTGACGTAGACCTGGATGCGCCCGGTCATGTCCTGGATGACCATGAACGAGCCACGGTTGAGCATGATGCGGCCGGCAACCTTGACCGGGATCGCGGCTGCTTCCAGCTCTTCCTTGGTCTTGTCCGCGTACTGTTTCTGCAGGTCGTTGCAGTAGCTGTCGCGACGGAAGTCGTTGGGGAAGGCGTTGCCCTTGGCACGCTCGGCGGCAAGTTTTTCCTTGCGCAGGGCGATCAGGGCATTTTCTTCCTGTTGCAGGTCTTGCGATTCGGTCTTGAGGTCGCTCATGTCGTCATTGTTTCCATCAGGTGTTCGTTGCCCCTGTCGGGCCGGGCACGCGATACCGGCCCGAGGCCTGGTATCGCGGCGGTGGTGTGCGGTTTACAGCCCCTGCTTGAGGCTCGCTTCCAGGTACTGGTCGAGGTCGCCGTCCAGGACCTTCTGGCAGTCACTGCGCTCGACGCCGGTACGCAGGTCCTTGATGCGCGAGTCATCGAGCACGTAGGAGCGAATCTGGTGACCCCAGCCGATGTCCGACTTGCTGTCTTCCAGGGCTTGCGAGGCGGCATTGCGCTTCTGCATCTCCAGTTCGTACAACTTGGCCCGCAGCATCTTCATGGCGGTGTCCTTGTTGGCGTGCTGGGAACGTTCGTTCTGGCAGGCCACCACGGTGTTGGTCGGCACGTGGGTGATACGCACCGCCGAGTCGGTGGTGTTCACGTGCTGACCACCGGCACCGGAGGAGCGGTAGGTGTCGATGCGAAGGTCGGCCGGGTTGATCTCGATCTCGACCTTGTCGTCGATCTCGGGCGAGACGAACACCGCCGAGAACGAGGTGTGACGACGGGCGCCGGAGTCGAACGGGCTCTTGCGCACCAGGCGGTGCACGCCGATCTCGGTGCGCAGCCAGCCGAAGGCGTACTCACCCTTGATGTGCACGGTGGCACCCTTGATGCCGGCGACCTCGCCTTCGGACAGCTCGATGATGGTGGCGTCGAAACCGCGCTTGTCTGCCCAGCGCAGGTACATGCGCAGCAGGATGTTGGCCCAGTCCTGGGCCTCGGTGCCGCCGGAGCCGGCCTGGATGTCCAGGTAGGCGTTGTTCATGTCCATCTCACCGCTGAACATGCGACGGAACTCGAGCTGGGCCAGGACTTCTTCCAGACCTTCCAGCTCGGTCACGACATCGCTGACGGCGGCTTCGTCATTCTCTTCGACGGCCATGTCGAGCAGGTCCTTGCAGTCGGACAGGCCGTTGGACATTTTGTCCAGGGTCTCGACGACCTGTGCCAGCATGGCACGCTCGCGCCCCAGCCCCTGAGCATACTCGGGCTTGTTCCAGACGGCAGGGTCTTCCAGTTCGCGGTTGACTTCGATCAGGCGATCAGCTTTTTGATCGTAGTCAAAGATACCCCCGAATGGACTGGGAACGTTCGGTGAGGTCCTTGATGGTATTCAGGATTGGTTGGATTTCCATGGGCTGGCTACTCGCGCGAATTCGGTGAAAAGCCCGCGAGTATAACGCAGTCCGTGCCAGGGCGGCAGACCCGCCGGGCGGTATCGGCAAGAGGCCGCTGCGCGCCGCACTTGCGCGCTGTGTCCTGGTGCACGCCGCAAAGGAGTCAGGCCACACCCACCTGGTTACGCCCGTTGTTCTTGGCCAGGTACAGCCCCTTGTCGGCCGCCGAGATCAGCTGCCGGCTATGGCTGCCGATGCCGGGCGTGAGGGTCGCCAGGCCGATGCTCACGCTCAGGTGCGCATCGGCCTGGGGCGCGATGTGCGGAATATTCAGCGCCAGCACCGTCTGGCGCAGCTTCTCGGCGATCAACCGTGCCCCGCCGGGCGAGGTATTGGGCAGCACCAGGGCGAACTCCTCGCCGCCATAGCGCGCCGGCAGGTCGGAGGGGCGCGAGCAGGAGCCACGGATGGCTTCGGCCACCTGACGCAGGGCCTCGTCGCCGGCCAGGTGGCCGAAGCTGTCGTTGTAGGCCTTGAAATAATCGACGTCGATCATCAACAGCGACAATTGCTGCTGTTCGCGCATGGCCCGTCGCCATTCGAGTTCCAGGTATTCGTCGAAGTGACGGCGGTTTGACAGCCCAGTCAAGCCATCGGAATTCATCAGCCGCTGCAGCATCAGGTTGGTATCGAGCAGCTGCTGCTGGCTGACCCGCAGGGCGCGGTAGGCTTCGTCACGCTGCAGCAGGGTCAGGTAGGAGCGCGAGTGATAGCGGATCCGCGCCACCAGCTCGATGTTGTCCGGCAGCTTGACCAGGTAGTCGTTGGCCCCGGCGGCGAAGGCTGCGCTCTTGACCAGTGGGTCTTCCTTGGTCGACAGGACGATGATCGGGATGTCCTGGGTGACCGGGTTGTTGCGGTATTCGCGCACCAGGGTCAGGCCATCGAGACCTGGCATGATCAGGTCCTGGAGGATGACCGTGGGCTTGATGCGCATGGCCTGGGCCACCGCCTGGTGGGGGTCGGCGCAGAAATGGAAATCGATGTTCTCCTCATGGGCCAGCCCACGGCGCACCGCTTCGCCGATCATCGCCTGGTCGTCGACCAGCAGGACCATCGCCGCGCTTTCGTTGATGGTCGTGAAACCTTCGATCGGTAGATCATTCATGCCTGTTCACCCGGTCACGGCCGGCCAGCCGGCGCGACTCAATACATAACTTCATTTTGGATAGATCTCCATCAGCCGCCCGGCGATACGCTCCAGCGGCCGGATCTCCACGGCGGCATCGATCGCCGCGGCGGCCTTGGGCATACCGTAGACGGCGGAGCTCTGCTGGTCCTGGGCGATGGTCAGGAACCCTCGCTGGCGCATCTGCTTGAGGCCCTGGGCGCCGTCGCGGCCCATGCCGGTAAGCAGCACGCCGACGGCATCGCCGGTCCAGTAGCGGGCCACGCTCTCGAAGAACACGTTGATCGAGGGGCGGTAGATCTCGTTGACCGGCTCGGCGGTATACGCCAGCTGGCCGCCTTGCATCAGGCGGATATGGTGGTTGGTGCCCGCCAGCAGGACCTGCCCCGGCTGCGGTGGTTCGCCTTCACAGGCCAGGCGTACCGGCAGGCCGGACACCCCGCTGAGCCATTCGGCCATGCCGGCGGCGAACACCTGGTCCACATGCTGGACCAGCACGATGGAGGCCGGGAACTCGCGCGGCAGCCCTTTGAGCAGCACTTCCAGTGCCGCCGGCCCACCCGCCGAGGAACCGATGGCCACCAGGCCACGACGTTGGGACGCTTCACGCAGCGGCGCCGACACAGTCCGGGGCGTGGCAGGCCGTTGCTGGCCGATCAACCAGCCGATATTGAGGATTTTGCGCAACAGTGGCGCGGCCGCTTCCCGGGCGTCGCCGGCCCCCAGCGAAGGCGTGTCGACCACGTCCAGGGCACCATGGCCCATGGCCTCGAACACCCGGTGCACGTTCTGCTTGCGATCGACCGTGACGATGACGATGGCGCATGGGGTCTCGGCCATGATCCGGCGGGTGGCCTCGACGCCATCCATCTCCGGCATGATCAGGTCCATGAGAATCAGGTCCGGGGTTTGCTCGGCGCACAGCCTCACCGCCTCGGCGCCATTGGCCGCCACCCACAGCACCTGGTGCTCAGGCTCGAAGGCCAGCGCCCGGCGCAGGGCCTCCACGGCCATGGGCATGTCGTTGACGATGGCGATCTTCATCCCTGGGCCCCTCCGATCAGCTCCACCACGGCGTCCAGCAGCGCGTCGTCGTGGAAGCTGGCCTTAGCCAAATAGTAGTCGGCACCGGCGTCCAGTCCACGTCGCCGGTCTTCTTCACGATCCTTGTAGGACACCACCATCACCGGCAGCGATTGCAGACGTTGGTCCCGGCGTACCAGGGTCACCAGTTCGATGCCGTCCATTCGCGGCATGTCGATATCGGTGATCAGCAGGTCGAAAACATCGCTGCGCAAGGCGTTCCAGCCGTCCATGCCGTCCACCGCCACGGCCACGTCATAGCCGCGGTTGCCCAGTAGCTTGCGCTGCAGCTCACGTACGGTGAGCGAGTCGTCCACCACCAGGATGCGCTTGCGCACCAGGCCACGCCCACCTCGGGCACCACGCTCGATACGTTCCAGCCGCCCGGTGCTGAGCAGCTTCTCGACCGAGCGCAGCAGGTCTTCGACGTCGATGATCAGCACCACCGAGCCATCGTCGAGCAAGGCCCCGGCAGAAATGTCCTGGACCTTGCCCAGGCGCGTATCCAGCGGCATCACCACCAACACCCGCTCGCCGACCAGGCGCTCGACCGCCACGCCGTAGAGCTGATCGCGCTCACGGATCACCACGACCCGCAGGCTGCGTTCGTCATCCTGCCCTGCCGGGCGGTTGAGCAACTGGCTCGCGGCCACCAGGCCGATGTGCCGGCCCTCGTGCCAGAAGTGCTGGCGCCCTTCGATCTGCACGATCTGTTCGGCGGACACCTCCAGGGTGCGTTCGATGTGCGCCAATGGGAACGCATAGGCTTCGCCGCCCACTTCCACCACCAGGCTGCGCACCACCGACAAGGTCAGCGGTACTTCCAGGTGGAAGGTGCACCCCTGGCCGGACACCTGGGTCAGCTCGATCGAGCCGCGCAGCTCGCGCACCATGTGCTGCACCGCATCCAGGCCAACGCCCCGCCCGGACACCTCGGTGACCTGGTCACGCAGGCTGAAGCCCGGCAGGAACAGGAAGGTCAGCAGCTCCGCCTCGCTCATCTGCGCCACGGTCTCGGCAGGCGACAGCGCACGCTCGACGATGCTGTAACGCAGGCGTTCAAGGTCGATGCCGGCGCCATCATCGCTGAGTTCGAGAATCAGCAGCCCGGCCTGGTGGGACGCACGCAGGCGCAACGTGCCATCGACCGGCTTGCCCGCCAGCAGGCGCCGCTCGGGCAGCTCGATGCCATGGTCGACGGCATTGCGCAGCAGATGGGTCAAGGGCGCTTCGAGCTTCTCCAGCACGTCGCGGTCGACCTGGGTCTTTTCGCCCTCGACCTGCAGTTGCACCTGTTTGCCCAGGGAGCGCCCCAGGTCGCGGACCATGCGGCTTTGCCCGGTCAGGACATCGGCGAAGGGGCGCATGCGGCAGGCCAGCGCCGTGTCGTAGAGGTGCTGCGCACGCTGGCTGGCCTGCCAGCCGAACTCGTCGATCTCTGCGGCCTGCTGCTGCAGGATCTGCTGGGTTTCGCCCAACAGGCGTTGGGTCTGGGCCAGGGCTTCGAGCACCTCCTGGCTTTGGCCACTACCTTCGAGCTGCTGCTTGAGCCCATCGAGGGCGCGCATGCCCTGGCCATGCATGCGCTTGAGGCGCTGCAGGCTGGCCAGGTAGGGCTTCAGGCGCTGGGTTTCCACCAGCGACTTGCTCGCCAGGTCCAGCAGGCTGTTGAGGCGGTCGGCCGTAACCCTGAGCACCCGCTCGGCCCCTTCCCCGCCGCGCGTGGTGGCCCTGCGTGGCGGGACGGGCTCGGCCGGCTCGCTCGCAGCCGCTGGCACCTCAGCCTCTACCGCAGGAGGCAAGGCCGCAGTGGCGGGGGCACTCGGTGGGGCTGCGGCCGACGCGCTCGGGTCGAGCAGGCCGGCCAGCTGTGCCAGGAAGGCCGGCACCGCCGCCTCGCTGCCCTGGTCGCCCGGCGTGGCGATGCGCATCAGCAGGTCGGTGCCCTGCAGCAGGGCATCGATATGCTCGGCGCGCAGCAGCAGACGCCCTTCCTGGGCGGCCACCAGACAATCCTCCATGACATGGGCCACGTTGACCCCGGCATCGATGCCGACGATGCGGGCGGCGCCCTTGAGGGAGTGGGCCGCACGCATGCAGGCCTCCAGCTGGTCGGCCTGGGTCGGGTTGCGTTCCAGCGCCATCAGGCCAGCACTGAGCACCTGGGTCTGGGCCTCGGCCTCCAGGCTGAACAACTCGAGCAGCGATGCGTCGCGCATTTGCTCAGGGGTCATGACAGGCTCCGCTTCACGGCAGACAGTACGTGTCGTTCATCCAGCACCCGCACGCTGCGGCCGCGCCATTGCAGCACCGCCGCAGTGAAATGCGCGGCGTCCTGGCCATCGACCAGACGCGCAGGGTCCAGGCGGTGGATACCATCGATCTCGTCCACCGCGATAACCACCGGGCCACCTTCGGCTGCAAGGATCAGCATACGTGGCATCACTCGGCCATTGCGTTCCTGGGCCGGCAGTATTTCCATGCCCAGCAGGTCGGCCAGCGACAGGCAGGGCACCAGCGCGCCACGCACGTTAGCCACACCCTGCAGGACCCGTGAACGCTGGTGCGGCAGTGAATGCACGGCCTGCAGCGGCGCGATTTCGGCAAGGCATGCGCAGGCCAGGGCCAACCACTCCTCGCCGAGGCGGAACAACAGCATGGAGCGCCCAACGCTGTCTTCCTCCGGCGGCAACACCAGGTCCTGCTCGTCCTGCAACAGGGCATAGCGGTCCAGCAGGCGGGTAGCCGCTGCGGCATAGACCTGGCAGTTGCGACAGTGGACATGGCGTTCGAGCAACGGGCACTGCTTGTCGCCATGCACGCCGATGCGGTTCCAGCAGTCGTCGATGAGCTCATCGTCCTGTGCGATCAGGTGCACCCCCTGTACGTCACTCATCGTTCAGACTCCCGCCCTGCACGCGCAGCCCGCGCCTGCAGCCGACGGGCCCCGGCCTCATCGCCCTGGGAGGCGAGCAAGGCCGCCAGGTGCACCAACGCCTCCGGGTGCTGGGGTTCCAGGTACAGTGCCTTGCGGTAATGGCTGAGTGCGGCCTGGATGTCGCCTTCGGTATCGCTGAGCAGGCCCAGCCAATAATAGACCTGCGCCTTGGGCGGGAACTGCTGCAGATACTGCTGGCAGCTGGCCCGCGCCTGTTCGCTGTCGCCGGCATTGGCCTGGCGAGCGATGCGCTCGAGCAACTGCCGCTCGCCTTCGCCATGGGCCGGGGCATGGGAAACCGCCGGCACCGGGCGAGGCATCCGGGCGGGGCGAGTCACAGGCCGCGGCGACAAGGGCGGCATCGTCAGCGGGCGAACAGCCGGTACCGGCCGGCTGACCGGGGGCGGTGGCTCTGCCTGGCGAACATAGGCGAACGACTGGGCGATGCCCAGCGGGCGCATGCCCAAGCGCGCCAGCAGGCTGCCCTCGGCCGGGCCGATGAACAGCACGCCCTGGGCATGGGTCAGGTGCTTGAGCACCTCGAAAACCCGCCGCTGGGTTGGCACGTCGAAATAGATCAACAGGTTGCGACAGAACACGAAGTCGTAGAGCCCTTCGCGGTTCCTGAGCAGGGGGTCCAGCACATTGCCTACCTGCAGGTTGACCTGGCTGCGCACCCGCTCGGCCAGTTGGTGGCCCTCGTCGGTTTCACTGAAGTGCCGGTCACGGAAGGCCAGGTCGATACCACGGAAGGCGTTGCGCCCGTATACCGCCTGCTCGCCGCGGGCGATGGAGCTGGGGCTGATGTCGATGCCATCGATCCGGAACGTCGCCGGGTCCACGCCCCCATCGAGCAACGCCATGGCGATCGAATAGGGTTCCTCGCCGGTCGAACAGGGCAGGCTGAGAATGCGCAGCGGGCGTGCGCCGGCCAGCTCCGCCAGGCGTTTATGGGCCAGCCCCACCAGGGCGGTGAACGACTCCGGGTAGCGGAAGAACCAGGTTTCCGGAACGATCACCGCCTCGATCAGCGCTTGTTGCTCGTCTACCGACTGCTGCAGGCGCAACCAGTAGTCGCCCAGGTCGCCGGCCTGGCAAGCGGCGCAACGCTGCTGCAAGGCCCGCTCGACCATGGGCGCGCCAACCGAGTCCACGTCCAGGCCGATACGCTCCTGCAGGAAGCGGAAGAAATGCTGCTGGTTCATGCCGTCACCTGCCCAGGCAGCTCGGGAAACAGCAACCGGCGCACATCGTCCGGCAGCAGGTCGTCCACCTCGATACGCTGCAACAGCCCGCCGGCGTCCTGGCGCACTGGCCCCAGGTACGGCGCATCGGTATTGTCCAGGCCATAGGGCTGGAACTCGTCGGGGCGGCAGCGCAGGGTATCGGTGGCTTGCTCCAGGACCAGGCCCAGTTGCTGGTCACCACGGTAATGCACCAGCACCAGTCGGGTGCTGGTGCGCATGGGGGCCGGGCGACCGAAGCTCAGCGCCGAGAGGTCCACCACCGGCACCAGTGCGCCGCGGTGGGCCAGGATACCGGCCACCCACGCAGGGGCTTGAGCGATGGGCTTGAGCGTACGGCGCGGCAATACCTCGATCACCTCGTGCACATCCAGGGCGAAACGCTGGTCACCGATGCGAAACTGCAGGTACAGCGTGCCCTTGCCGTCGCCTGCCTGCTCCTGCTGGAGCTGCACGTCGTTCATCGCGATCAGACTTTGAAGCGCGACACGCCGCCGCGCAGTCCGGCAGCCACCTGGCTCAGTTCATCGATGGCGAAACTGGCCTGGCGCAACGACTCCACGGTCTGGGTGCTGGCATCGCTGAGCTGGGCCAGGGCCTGGTTGATCTGTTCGGCACCGGTGGCCTGGGCCTGCATGCCTTCGTTGACCATCAGTACCCGCGGCGCCAGCGCCTGCACCTGGTGGATGATCTGGCTGAGCTGCTCGCCCACCTGCTGGACTTCGAACATGCCCCGGCGCACTTCCTCGGAGAACTTGTCCATGCCCATGACCCCGGCCGACACGGCGGACTGGATCTCGCGCACCATCTGCTCGATATCGTAGGTGGCCACGGCCGTCTGGTCGGCCAGGCGTCGCACCTCGGTGGCGACCACGGCGAAGCCGCGTCCGTACTCGCCCGCCTTCTCCGCTTCGATGGCGGCATTGAGCGACAACAGGTTGGTCTGGTCGGCCACCTTGACGATGGTCACCACCATCTGGTTGATGTTGCTGGCCTTCTCGTTGAGGATCGCCAGCTTGGCGTTGACCAGGTCGGCTGCGCCCATCACCTGGTGCATGGTTTCCTCCATCCGCGCCAGGCCCTGCTGGCCGGAGCCGGCCAACACCGAGGCCTGGTCGGCGGCGGAGGTGACTTCGGTCATGGTCCGTACCAGGTCACGAGAGGTGGCAGCGATTTCCCGCGAGGTGGCGCCGATTTCCGTGGTAGTGGCAGCGGTTTCGGTGGCGGTGGCCTGCTGCTGTTTGGACGTGGCGGCGATTTCGGTGACCGAGGTGGTCACCTGCACCGACGAACGCTGGGCCTGGGCCACCAGGTTGGCCAGGGCCTCGGCCATTTCGTTGAAGCCGGTCTCGATGCTGCCGAACTCGTCCTTGCGGTCCAGGCTCAGGCGCATGCTCAGGTCGCCGGAGCGCAGTTTGTCCAACGCATGCACGATGCGCTGCACGGGCGCGGTGATCGCACGCAGCAGCAACAGGCCGCAGATGCCGGCGGCAACGATTGCCAGCAGCAACGAGACGACCATGCTGCCCTTGGCGGTGGTCACCGCACTGACGATATCGTTGGTCGCCGACTCGGCCGATTCCCGGTTGCGCTCGATGACACCATTGAGGTGTTGGCGGCCATTGACCCACGCCGGCGTCAGCACATCGTTCACCAGCCGTTCGGCCTCGGTGTAGTCCTTCTGCCGGTAGGTCGCCAGCACTTGGTCGAGGATCGTGATGTACTCCGCTTCCAGGCGCCGGAAGGTATCGAGGGCGGCCTGGTCGTCCGACTCCTTGATCGTGCTCTGGTAGCTGGCCATGTATTGCTTGAGACGCTCGTCGAACGACTTGAAGTCGGCCAGGTCGGCCGCCGTCATCTCGCGGCGATTGGACAGGCCCACCAGCTGCTGGCTGGCCACGTAGCTGTCGACCCAGGCACTGCGCAGCATCGAGCTGTAGTAGAAGCCGGGAATGCTGTCGGACCCCACCGATTCTTCGCTGGCCTCGATCGCCACCAGCCGCGAGTAGGCGGCAACGATCATCAGCAGCATGATGGCGATGATCACGGCGAAACTTGCCAGGATCCGTTGGCGCAAGGTCCAGTTCTTCACATTCAGCCCTCAGGAATTCGATACGAGCGGGGAAAATCGCCCGAGTATAGCGTAGGCACCCAGCGCAATCGCAGCTCAATCAAGGGGTGACGGGGCGTCCCTGCCCAGGTCGGGTCATTGCCCGGCGGCGAGCCTGACCTGTGCCTCCAGTTCCTGACGCAAGTTCGCGTCCAGGCGCAGCTGGCGTGCCAGTTCATCCAGGTAGGCACGCTCCATGAAGTTCTCCTGGTCGACCATCATCACGCTCGCCAGGTACATCTCGGCAGCCATTTCCGGTGTCTGTGCGGCGCTGGCGACTTCGGCGGGGTCCAGCGGCTTGTTCAGTTCGGCATGCAGCCAGTGCTGCAGTTCGCGGTCGTTGTCGAGCCTGACGAACTCACCTTCGATCAGTGCCCGCTCACGCTCGTCGATATGCCCATCGGACTTGGCAGCCGCCACCAGGGCGCGCAGCACGGCCTGGCTGTGCTGCTCGGCCTGGGCTGCGGGCAGGCGGTCGAGGGTCCGCGGCTCCTGCGGCTGGACCGTGCCCTGGCGCGCCTGCCAGTTGCCATAGGCTTTGTAGGCCAGCACGCCAAGAGCAGCCAGGCCGCCATAGGTCAGCGCCTTGCCGCCGTACTTGCGGGCCTTCTTGTTGCCCAGCAGCAGGCCCATGGCACCTGCCGCCAACGCGCCGCCACCGGCACCGGAGAGCAGGCTGCCAAGGCCGCCCTTGCCCGCCTGGCCACCCAGCAGGTCGCCAAGGCCAGGGACCTTGCCTGCCTCGCCCTTGCCTTGCGAGTTCTGCAGCAATTGCTGGCCGGACTTGAGCAATTGGTCGAGCAAGCCACGGGTGTTCATCTGGCATTACCTCTTTACTGGAAAGGAAAGCCCCAGATTAGGCCCGCACGCTGAACTCACGCTTAATGCATTTGCTTCCGGATGTTGCGCGGCCACCCGATAAAAACGGACTAGACTCGACTGCGGCTTGCGCCAACCGCACTACGCTTATCCCATCGCTTCACTGCTTTCTTGACGACTGCCCCCGACTAGAACGTTAAAAAGAGGGAACACCATGCCAGTGCACAAGACCGCATTGTCCAGCGCCATGACCTGCGCCCTGCTGGCCAGCGCCCACCTGCAGGCCGCCGGCCTGCCCCAGAGCCTCGGCGATGGCGAGGGGCGCCTGGATATCGTGGCCTGGCCCGGCTACATCGAACGCGGTGAGAGCGATAAAGCCTACGACTGGGTCACCGGGTTCGAAAAGGCCACCGGCTGCAAGGTCAGCGTGAAGACCGCCGCGACCTCCGACGAGATGGTCAGCCTGATGACCAAGGGCGGCTACGACCTAGTGACCGCCTCGGGCGATGCCTCTCTGCGCCTGATCGCCGGCAAGCGAGTGCAACCGATCAACACCGCGCTGATCCCCAACTGGAAGAACATCGACCCGCGCCTGCGCGATGGTGGTTGGTACGTGGTCGACAAGCAGGTCTACGGCACCCCGTACCAATGGGGCCCGAATGTGCTGCTGTACAACACCACGGTGTTCAAGCAACCGCCGAGCAGCTGGAGCGTGGTCTTCGAGCCCCAGGACCTGCCGGACGGCAAGCCCAACAAGGGCCGTGTGCAGGCCTATGACGGGCCGATCTACATCGCCGATGCCGCGCTGTACCTGAAGTCGGCCAAACCGGAACTGGGCATCCAGGACCCTTATGAACTGAACGAGGCCCAGTACAAGGCCGTGCTCGACCTGCTGCGCCAGCAACAACCGCTGGTCCATCGCTACTGGCATGACGCCACGGTCCAGATGAGCGATGTGAAGAACGAAGGGGTCGTCGCCTCGAGCTCCTGGGGCTACATGGTCAACAGCCTCAAGGCCGACAACCAGCCGGTGGCCTCCACCGTACCGAAGGAAGGCGCCACCGGCTGGGCCGATACCACCATGTTGCACAGCCAGGCCAAGCACCCGAACTGCGCATACCGGTGGATGGACTGGTCGCTGCAGCCGAAGGTGCAAGGCGATGTGGCGGCCTGGTTCGGCTCGCTGCCAGCTGTTCCTGCTGCCTGCACTGGCAGCGAACTGCTGGGCGCCGAGGGTTGCAAGACCAACGGTTTCGACAACTTCGACAAGATCGCCTTCTGGAAGACCCCACAGGCCTCGGGCGGCAAGTTCGTGCCCTATAGCCGATGGACCCAGGACTATATCGCGATCATGGGTGGGCGTTGAGACCGGCTGTTTGCCGAGGTCATCCTGTAGGAGCGGGCTTGTCCCGCGATTGGCCGGCACTGCCCACGCCGCTGCCGGGCAAGGACAGACCGGCCCGCGTAGAACACAACCATCGCCCGGAGCCAACGCAATGCCCCTAGCCGTCCAGCTCACCGAAGTCACCCGCGCATTCGGCGAGGTCGTGGCTGTCGATCGGGTCAGCATCGACATCCAGGAAGGTGAGTTCTTTTCCATGCTCGGCCCTTCCGGGTCGGGCAAGACCACCTGCCTGCGCCTGATCGCCGGCTTCGAGCAGCCCGGCAGCGGCTCGATCCGCCTGCATGGCGTGGAAGCCGCAGGCCTGCCGCCCTACCAGCGCGACGTCAACACGGTGTTCCAGGACTACGCCCTGTTCCCGCACATGAATGTGCGCGACAACATCGCCTATGGCCTGAAGGTCAAGGGCGTGGCCAAGCCCGAACGCTATGCCCGGGCTGACGAAGCCCTGGGCATGGTGGCCCTGGCCGGCTACGCCGAACGCAGGCCGGCACAGCTCTCCGGCGGCCAGCGCCAACGCGTGGCCCTGGCCCGTGCGTTGGTCAACCGACCACGGGTACTGCTGCTCGACGAGCCCCTCGGTGCCCTGGACCTCAAGCTGCGCGAGCAGATGCAGGGCGAGCTGAAGAAGCTCCAGCGCCAACTGGGCATTACGTTCATCTTCGTCACCCATGACCAGACCGAAGCGTTGTCGATGTCCGACCGGGTCGCGGTCTTCAACCGCGGGCGTATCGAGCAGGTCGACACGCCGCGCAACCTCTATATGAAACCGGCGACCACCTTCGTCGCCCAATTCGTCGGTACCTCCAACGTGATCCGCGGCGACCTGGCCAGGCGCCTCACGGGGAATGCGTCACCGTTTTCCATCCGCCCCGAGCACATCCGCCTGGGCGGCCAGGCCGATGCCAGCCAGGACATCCAGGTCAGCGGGCTGCTGCATGACATCCAATACCAGGGCAGCGCCACTCGCTATGAGGTGCAGCTGGACGATGGCCTGCTGCTGGCCGTGAGCCAGGCCAATGACCAGTGGCAGGCGCAGCCGTTGCCCTGGCAACCCGGCCAGCACGTGCAGGCCCATTGGCCACGGGCGGCGATGACCGGATTGCGGGAAACCCTGCCCGACGAGGGCCAGTGAGGTGACCCTGGTCATGCAGCGCGAGACCGGGCCTGCGCGCCGCCTCAGCACCCTGCTCTACCGGCGCCCCAACCTGTACCTGGCGTTGCTGCTGGTCCCGCCCCTGACCTGGTTCGGCGCGATCTACCTCGGCTCGCTGCTGGGCTTGCTCTGGCAAGGCTTCTACACCTTCGACGACTTCACCATGGCGGTGACGCCGGACCTGACCCTGGCCAACTTCGCCGCGCTGTTCGCCCCCTCGAACTTCGACATCATCCTGCGCACCCTGGCGATGGCCATCGCCGTCTCCCTGGCCAGCGCCGTACTGGCCTTTCCCATCGCCTACTACATGGCCTGCCACACCACAGGCCGGACCAAAGCGTTCTTCTACATCGCGGTGATGATGCCGATGTGGGCCAGCTACATCGTCAAGACCTATGCCTGGACCTTGCTGCTGGCCAAGGGGGGCGTGGCCCAGTGGTTCATCCAGCAGTTGCACCTGGAGCCGCTGCTGCAGGCCTCAATGGCCGTGCCGGGCGTGGGCGGCAGCACCCTCTCGACCTCTCACTTGGGGCGCTTCCTGGTGTTCGTGTACATCTGGCTACCTTTCATGATCCTGCCGATCCAGGCCGCGCTGGAACGCCTGCCACCTTCGCTGCTGCAAGCCTCCGCCGACCTGGGCGCCCGCCCTGGGCAGACATTGCGCCTGGTGGTCCTGCCGCTGGCGGTACCGGGCATCGCCGCAGGTTCGATCTTCACCTTTTCCTTGACCCTGGGCGACTTCATCGTGCCGCAGTTGATCGGGCCGCCAGGCTACTTCATCGGTAGCATGGTCTATGCCCAGCAAGGGGCGATCGGCAACCTGCCCATGGCCGCCGCCTTCACCCTGGTGCCCATCGTGCTGATCGCCGTGTACCTGTCGATCGTCAAACGCCTGGGGGCCTTCGATGCACTCTGAAAAAGCCTCGCTGGGCCTGCGCCTGTCAGCCTGGGGCGGGCTGCTGTTCCTGCATTTCCCGATCCTGGTCATCCTGCTCTACGCCTTCAACACCGAGGACGCCGCGTTCAGCTTTCCGCCCAAGGGCTTCACCCTGAAGTGGTTCAGCGTGGCCTTCTCGCGCCCGGACGTGCTGGAGGCGATCAAGCTGTCGCTGCAGGTCGCCTGCCTGGCGACGCTGATCGCCCTGCTGCTGGGCACCCTGGCGGCCGCAGCCCTGTACCGGCGCAGCTTCTTCGGCAAGGAAAGCATCTCGCTGATGCTGATCCTGCCCATCGCCCTGCCCGGCATCATCACCGGCATCGCCTTGCTGGCAGCCTTCAAGCAGCTGGGCATCGAACCGGGTATCTTCACCATCGTGGTCGGCCACGCCACGTTCTGCGTGGTGATCGTCTACAACAATGTCATCGCGCGCCTGCGGCGCACCTCCCAGAACTTGATCGAAGCCTCGATGGACCTGGGCGCGGACGGCTGGCAGACCTTTCGCTACATCATCCTGCCCAACCTCGGTTCGGCCCTGCTGGCCGGCGGCATGCTGGCCTTCGCCTTGTCGTTCGACGAAATCATCGTCACCACCTTCACCGCCGGCCATGAACGCACACTGCCGATCTGGTTGCTCAACCAGCTCAGCCGCCCGCGCGATGTGCCGGTGACCAATGTGGTCGCCATGCTGGTGATGCTGGTGACCATGCTGCCGATTCTCGGCGCCTATTACCTGACCCGTGGCGGCGAAAGCGTTGCGGGCAGCGGCAAATGACCTAGGAGGACTCCCATGCAAACCCGAATGCTGATCAATGGCCGCCTGGTGAACGGCGAAGGCCCGGCCTGGACCGTGCTAAACCCGGCCCTGGGCAGCGCCCTGGCGCAGATCAACGAGGCCAGCGAGGCCCAGGTGGACGCTGCGGTGCGCGCCGCCGACCAGGCCTTCGACACTTGGTCGCAGACCACCCCCAAGGACCGTGCACAGGCCTTGCTGGCGTTGGCCGACACGGTCGAGCGCCACGGCGAGGAGCTGGCCCGGCTGGAATCGCAGAACTGCGGCAAGCCGTTCGCCGCCGCACTGGGTGACGAGATCCCGGCCATCGCCGACGTGTTCCGCTACTTCGCCGGTGCCGCCCGCTGCCTGGGCGGCTCGGCGGCCGGCGAATACCTGCCGGGCCATACCTCGATGATCCGTCGCGACCCATTGGGCGTGGTCGCTTCCATCGCCCCGTGGAACTACCCGTTGATGATGCTGGCGTGGAAGATCGCCCCAGCGCTGGCGGCAGGCAACACGGTGGTGCTCAAACCCTCGGAGATGACACCGCTGACCGCCCTGCGCCTGGCCGAGCTGGCCCAGGACCTGTTGCCCGCCGGGGTGCTGAATATCGTCTTCGGCCGAGGCCAGACGGTCGGCACGCCGCTGGTCACCCACCCCAAGGTGCGCATGGTCTCGCTGACCGGCTCCATCCCCACCGGTGCGCGCATCATCGGTGCCACCGCCGAAAGCGTGAAGCGCATGCACATGGAGCTGGGTGGCAAGGCGCCGGTGCTGGTGTTCGATGACGCCGACCTGGATGCCGCCATCGAGGGCATCCGCACGTTCGGGTTCTACAACGCAGGCCAGGACTGCACCGCCGCCTGCCGGCTCTACGTGCAGGATGGCATCTACGAACGCTTCGTCGAGCGCCTGGGCCAGGCCGTGGCCACGATCAAGCCTGGCCTGCAGGATGCCACCGATACCGAACTGGGCCCCTTGATCAGCGCCGAGCATCGCGACAAGGTCGCAGGCATGGTGCAGCGGGCCATCGCCCAGCCGCACATCCGTCTGGTCACCGGCGGCAAGGTACTGCCCGGCGACGGCTTCTTCTTCGAGCCCACGGTACTGGCCGACGCCCAGCAGGACGACGAGATCGTGCGCCACGAAGTGTTCGGCCCGGTGGTGTCGGTGACGCGCTTCAGCGACGAAGCCCAGGCCCTGGCCTGGGCCAACGACTCCGACTACGGCCTGGCCTCGTCGGTATGGACCCGCGACACCGGTCGCGCCCATCGCCTGGCGGCGCGCCTGCAGTACGGCTGCACCTGGGTCAACACCCACTTCATGCTGGTGAGCGAAATGCCCCATGGCGGGCAGAAGCATTCGGGGTACGGCAAGGACATGTCGATGTATGGCCTGGAGGACTACACCTGCGTGCGGCATGTGATGATCAAGCATTGAGCTGACGGACGAGACGACGCCGCTTCTTTCACTGGAAGCGGTGTCGCGATTTCATTCAACAAGCGCTTTCCCTTCCTACTCGCAAGCGGTTGTGACACGCGCACTTGGTATCATAGCCTGATACCATGAACACACATCAGCGAACGACCTTGTCTTTAATCTTCAGCAAGCCCGCTCCCAAGACCCTGGAATGGTCGCGGCTGGAGTCGCTTGGCGCGAAGGTCATCGAGGGCCGAGGCTCTCGGGTGCGCTTCGAGTTAAAGGGGGTGGTGGCGACCTTTCATCGGCCACACCCAGACAGGCATGCAAAGCCATACCAGATACGCGACGCCCGTCAATTCCTCGAGCAGGCAGGAGTAACCCCATGAATGTCATGAGCTATCGCGGCTATAGCGCACGCATCGAGTACAGCGATGAAGACCAACTGCTGATTGGGCACGTTGCTGGCATACGCGATGTGATCGGTTTCCATGGCGAATCGATCAGTGAGTTGCGCAGCGCCTTCGAAGACGCCGTGGACGATTACCTGGAAACCTGCGAACGCTTGGGCCGGGCCCCGCAGAAAGCCTACTCCGGCAAGCTCAGCCTTCGCCTGGAACCGGCTCTCCACGCCAGCGTGGCAGCGAAGGCCGAGCTGGCGCAGAAGAGCATCAACCAGTGGGTGAGCGACATCCTCGATCAAGCCGCCCATAACTGAACTAGCGCGGTCACTCCCTCAAGTCCGACTCATGGATCGGGTTGGCCCGGCTGGTAGCCCGCTGGTACTGGGCCGGCCAGGTGGCCTTGTTGCCGCCCAGGTCGTCGTCGGCGTGCAGGGGCCAGTACGGGTCGCGCAGCAGCTCGCGGGCGAGGAAGATGATGTCGGCCTGCCCGGTACGCAGGATGTGCTCGGCCTGGGCCGGTTCGGTGATCATGCCCACGGTGCCGGTGGCGATCTCCGACTCCTTGCGCACCCGTTCGGCGAATCGGGTCTGGTAGCCGGGGCCGGTGGGGATTTCGGCGTTCACCGAGGTGCCGCCGGAGGACACGTCGATCAAGTCCACGCCAATGGCTCTCAGGCGCCGGGCCAGTTCGACGGTTTCGTCCGGGTTCCAGCCGTCTTCGACCCAATCGGTGGCCGAGACCCGTACGAACAGCGGCAGCTCCTGTGGCCAGACCTTGCGCACCGCCTCGGTGACTTCCAGGGTCAGGCGGATACGGTTTTCGAAGCAGCTGCCATAGCGGTCGCGGCGCTGGTTGCTCAGCGGCGACAGGAACTGGTGCAGCAGGTAGCCGTGGGCAGCATGCACCTCGACCACCTTGAAACCTGCCTCCAGGGCACGGCGCGCAGCATCAGCGAACGCCTGGACAATGCCGGCGATTTCATCTTCGGACAACTCACGGGGCACGGTGTGCTCCGGGTCGAAGGCAATTTTCGACGGGCCCACCGGCTGCCAGCCGCCGTCTTCGACCTTGACACTGCCATGCTTGCCCAGCCAGGGGCGATGGGTACTGGCCTTGCGCCCGGCATGGGCGAGCTGGATGCCAGGCACGGCGCCCTGGGCGGTGATGAAGCGGGTGATGCGCTGCAGGGGTGGGATCTGGGCGTCGTTCCACAGGCCCAGGTCCTCGGCACTGATGCGACCATCGGGGGTGACGGCGGTGGCTTCGGTGATCACCAGGCCAGCGCCGCCGACGGCACGGCTGCCCAGGTGCACCAGGTGCCAATCGTTGGCCAGCCCGTCAGCGGCGGAGTACTGACACATGGGGGAGACGGCGATGCGGTTGGGCAGGGTCAGCTGACGCAGGGTGTAGGGCTCAAGCAGCAGGCTCATGAGGGGACCTCCCAGGGACTCCAATGGTTGGCCGGTCCGGGCACTTGTGTGAGGCCTTGGTCCGGTATCGGTAGTGTTCAGACTAGACCAGATAGGGAGTGCCTGCCTTCAGGGGGCGGTGTCTGAAAGATCGAGCGCCGCCCAATCGCGGGACGAGCTCGCTCCGATAAACCCGGCTACCGCGCCTCCATGTGTGCAATCATCAATTGCACGCTCTCCTGCCCGCGAAACTCGTTCACATCCAGCTTGTAGGCCAGCTCCACCCAACGCACCGTAGGGTTCGGCCAGACCTCCCGGTCGATCCCGAAGGCAATCCCGTCCAGCCTGACCGAACCGCACTCGCTCTTGAGCACCACCTTCAGGTGCCGTTCCCCCACCACGCGCTGCTCGACCAACTGGAAAACCCCGTGGAACAACGGCTCGGGGAAGTGCTGCCCCCACGGCCCAGCGTGACGCAACGCCCGCGCCAGGTCCAGGTGGAACTCCTCGACCGCCAGCGTCCCGTCGGACAGCAACCGCCCGGTCAGGTCCTCTTCCCCAAGGTGCCGGCGAACCTCCTCGTCGAAGGCTGCGGCAAACGCCGGGAAATGTTCCGCCGGCAACGACAGGCCGGCCGCCATGGCATGCCCGCCGAACTTGCTGATCAAGTGCGGATGCCGTGCCGCCACCGCATCCAGCGCATCGCGGATATGGAACCCAGGTACCGAGCGCGCCGACCCCTTGAGCATCCCCTCGCCGGCGTCGGCAAAGGCGATCGTCGGCCGGTGATAGCGCTCCTTCAGCCGCGACGCAAGGATGCCGATCACCCCCTGGTGCCAGTCGGGCTCGAACAGGCACAGGCCATAAGGCATGGACTCGACCGGCAGGTCCTTGAGCTGGGCCAGCGCCTCGCGCTGCATGCCCTGTTCGATGGACTTGCGGTCCTGGTTCAGCCCATCGAGCTGCTGGGCCATGTCCAGCGCCAAGGCTGGGTCATCGCAGAGCAGGCATTCGATCCCCAGGCTCATGTCGTCCAGGCGGCCGGCCGCATTCAGGCGCGGGCCGAGAATGAAGCCAAGGTCGGTGGAGGTGATGCGCCGGTGATCGCGCCGGGCCACTTCGAGAATGGCCTTGAGCCCCGGCCGGGCCCGCCCGGCGCGGATACGCTCCAGCCCCTGGTGCACCAGGATGCGGTTGTTGGCATCCAACGGCACCACGTCGGCGACGCTGCCCAGGGCCACCAGGTCGAGCAGCTCGCCGATGTTCGGCTGCGCTTGGCTGGCATAGCGGCCCAGGCTGCGCAGGCGCGCGCGCAGGGCCATCAATACATAGAAGATCACCCCCACGCCGGCCAGGGCCTTGCTGGGGAAATCGCAGCCGGGCTGGTTCGGGTTGACGATCGCATCGGCATCCGGCAGGTGTTCGCCCGGCAGGTGGTGGTCGGTGACCAGCACCTTCAGGCCGGCCGCCTTGGCGGCGGCGACGCCCTCGACGCTGGAGATGCCGTTGTCCACCGTGATCAGCAACTGCGGCTCGCGCTGCAAGGCCACCTGGACGATTTCGGGGGTCAGGCCATAGCCGTATTCGAAACGGTTCGGCACCAGGTAGTCGACATGGGCAGCACCCAGCAGCCGTAGGCCAAGCACACCGACGGTACTGGCCGTGGCGCCGTCGGCGTCGAAATCGCCGACGATAAGGATGCGCTGGCGCTGGTCGAGCGCCTCGACCAGCAGGTCCACCGCCGCGTCGATGCCTTTGAGCTGTTGGTAGGGCAGCAGCCGCGCCAGGCTCTTGTCCAGTTCGGCCTCCGACTGCACGCCACGGGCGGCATACAGGCGGGTCAGCAAGGGCGGCAGGTTACCGAGAAAGGGCAGGCTCGGTGGCAAGGGACGAGGTTCGATACGCATTGGGGGCTTCGGCAATCAGGTTGGGGACAGGTCAGCCACGCTCACCGAGCAGCCATTCCAGCTGCACTTCGTGCTGGCCACGGTCGTCGGTCACGAACAGGGTGCCCTCGCTGATCATCACGTCCCACTTGATCGAGCGGGGCATGTCGGTGGCCAGGGTCTCCAGCACTTCCTGGGGCACCGCGGCGATGCTGAGGTTCTTCAGGCCCTTGACCGCATCGACCACCTTGTTCTGCCATACGCGCAGGCTGCCATAGGCCAGCAGGCTGGTACGTTCGGTACGGCGCGAGCACCAGGTCAGGCGCTCGGCATCCGGCTGGCCGACCTCGATCCAGTGCAGCACGCGGTCATCCAGGCTCTTTTCCCACAAAGCGGCCTCGTCCACGTCCGACAGGCCGCGGCCGAACGACAGGTTCTCGTTGTACCACAGGGCATAGGCCAGCAGGCGCACGGCCATGCGCTCCTCGGTTTCCGAAGGATGACGGGCGATGGTCTGGCGGACGTTCTCGTACACGCCGCGGTCGAGGTCGGTCAGATTCAGTTCGAACTTGTAGGTGGTGGACGGCTGGGCCATGGGCGGGGGCTTCTTGCGAAATAAAAGTCACACAGTCTAACCGATCCCGCCCTTCGTTGTGCCGTGACAGTACCTGCAGCCGACGACCTATGATAAAACCACGCATCAACCCAGCCGCCACGGATGCCCCATGCCCACGCCCAGCAAACCCCTCGCCGGCCTGAAAGTGATCGAACTCGGCACCCTGATCGCCGGCCCCTTCGCCTCGCGCATCTGCGCCGAGTTCGGCGCCGAGGTCATCAAGGTCGAATCCCCCGATGGCGGCGACCCGCTGCGCAAATGGCGCAAGCTGTACGAGGGCACTTCGTTGTGGTGGTTCGTCCAGGCGCGCAACAAACAATCGCTGACGCTCAACCTCAAGCACCCCGAAGGCCGTGAGATTCTCAAGCGGCTGCTGGCCGATGCCGACATCCTGATCGAGAACTTCCGGCCCGGCGTGCTGGAGAAGCTGGGCCTGGGCTGGGATGTGCTGCATGCGCTCAACCCGCGCCTGGTCATGGTGCGCCTGTCGGGCTTCGGCCAGACCGGCCCGATGAAGGACCAGCCCGGTTTCGGCGCCGTGGGCGAATCCATGGGCGGCCTGCGCTACATCACAGGTTTCGAGGACCGCCCGCCGGTGCGCACCGGGATCTCCATCGGCGATTCGATCGCCGCCCTGTGGGGCGTGATCGGCGCACTCATGGCCCTGCGTCACCGCGAGGTCAACGGTGGCCAGGGGCAGGTGGTGGATGTGGCCTTGTACGAAGCCATCTTCGCCATGATGGAAAGCATGGTGCCGGAGTTCGATGTGTTCGGCTTCATCCGCGAGCGCACCGGCAACATCATGCCGGGCATCACGCCCTCCTCCATCCACACCAGCGCCGACGGCAAGCACGTACAGATCGGCGCCAACGGCGATGCCATCTTCAAGCGTTTCATGCAGGCCATCGGCCGTGACGACCTGGCCAGCGACCCGGCCCTGGCCACCAACGATGGCCGCGACCTGCGCCGCGACGAGCTCTACGGCGTCATCGACCGCTGGGTCAACAGCCTGCCGCTGGCGCAGGTGATGCAGGTGCTGACCGATGCCGAGGTACCGGCGAGCCGGATCTACTCGGCCGAGGACATGTTCAACGACCCGCAGTACCTGGCTCGCGAAATGTTTCTCCAGGCCAGGCTGCCCGACGGCAAGCCGTTCAAGATGCCGGGCATCGTCCCCAAGCTCTCGGACACCCCGGGCTCCACCGAATGGGTCGGCCCGGCCCTGGGCGAACATACCGAGGCGGTGCTCGCCAGCCTGGGCTACGACGCGCCAGCCATCAGCCGGTTGCGCGAAGCCGGTGCGGTCTGACGGCACGCCGGTGCCCATGGCCGTCCGACAGGTACTGGGCCTGTTGGTGCTGTTGTGCGGGTTGCTGCCCGCCATGGCCAGCGCCAAGGAACGCCTGATGTGGCTGATACGCGACTTGCCACCGTTCACCATCTTCGATGGCGTGGCACAGGGCCAGGGCGTCATCGACCGTCTGCTGCCGCAGTTGATCGCACAGATGCCCGAGTACGAGCACAGCATCATCCGGGTCAATCGTGCCCGGGGCATGCAGATGCTCCAGGAGCCCAGCTTCACCTGCGACCCGACCTTGCTGTGGACGCCGGAACGGGCCAGGTTCGTGCATTTCTCCACACCGTCCTTGGGCGTGCTGAGCAGCGGCGTGGTGGTGCGCCAGCAGGACCAGGCCATGCTGGCGCCCCTTCTGGACGGCGAGCGCGTCGACCTCAAGCGCTTGCTCGCCGAACCCCGCCTCAAGCTTGGCGTGGTCGCCGAACGCAGCTACAGCACCCAGGTCGACGCCATGCTGCGCCAGCTGCCCGACACCGCCGTGAGCCGCCATTACGGCAACGAAGCCACTACCAACCTGTTGCAGATGCAGCAGCTGGGGCGCCTGCAGCTGGTGCTGGGGTACTGGCCGGAAATCCGCTACCTGATCCAGGCGCAGGGTTGGCCACTGGAGGATTATGCGTTCCATCCCATCCAGGGCGTGAACCGCTACCAGTTCTTGCACGTCGGCTGCTCCGATACTCCGCTGGGGCGCGAAGCCATCCGCCATATCGACCAACTGTTGCCGGCCCTGCGCCGGGACGTTCTGCCTGCGCTGTATGCCCACTGGCTGGATCCGGAGCAACGACAGGACTACCTGGAGCACAGCAAGCACTTTTTCGAAGACCGCCAGGACTAGCTTTATTGCCTGGAAGCCAAAAAAGAAACCCCGGACGCTGGGGAAGGATCGTCCGGGGTCAAGCGAAGTCCAAGAGACTTCCAAGGGCAGCCCGCAGCACCGGAGCAAAGCGCTGTCACACCACCCCTACTGTTTCTGATGAACCGTTCAGGCGAAGGTTCCCTGGAATGTTCGCTGGTGCTGCAAGGCCGCAATCACGCAGGGCTGCAAGCGGCCTTCGGCGATCTGCAAGTCCCGGTGCAGGCCATCGACCAGATCGACCAGCAGCCGCTGGTCCTGCAACTGGCGTTGGCTCACGGTACGTTGGAGGGTCACTTCCCCTTGCTTGTCGACCACGGTGAGTTGGCGGTGGCCGCTGGCGTCGGTTTCGCCAAGCTGGGCCTGGTAAGGGGTCAGGGCATGGTTGAGCAGTTTGCAGATTCTTTCCATCCGGCTTACTCGCTGTTCGTGGAACCTATCGGAACTGACCACCAGGCGCAGCGGAAAGTTCGTCACACGGCGCCGGTCACCTTGAGCATGCGCGGGGGAGATGACAGTTTGACAACGGGCCTAGACAGATAGGCCGGCCGGCAACGCCAGGCGCTCCAGTGCTCTTTGCAAGGTCGGCATCGACAAGGGCCAGGACAACTCGCCGACGACCTTGAGGTCCTGCCGCCGGGCTTCGCGAGCCAAGCTGTCCCCCTGCCCCGCTGGCTCGCCGACGAACAACAACGCACAAGGACGCTGCGCGCGATCCACCTGCCGGAGCAGGACTCGCCCCTCTCGTACCGGCATGGCATTGTCCAGGATCAGCAGGTCGACCGTACCACGTTGCGCCAGGCAGGACTTGGCCTCGAGCAGGTCCTGGGCGACCCGTACATTGAAGACGCCGTGGGCGTTGCAGGCCTGATGCAGAGAAATGTCGTGGGAAGGTCGTGCGTGAATCAGCACGTTGAGCCATTGCATGAGCCGCTCCTGGGGTATCGCACCCGCGTGAATGGGCAAGTCACTCTAATGGCGTCACGCTGAAAGCTATGTCAGAAAAATCCGAATCTTGTGTAGAAATATCCGCACCACGCGCTGCGGGAACGGCTTGCGCGCCGCGGCGCATGGCACTGGCGTTGCCGTGATCGCGGGACAAGTCGGACCGGCGGTCCAACCTGCCCCGCGATGGTGTCAGAGCGGCTTGCCGCGGTTGCCGTGCTGGCTGACGAAGGCCTGGACGGTCTTCAGGTCATTGGCCAGGACCGTGCAGCGCTCTTCGCGGCTGAACAGATCGCTCAGGTGCGCCGGCAGTTCCAGGGCCTTGCCCACGCCTGCCTTTTCCACCGCCTCGGGGAACTTGACCGGGTGCGCCGTGCCCAGCACCACCATCGGCGTGTCCAGGCTGCGGCGGCATTCGCGGGCGGCCTTGACGCCGATCGCCGTGTGCGGGTCCAGCACCTCACCGGTACTGGCGAACACCTCGGCGATGGTCTCGCAGGTCTGCTCGTCGGTCACCGCCAGGGAATCGAACAGCTTGCGGGCCTCGGTCCAACGGTCTTGCTCGACGCTGAAGCCGCCGCCCTGCTTGAAGCGCTCCATCAGCTCGGCGATGGCCGCGCCGTTGCGACCATGCAGGTCGAACAGCAGGCGCTCGAAGTTCGACGACACCATGATGTCCATGGAAGGCGACAAGGTCGGGTGCAGAGCATCCTTGACGTACTGGTTGCCGCTCATGAAGCGATGCAGGATGTCGTTGCGGTTGGTGGCCACGATCAGCTGGCTGATCGGCAGGCCCATGTTGCGCGCCAGGTAGCCGGCGAAGATGTCGCCGAAGTTGCCGGTCGGCACCGAGAAGGCCACCGAGCGGGCCGGGCCGCCCAGCTGCAGCGCTGCATGGAAGTAGTAGACGATCTGGGCCATGATCCGCGCCCAGTTGATCGAGTTCACCGCCACCAGGCGTGTGCCCTTGAGGAACGACTGGTCGGCGAAGCTGGCCTTGACCATTTCCTGGCAGTCGTCGAAGTTGCCTTCGATGGCGATGTTGTGGATGTTGTCACCGAAGATGGTGGTCATCTGGCGGCGCTGCACTTCCGACACACGCTGGTGCGGGTGCAGGATGAAGATGTCGACGTTGTCGCACCGGCGGCAGCCTTCGATGGCCGCAGAGCCGGTATCACCGCTGGTGGCGCCGACGATCACCACACGCTCGCCGCGCTTGGCCAGCACGTGGTCGAGCAGGCGGCCGAGCAGTTGCAGGGCGAAGTCCTTGAAGGCCAGGGTCGGGCCGTGGAACAGTTCCATGACCCATTCGTTGCCACCCAGCTGGCGCAGCGGCGCAACGGCAGCATGAGCGAAGGCGCCGTAGGTTTCTTCCAGGATCTTCTTGAAGTCAGCATCGGCGATGCTGCCGTCGACGAACGGGCGCATCACCCGGAAGGCCAGTTCGTGGTAAGGCAAGCCGGCCCAGGAGGCGATCTCCTCCTGGGTGAAGCGTGGCAGGTTTTCCGGCACGTACAGGCCGCCATCGCTGGCAAGGCCGGCCAGCAGGACATCTTCGAAATTCAGGGCCGGTGCCTGGCCGCGGGTACTGATATAGCGCATGGGTGCAAACCTTCGGTTCTGGGCGCGGGCCGCCGTCGCGACCCGCCGCTGACATTAATTGAGCTGTTCGACGCGGATGCGCACGACCTTGCCGACCACGTCCTGCAAGGCTTCCAGGGCAACGATGGCGTCGTTGATGCGCTGCTCCACCACGCGGTGGGTCAGGAGGATCATCGGCACCAGGCCATCCTGCTCCTCGGCTTCCTTCTGCATGATCGACTCGATGTTGATACCGCGCTCGGAGAGGATGCTCGCCACCTGGGCCAGCACGCCCGGGTGATCCTTGGCCTGGATGCGCAGGTAGTAGGCGCTCTCGCAGGCCTCGATCGGCAGGATCGGATGGGCCGACAGCGAGTCTGGCTGGAAGGCCAGGTGCGGCACGCGGTTCTCAGGGTCGGAAGTCATGGCGCGGACAACATCCACCAGGTCGGCGACGACCGACGAGGCCGTCGGCTCCATGCCGGCACCGGCGCCGTAGTACAAGGTGGAACCAGCGGCGTCGCCATTGACCATCACAGCGTTCATCACACCGTTGACGTTGGCGATCAGGCGGTCGTTGGGGATCAGCGTCGGGTGGACACGCAGCTCGATACCGGCGTCGGTGCTGCGGGCCACGCCCAGGTGCTTGATGCGGTAGCCCAAGGCCTCGGCGTAGTTGACGTCCGCGGTGGTCAGCTGGGTGATGCCTTCGGTGTAGGCCTTGTCGAACTGCAGCGGGATACCGAAGGCGATGGACGCCAGGATGGTCAGCTTGTGGGCGGCATCGATGCCTTCGACGTCGAAGGTCGGGTCGGCTTCGGCGTAGCCCAGGGCCTGGGCTTCGGCCAGCACTTCGGGGAAGGCACGGCCCTTGTCACGCATTTCGGTCAGGATGAAGTTGCCGGTGCCGTTGATGATGCCCGCCAGCCAGTTGATACGGTTGGCCGACAAGCCTTCGCGGATCGCCTTGATCACCGGGATACCGCCGGCCACCGCAGCTTCGAAGGCGACGATGACGCCCTTCTCGCGGGCCTTGGCGAAGATCTCGTTGCCATGCACGGCGATCAGCGCCTTGTTGGCGGTGACCACGTGCTTGCCGTTCTCGATGGCCTTGAGCACCAGGTCACGGGCAATGGTGTAGCCGCCGATCAGCTCGATGACGATATCGATCTCGGGGTTGCACGCGACCTCGAACACATCAGCGGTAATGGGGGTACCGGTAATCTGGCAGTTCGGGTTCTGCGAGCGCATGGCGATCTGTGCCACTTCAATACCGCGCCCGGCACGGCGGGCGATCTCCTCGGCGTTGCGCTGAAGTACATTGAAGGTTCCGCCACCGACGGTCCCCAACCCACAGATGCCTACTTTGACCGGTTTCACTGTGAACTCCCCATTGAACGGCCGGCACCTGCGCCGACCGTGAAACGTGCCGTCTCCCCATGAAGACGGCGTACTGTTTGAATTACTTGCCTTGCGCCAGCGCCAGCTTGGCCACCTGCGGGGCCGGCTGGTAGCCCGGAATCACCTGGCCACTTTCCAGGACGATCGCAGGCGTGCCATTGACGCCGATCGACTGGCCCAGCTGGAACTGCTTGCCGACCGGGTTGGCGCACTTGGCGGCCTTGATTTCCTTGCCATCGATCATCTTGTCCAGTGCCGCGCGGCGGTCGCTGGAGCACCAGACCGCCTGCAACTGCTCGTCACCCGGCGAGCCCAGGCCCTGGCGCGGGAAGGCGACATAGCGCACTTCGATACCGCGACGGTTGAGCTCGGGCACTTCGGCGTGCAGCTTGTGGCAATACGGGCAGGTGGTATCGGTGAAGACGGTGATATGCGATTTGGTCTGGCCCTTGGCAGGATAAACCACCATCTCGGCAGCCGGAATGCCGTTGATGAGCTTGGCGATGCCCTGGCGCTCGGTCTTCTCGGTGAGGTTGACCGGCTTGCCGTCCTGGATCTGGTACAGGTAGCCCTGCATCACGAACTGGCCGTCGGCGCTGGCATACAGCACGCGTCCGCCCTGCAGCTTGACTTCATAGAGGCCATTGACCGGGCTGCTGGCCACGCTCTCGATCGGTACTTCCAGCTCGAGCGTCTTGAGGGTGTTGCGGATCGCCTGCTCGGCGCCGGCACCGGCGTCGCTGGCCGCAGCCACGGCAAAGGTGCTGGCCAGCGCCAGGGCGGCGGCGGCGAAAAGGTGGGTCACGCGCATGGGGTACTCCTGAAGGCGGACGGGGCCGGAGGGCGTCGACATGCGGCAAGCGGGCGTCGACCGTGCGGCCCTTGGAAACCGTCCAAGCCTACCACAACCGGCAGGCGCTAAATCAGCCCTCACACGCCACAGGTCGGAACATGAAAATCATTCATCCACGCGGGTGGTGCTGGGCATGCAGCTGTTGCAGGCGCGCCTTGGCCACATGGGTGTAGATCTGCGTGGTGGACAGGTCGCTGTGCCCCAGCAGCATCTGCACCACACGCAGGTCCGCGCCGTGGTTGAGCAAGTGGGTGGCGAAGGCGTGGCGCAGGGTATGGGGCGACAGCGGCTTGTCGATCCCGGCCACCTTGGCCTGGTGCTTGATACGGTGCCAGAAGGTCTGCCGGGTCATCTGCTCGCCCCGCTGGCTGGGGAACAACACGTCGCTGGGGCGGCCGTTGAGCAGTTCACCGCGCCCGTCGCGCAGGTAGCGCTCCAGCCACACCACCGCCTCCTCCCCCATCGGCACCAGGCGTTCCTTGCTGCCCTTGCCCATGACCCGCAGCACGCCCTGGCGCAGGTTGACCTGGTCGAGGGTCAGGCTGACCAGCTCGGTGACGCGCAACCCACACGCATAAAGGACCTCGAGCATGGCCCGGTCGCGCTGGCCGATGGCTTCGCCCAGGTCCGGCGCCTTGAGCAATGCCTCGACGTCGGCCTCGGAGAGGGATTTGGGCAAAGGCCGGCCCAACTGCGGCATGTCGACCTGCAAGGTCGGGTCGACACTGACCAGCCGCTCGCGCAGCAGGTAGCGGAAAAAGCCGCGCAGCCCGGAAAGAAAGCGTGCCGTGGAACGCGGCTTGTAGCCCTGGTCGACGCGCCAGGCCAGGTGATCGAAGATCAGTTCACGACCAACCTCCGGCAATGCCACGCCGCGCGCCTGCAGCCAGCCATTGAACAGGGCCAGGTCGCTTCGGTAGGAGGCGCGGGTGTTGTCGGACAGGCCTTTTTCAAGCCACAGGGCATCGAGGAACTGGTCGATCAGGGGGTGGTCGAGGGCGGACATGAAAACTCGGTGGCAAACGACGAATTGGCGCTTAGTCTTTCATAACAACGTCGGCATAGGGAGCCCGCATGAGCGAACAGCAGATTCTCCTGAGTTTCGGTGGCATCGGCGCCGCCGCACTGGCATGCCAATGGCTGGCCTGGCGCCTGAAGCTGCCTGCGATCCTGTTCCTGTTGCTGTGCGGGATCGTCGCCGGTCCCGTGCTCGGCTGGCTGTCGCCACAAGACCTGTTCGGCCCGCTGCTGATGCCGCTGGTATCCCTGGCCGTGGCCCTGATCCTGTTCGAAGGCAGCCTGACGCTGCATCTGTCCCAATGGCGCGAGATCGGCAGCGTGGTGCATCGGCTGGTGACCCTGGGCGCGCTGAGCACCTGGGTGGTGATCGCCCTGGCCACCCATTGGCTGCTGGGCTTCGACTGGCCGCTGGCGATCCTGTTCGGCACCCTGACCCTGGTGACCGGCCCGACGGTGATCGTGCCCATGCTCCGCGTGGTGCGGCCCAAGGCAGCGATCGCCAACATCCTGCGCTGGGAAGGCATCGTCATCGACCCGATCGGTGCTTTGCTGGCGGTGGTGGTCTACAGCTTCATCATTGCCCGCACCGATGGCGAAGGGCTGAGCCAGAGCCTGGTAACCTTCGGCGGGGTGATCTTCTGCGGCAGCGCCCTGGGCGCCGCCGGCGGCTGGCTGCTGGGCCAGGTGATGCGTGCCCAGTGGCTGCCGGAGTACCTGCACAACCTGGCCTCGTTGGCCGCGGTGCTGGGCATCTTCATCGCTGCCAACCAGATCGTCCATGAATCCGGCCTGCTGGCGGTGACGGTGATGGGCATGTGGCTGGCGAACATGCCGGGGGTGGATGTACGGCAGATCCTGCACTTCAAGGAAAACCTCAGCGTGCTGTTGATTTCCGGCCTGTTCATCCTCCTAGCCGCCCGCCTCGACCTGCATGCATTGCTGGCCCTGGGCCCGGCGGTACTGGCGTTGCTGCTGGTGATCCAACTACTGGCACGCCCGCTCAATGTTCTGCTGTCCACCTGGGGCTCGACGTTGGCATGGCGCGAACGCCTGCTGCTGGCCTGGATCGCCCCACGGGGTATCGTCGCCGCGGCGGTCTCGGCCATCTTCGCCATCCGCCTGGACGAAGCGGGTCATGAGGGCGCCTTGCTGCTGGTGCCTCTGACCTTCGCGGTGATCATCGGCACCGTGGTGCTGCAGAGCGCCACCGCCAGGCCCCTGGCCCGCCTGCTCAAGGTCGCCGAACCTGCGCCCAGCGGCTTTCTCATCGTCGGCGCCAACCCACCGGCACGCGCCGTCGCCAAAGCCTTGCAGCAACTGGGTAGCCGGGTCCTGCTGACCGACTCGAGCTGGGAAAACATCCGCGCCGCGCGCATGGATGGGCTGCCGACCTATTTCGGCAACCCTGCCTCCCAGCATGCCGATGCCCACCTGGACCTGGTCGGCCTTGGCCACCTGCTCGGCCTGTCGCCGGCAGGCGAGCTCAATGCCCTGGCCTGCGCGCGCTTTCGCCATGACTTCGGCCACAACCGCCTGTTCGTGCTGGCCAGCGGCCTGGAGAAGCAGCGCAGCGACAAGCACCGCGCCAGCGAGGAACATCGTGGCCAACTGCTGGGGGCCAGCCCGATGACGTACGGGCAACTGGCCAACCGCCTGCACCAGGGCGCCGAGCTGTACAGCACCCACCTGACCGAGGGCTTTTCCTGGCAGGACTACCAGGACCTGCACGGTGAGCGGGCCACCGTGCTGTTCGCCCGCGACGCCAATGGCTGGGTGCATGTGGCCAGCCCGGACGCACCGCTAAAGCCCCAGCCCGGGTGGACGCTGGTGGCACTGGTAGAGGCCGATCGGGAGACGAAAACGGCTGTCGAGGCGGGCGTGGCCAATCGCTGAAGAATGGAAGGGGGCGCGTTGCGCCCAATCGCGGGACAAGCCCGCTCCTACAGGGCCATTGAACAATCCCTGCAGCAGAAAGCAAAAAAGCAGCCCGAAGGCTGCTTTTTTTCTCGCAAGGTGGCCTCGGCCACCGGTCAAACTGCACTCAGGACAGTTTTTCCTTGATGCGAGCGGCTTTGCCGGACAGGTCGCGCAGGTAGTACAGCTTGGCCTTACGCACGTCACCACGACGTTTCACGGACAGGCTGTCGATCTGCGGGCTGTAGGTCTGGAAGGTACGCTCTACGCCAACGCCGCTGGAGATCTTGCGCACGGTGAAGGCGCTGTTCAGGCCGCGGTTACGCTTGGCGATAACGACACCTTCGAACGCCTGCAGACGGGAACGGTCGCCTTCCTTCACTTTGACCTGGACGACAATGGTGTCGCCTGGTGCGAAGGCAGGGATTTCCTTGTTCATCTGCTCGGCTTCGAGCTGCTGGATGATCTTGTTGGTCATGCTGTGCTCCTAAGGCGGATAACTCGATCCACCATCGATACGTTAACTATCGTCCCGCTCGCGGAGGTATTCCTCGAGCAGCTTCTTCTCTTCTCCAGAAAGCGAGCGACTTTCCAGAAGATCGGCGCGTCGTTCGAAGGTCCTACCAAGGGACTGCTTCAACCGCCAACGCCGGATGTGTGCATGGTTGCCGCTAAGCAACACGTCGGGAACGCGCTGATCCGCATACACCTCCGGTCGGGTGTAGTGCGGGCAATCGAGCAGACCATCGGTGAAGGAATCTTCCTGCGCCGAGTCCACATGCCCTAAAGCTCCGGGCAGCAGTCGCGTAACCGCATCGATCAGTACCATGGCCGGCAGCTCGCCACCGGAAAGCACATAGTCGCCAATCGACCACTCTTCATCGACATGAGCCTCGATAAAACGCTCGTCGATGCCTTCATAACGGCCGGCAATCAGGATCAACGATTCCTGTCGTGCCAGGCCTTCGACCGCCTGCTGGGTCAGCTTGCGGCCTTGTGGCGAGAGGTAGATCACCTTCGCCGATGCTCCGGTCGCCTGCCTGGCGCTGGCCAGGGCGTCTTCCAGAGGCTTGATCTTCATCACCATGCCAGGACCACCGCCAAAAGGCCGATCATCCACCGTGTGGTGGCGATCCGTGGTGTAGTCCCGCGGGTTCCAGCAGGTCACCTGCAGCAACCCCTGTTTCACCGCGCGGCTGGTAATGCCGTACTCCGTGATGGCCGAGAACATCTCGGGGAACAGGGTGACGACTTCTACGCGAAGGTTGCCCATCGTTAGAAATCCGCGTCCCATTCGACTCGCATCACGCCTGCTTCCAGGTCGACTGCCAGCACACATTGCTCCGTATAGGGCAACAGACGCTCGCGGTCATCCAGGCTGCCTGCGCAAGGCTTGACCACCATTACATCGTTCGCACCGGTCTCCAACAGGTGATCGATCTTGCCGAACAGCTGTTCGTCCTGATTGATGACCTTCAGGCCCACCAACTGGTACCAGTAGTACTCGTCGGCTGCCAGGTTGGGCAAAAGGCTCCGCGGGATGCAGATTTCGTAACCGCTCAGAAGACGCGCTTCATCACGATCGTCGAGGCCTTTCAATTTCACGACCAGGCCCTTCTGGGAGCCACGACCGTTGACCAGCTCGACCTGCTTTACCTTGCCTTCGTGCCGAAGCGTCCAGCGCGGATAATCCAACAGGTTTTCAATCGGATCGGTAAAGGAGTACACCTTCACCTCGCCGCGAACGCCGTGAACCGAAAAAATCTTGCCGACGACGATGAGGGCGTCAGCGTTTTCTGGCGTCGCGTTCATACTGCTCAGGCAGCGGCCTTGGCAGCGTCCTTCAGCAGCTGAGCAACACGCTCAGACGGCTGCGCGCCCTGGCTCAGCCAGTAGTTGACGCGTTCTTCGTTGACCGACAGGCGGACTTCAGCGCCGGAAGCAACCGGGTTGAAGAAGCCAACGCGCTCAACGAAACGGCCGTCACGGGCGTTACGCGAGTTGGTCACGGTCAGGTGGTAGAATGGGCGCTTTTTCGAGCCGCCACGGGCAAGACGGATGGTTACCATGTGAACATCGTTCCTATAGTCGGTGCTGCAAATCTGAATGCCCAAATGGGCACAGGGTGCCCAAAAGGCCGCATATTCTCGGGGAATACACGGACATTTGCAAATGCCTTTTTCGGCGAGGGCCTGCCGCGCCGTTCAGATCTGCCGGTTAAGCCGCGGATTTCGCGACATCGTTCCCGCCAAGGCGGGGGTTCCAGATAGCTGCCCGATCAAAGGCAGCCACCCTGAATGACGTTACAGCTTCGGCATGCCGCCACCCGGCAGCATCCCGCCCAGGCCACGCATCATCTTGGCCATTCCGCCTTTGGCGGAGAATTTCTTCATCATCTTCTGCATTTGCTTGTGCTGCTTGATCAGCCGGCCGACATCCTGCACCTGGGTGCCGGAGCCGAGGGCGATGCGGCGTTTGCGCGAGCCGCTGATGATTTCCGGGTCGCGGCGTTCGGCCGGCGTCATCGAGTCGATGATCGCCTCCATCTGCTTGAACTGCTTCTCGGCCGCGCCCTGGGCATTGCCCATCTGCGACAGGTTGACCCCGCCGATGCTCGGCAGCTTGTCCATCAGGCCGCCCAGGCCGCCCATGTTCTTCATCTGCTGCAGCTGGTCGCGGAAGTCCTCGAGGTCGAAGCCCTTGCCCTTCTTGAGCTTCTTGGCGAGCTTGTCGGCCTTGGCCTTGTCGATATTCTGCTCGGCCTGCTCGATCAGGCTGAGCACGTCGCCCATGCCGAGGATACGCGAGGCGATACGGTCCGGATGGAACGGCTCCAGAGCCTCGGTCTTCTCGCCCATACCGATGAACTTGATCGGCTTGCCGGTGATGGCGCGCACCGACAGCGCGGCACCGCCACGGGCGTCGCCGTCGACCTTGGTCAGCACCACGCCGGTCAATGGCAGCGCGTCGCCGAAGGCCTTGGCGGTGTTGGCGGCGTCCTGGCCGGTCATGGCATCGACCACGAACAGGGTCTCAACCGGCTTGACCGCGGCGTGCAGGGCCTTGATCTCGTCCATCATATCGGCGTCGATGTGCAGACGGCCGGCGGTATCGACGATCACCACGTCGATGTACTTGAGCTTGGCCTCGCGGATCGCCGCCTCGGCGATGGCCACGGGCTTCTGGCTGATGTCGGACGGGAAGAAGGTCACGCCGATGTCATTGGCCAGGGTTTCCAGCTGCTTGATCGCCGCCGGGCGGTAGACGTCGGCCGAGACCACCATCACGCTCTTTTTCTTGCGCTCTTTAAGGAAGCGCGCCAGCTTGCCGGCGGTGGTGGTCTTGCCCGCGCCCTGCAGGCCGGCCATCAGCACCACGGCGGGCGGAGCGGCATTGAGCGCCAGGTCTTCGTTGGCGGCGCCCATCAGGCCTTCGAGTTCGGCCTGGACGATCTTCACGAACGCCTGGCCCGGGGTCAGGCTGCGCGACACCTCGGTGCCGACCGCACGCTCCTTGACGCTGTTGACGAAATCCTTGACCACCGGCAGGGCGACGTCGGCCTCGAGCAGGGCCATGCGCACTTCGCGCAGCGTGTCCTTGATGTTGTCTTCGGTCAGCTTGGCCTTGCCGGTGACATGGCGCAGCGTCTGTGACAGGCGGTCGGTCAGGTTTTCGAACATGGTGATCCTTTCAGGCCCTAGTGAAGCCGAGGTTTTTCAGGCGCCCAGGTGAATAGGTACACGCGCTGGGCACAGCAAGGCGGCGATTATAGCGAAGAGCGGCGACGGCGCACACCTTGGCACCACCGGATCTGGATGGTCGGTGCCCCCATCGCCGGCAAGCCATCTCCCACAGGTATGGCGGTGTCTCTGAAAACAGCGCAGGACAAGTGGGGGCCGGCTTGCCGGCGATGGGGCCTGCCGGTCTTCCTTGGCAGCGGCGATCTATGCCACACTCCGTCTCTTTAAGGCTCGCCAACCAGGACTTATGGTCTCCTCTCCCAGCCTCATCCCCAACCTGATCGCCGCCGGCCTTTATATAGCCGCGGCCATCTACCAGGGCGCCTACCTCGCCCAGGGCCGCAAGGCCGATAAACGCCTGCTCGGCCTGCTCGGCGCCCTGGCGGTGCTCGCCCAGGGCGGCGCCCTGTTCTTCCAGTTGATCACCCCGCTGGGCCTGAGCCTGGACTTCTTCAGCGCCGCCAGCCTGATCGCCGTGGCGGTGATCGGCCTGACCCTGCTGGCCTGCCTGCGCATCCCGGTGGAAAACCTGCTGATACTGCTGTTCCCGCTCGGCGCCATCACCGCCCTGCTGGCCCAGTTCGCACCGCCCGGCACCGTGCCGCTGGTCAACGAGGAGCCGGGAATCCTGGCGCACATCCTGCTGTCGATCCTGGCCTATGGCCTGTTCACCATCGCCGTGTTCCAGGCCCTGTTGCTGCTGCTGCAGGACCACCAGCTCAAGCACAAGCACCCCTCCGGGCTGATCCGCAACTTCCCGCCCCTGCAAACCATGGAAAGCCTGCTGTTCGGCTTCCTCTGGGCGGGCTGGGGCCTGCTTTCGCTGTCGCTGGTGTCCGGCTGGCTGTTCCTGGAGAACCTGTTCGCCCAGCACCTGGTGCACAAGACCTTGCTGTCCTGCATCGCCTGGGTGGTGTTCGGCTTGTTGCTGTGGGGCCGCACCCGCCTGGGCTGGCGTGGCCACAAGGCGATCCGCTGGACCCTCGCCGGTTTCTGCCTGCTGATGCTGGCCTATTTCGGCAGCAAGCTGGTACGTGAATTCATCCTGCATATCTGACGGCCGCCCATGAACACCCTGCCGTACGCACCGCTACTCGGCACCTTGGCACTGGCCCTGCTGTGGTCGGCGCTGTTCACCGCGGTCGACGCGGCCCGCCAACTGCTCAACGGCCACCAGCGCCCCGCTGAAAGCGCCGAACCCGCCCTGCCGGCCCAGGCCGTGGTGCTGTGTGCGAGCCTGGGCAAGCTGCTGGTGCTCGGCCTGGCCTGCCTGGCCGGGCAGCGCTACAACGGTGAGCATGGCTTCTGGCTGGCCGGCCTGGCGGCCACCTGCACCTTGCTGGTCCTGGGCGAATACTTGCCACGACGCATGGCCCGGCGCAACCCGCAGGCCTTCGTCGCCCTCGGCGCCCTGTTGCGCTGGCCACTGGTGCTATTGCAACCGCTGGCCTGCCTGCTCGATGGCTGCGCCAAGCTGCTTCTGCGGCCGTTTCGCACCCCGCCCACGGCGGTTGCCCTGCACCCGGAGGAGCACGACGACTTCGACGACGCCGAACCCTTCGAGGCCCCTCGGGCGGGCCTGCTAGAAGGCCTGCAATCGCTGGACAAGATCACCGTCAACGACATCCTGGTGCCGCGCAACGAAGTGGACGGCATCAACCTGGACGAGCCGATCGAGCAGATCATCGAGCAACTGATCGTCAGCCGCCATACCCGCCTGCCGGTCTATCACAGCGATATCAACCAGGTCGAAGCCATCCTCAACACCAAGCAGATCAGCCACCTGCTACCCCACGCCGAACTGACCCGCGAGGCGTTGCGGGCCGCCTGCTACGAGCCTTATTTCGTACCCGAGAGCACGCCGCTGCAGATGCAGCTGCTGAACTTCCACAAGCAGCAGCGGCGCCTGGGCGTGGTGGTCGACGAATACGGCGAAGTGCTGGGGATCGTCACCCTGGAGGACATCCTCGAGGAGATCGTCGGCGAGTTCGAGGACGAACAGTCCCTCGACAACCCCCACGTCCACCCCCTGGACGATGGCCGCTACGTGATCGAAGGCACCGCCTCGCTGCGCGAGATCAACCGCAGCCTCGGCTGGCACCTGCCCTGCGACGGCGGCCCGAAGACCCTCAACGGCCTGGTCACCGAAGCCCTGGAAAGCATCCCGGAAAGCGCCGTCTGCCTGAAGATCGGCCGCTATCGCCTGGAAATCCTCGAAACAGAGGACAATTGCGCCAGCAAGGTACTGGTGTGGACCGTGACCCGATAGCTATACTCGGGTCACGCTTACCCAGCCCTGCCGTCCCGCCCGCTACCCGCACCCGGCGTCCTACGGCCAGTCCGCTCCACTGACACGCCCCGCGGTCCTGCTTCACCACCCAGAACAGCCCGCTCCCCCTCCCTACCCCCTGGGCTATCGTCAGTCGGGCGACTCACCACTATTCGCTCCGGCGCCCGTGCGCCCCTGCCTGCCCGGCAGGGCACGAACCGCCCACGAGGAGCAATCGACTGTCAGGGACCTACACGATGACAACCAGCAGTACCTATGCCGATACCCCGGCAACTCCGGTCAACTCGCCTGCGCGGGTGGCCACCGCCAGCTTCATCGGCACCGCCATCGAATTCTACGACTTCTACGTTTATGCCACGGCCGCAGCCCTGGTGATCGGCCCGGTGTTCTTCCCGTCGGGCTCGGGCACCGCGCAGATGCTCGCGGCCTTCATCACCTTCGGCATCGCCTTCCTCGCCCGCCCGCTGGGCTCGGCGCTGTTCGGCCATTTCGGCGACCGCATCGGGCGCAAGTCGACCCTGGTCGCCTCGCTGTTGCTGATGGGCGTGTCCACCACACTGATCGGCGTGTTGCCGGGCTATGACAGCATCGGTATCTGGGCACCGGTACTGCTCTGCCTGTTGCGCTTCGGCCAAGGCCTGGGGCTGGGCGGCGAATGGGGCGGCGCGGCGCTGCTGGCCACCGAGAACGCGCCCGAAGGCAAGCGGGCCTGGTTCGGCATGTTCCCGCAATTGGGCCCTTCGATCGGCTTCCTGGCCGCCAACGGCCTGTTCCTGGGCTTGGCCCTGGTGCTCAGCGACGAACAGTTCCGCGAATGGGGCTGGCGCATTCCGTTCCTGCTCAGCGCCGCGCTGGTGGTGGTGGGCCTGTACGTGCGCCTGAAGCTCGAGGAAAGCCCGGTGTTCGCCAAAGCCGTGGCGCGTCATGAGCGGGTGAAACTGCCGGTGGTCGACCTGTTCGCCAAGTACTGGCTGCCGACCCTGCTGGGCGCCCTGGCGATGGTGGTGTGCTATGCGCTGTTCTACATCTCCACGGTGTTTTCCCTGAGCTACGGGGTCTCGACCCTGGGCTACACCCGCCAGAGCTTCCTGGGCATGCTGTGCTTCGCCGTGGTCTTCATGGCCCTGGCCACGCCCTTGTCGGCCTGGTTGAGCGACCGCTACGGGCGCAAGCCGGTGCTGATCGTCGGCGCACTGCTGGCGGTGGCATCGGGGTTCACCATGGAGCCACTGCTGACCTCGGGTTCGACCACGGGCGTGGCGCTGTTCCTGGCCATCGAGCTGTTCCTGATGGGCGTGACCTTCGCCCCGATGGGCGCCTTGCTGCCTGAACTGTTCCCGACCCACGTGCGCTACACCGGCGCCTCGGCGGCCTACAACCTGGGCGGCATCGTCGGCGCCTCGGCGGCTCCGTTCTTCGCCCAGAAGCTGGTGAGCATGGGTGGGTTGAGCTGGGTGGGCGGCTACGTCTCGGCGGCGGCTGTGATCAGCCTGATTGCCGTGCTGTGCTTGAAAGAGACCCGTCACGCGGAACTTTGAACGGCTGGGGCCGCGTTGCGGCCCTTTCGCGGCACAAGGCCGCTCCTACAGGGATCGAGGGAGCGGCAGGTATCAGAACTCGACCTTGACCGCCTGCGACGCACGGGTCGCCTTGGCCCGAGCAGCCTCGATCGACTCGTCGCGGGCCAGGCACACGCCCATGCGGCGCTGGCCGTCGATTTCCGGCTTGCCGAACAGGCGGATCGCGGTATCCGGCTCGCTCAACGCTGCGCCCAGGTTGGCGAACGAGGTCTGCTGCGACTTGCCCTGCGGCAGGATCACGGCCGAGGCCGACGGGCCGAACTGGCGCACCACCGGGATTGGCAGGCCGAGGATCGCGCGGGCATGCAGGGCGAACTGCGACAGATCCTGGGAGATCAGCGTCACCAGGCCCGTGTCGTGCGGGCGCGGCGAGACCTCGCTGAACCATACCTGGTCACCCTTGACGAACAGCTCTACGCCGAACAGGCCACGCCCGCCCAGGGCATCGGTGACCGCCTGGGCGACCCGCTGGGACTCGGCCAGCGCCTTAGGGCTCATGGCCTGGGGCTGCCAGGACTCCTGGTAGTCGCCCTTCTCCTGGCGATGCCCGACCGGTGCCAGGAAGGTGGTGCCGCCCACATGGCGCACGGTCAGCAAGGTGATCTCGTATTCGAAATCGATGAAGCCTTCGATGATCACCCGGCCCTTGCCGGCACGGCCGCCTTCCTGGGCGTAGTCCCAGGCCTGGTGCAGGTCGGCTTCGCTGCGCAGCAGGCTCTGGCCCTTGCCCGAGGAACTCATCACCGGCTTGACCACGCACGGGTAGCCCAGGTCCGCGACCGCCTTGGCGTAGTCTTCGAAGGTATCGGCAAAGTGATAGGGCGAGGTCGGCAGGTCCAGCTCCTCGGCCGCCAGGCGCCGGATGCCCTCACGGTTCATGGTCAGTTGCGTGGCACGGGCGGTGGGCACCACGTTGAAGCCTTCATTCTCCAGTTCCACCAGGGTGGCGGTGGCGATGGCCTCGATTTCCGGCACGATGTAGTGCGGCTTTTCAGCCTCGATCACCGCGCGCAGGGCAGCGCCATCGAGCATGTTGATGACGTGGCTGCGATGCGCGACCTGCATGGCCGGTGCATTGGCGTAGCGGTCCACGGCGATCACCTCGACACCCAGGCGCTGCAGCTCGATCACCACTTCCTTGCCCAGCTCGCCGCAGCCACACAGCAGTACACGGGTCGCGGTGGGCGACAATGGGGTTCCGATACGGGTCATTTCAGGTCCTCGAAGGCGTCGGGGCCGCGCCACGCTGGCTGCCGCCCGCTGAAAAAGGACCGGTATTCTACACCTGGCAACGCCCGTTGGGGCTGTTGTGGGAGCGACCTGGTGTCGCCAAAGAAGGGCGCGCCTGCCTCAACCCACCACGGCCGTGCGGCGTGCCCGCCAGGCCATGGCCAACCACACGGCGGTGACGCCGGCGAACTTCGAGGCCAGCGCCGTGCCGATCACCGCTGGGGTCAGGGCACCGATCATGCCGAAGAAAATGAAGGTGTCCACCGGGATGCTCATCGCCGAGCTCAGCCACAGGCGGTCGCGCAGCGGCCGGCGGGTAACGCTGAACACCAGCCAGTCGATCAACTCGGAGATGAAGAACGCGGTGGCGCTGGCCAGCGCGATGGCCGGCTCCGAAGTGACGTAGGACAGCACCAGGGCCGCCAGCATGGCCAACAGCGCGCCATGGCCATAGCGGGTTTGCACCATGTCACGCAGGATGAACACCAGCCCACCCCAGGCGGACCAGATCACATCCAGGTGCGGCGCACTGGAGAAGGCGTAGTTGATCAGCACTACGCTGCTGATGTAGGCGATGAGATAGAACATGGGATCACGCGTTGGGCAAGCGGCACAGAATACTTGATTTCAAAGTCAACTGCAGCCCCTGCCTGCGCCGGAGCCATCGCGGGACAAGCCCGCTCCCACAGGTCCCGAACGACCTCGTGGCATGCATCGTACCTGTGGGAGCGGGCTTGTCCCGCGATTGGACCGCATGAACACCATGGCTCTCAGATGACCAACCCAGCCGCCACCGCCCGCTCATGGCACAGCACCAGCACCTGCCGGCGCTCCTGGTTGTCCATGCGCGACCAGCGGGTGATCTCGGCCACCGTACGCTGGCAGCCCACGCAGATATCCTGCTCATCCAGCGCGCAGACATTTACGCACGGCGAGGCGACCGGCCGCTCACGATCAGCCACGTCAGTCATCCTGCGGCACCAGGTCACGGGCATAGCGTTCGGCGTTCTGCACGTAATGGGCGGCGCTGGCTTCGAGCATGCGCTTCTGCGCCTCGGTCAGCTCGCGTACCACCTTGCCCGGAGACCCCATCACCAGCGAGCCGTCGGGAATCTCCTTGCCTTCCGGGATCAATGCGTTGGCACCGATGATGCAGTGCTTGCCGATACGCGCCCCGTTGAGGATCACCGCATTGATGCCGACCAGGCTGTGGTCGCCCACCGTGCAGCCATGGAGCATGGCGTTGTGGCCGACAGTGACGCCCTTGCCGAGGGTCAGCGGCGAGCCCATGTCGGTATGCATCACCGTGCCATCCTGGACATTGCTGCCTTCGCCGATGTCGATCAGCTCGTTGTCGCCGCGCAGCACCGCACCGAACCAGACGCTGGCCCCGGCCTGCAGGCGGACCTTGCCGATCAAGGTGGCATTGGGCGCGGCCCAGCTGGTGGGATGGGTTTCGACCCGCAGGTCGCCCAGGCGGTATTTCATGTCTCGCTCCTCACGGTTCAAGGCCTTGGCGGGATGCCCGATCAGATCGGGATAAAGCGCTCGGGGGGATGGTGCAGGTCGATACCGGCATCGAACAGCACGTTGACCAGCTCGACGATCATGATCGCCGACAGCCCCCAGATCTTGTATTCGCCATAGCGGTAGGCAGGCACGTACCAGCTGCGGCCCTGGTAATCGATACGATGGGTATGCTCGCGCGGGTCCTGGCGGAAGAATGCCAGCGGCACGGTGAACACGGCCGCGATCTCTGCATCATTGGCCCGGTACTCGACGAAATCCGGCACCACACCGACGAACGGCGTCACCTTCAGGCCATGCAGGGAGATCAGCGGGCTGAGTGGGCCAACCACCTCCACCAGGCCCGGCGGCAGACCGATTTCCTCCTCGGCTTCGCGCAGGGCGGTAAACACCAGGTCAGGATCTTCCGGGTCTCGCCGCCCACCGGGGAAGGCCACTTCGCCGCCGTGGGTGGAAAGGCCCTTGGCCCGCAGGGTCAGCACCAACTCGGGCTCTTCGCTACGGGTGATGGGCAAGAGAACCGCCGCTTCGGGGAAACGACGGTCCGTTTCCAGTGACGCGGGGGTATGGTTGCTCATACGGCGAAGGAGCTCATCCAGCATTACACACTCTCGATTGCAAGGCCTGCCCTGCATGATGCACCAAAGCCGCAACGCACCCAAGCCCCGCCGGATGGCAGCTTGCGGTCACGGTGGCGGGCACGCCAAGATAGCCGTACCTCAAAGGAAGAAAAGCATGAAATTCTGCAGCGCGTGCGGCCAGCCAGTGATACAGCGGATCCCCGAGGGCGACAGCCGCCCCCGCTACGTCTGCGATCATTGCCAGACCATCCATTACCAGAACCCCAATATCGTGGCTGGCGTTTTGCCCACCCATGGCACCCAGGTCTTGCTGTGTCGCCGTGCGATCGAACCGCGCCGTGGGTTCTGGACCCTGCCCGCCGGTTTCATGGAGAATGGCGAGACCCTCGAGCAAGCCGCCCGTCGCGAAACCGTGGAGGAAGCCTGCGCCCGGGTCGGGCACATGAGCCTGTACCAGTTGTTCGACCTGCCGCACATCGACCAGGTGCATGTGTTCTTCCGCGCCGAACTGGCCGACCTGGATTTCGCCGTCGGAATCGAGAGCCTGGAAGTGCGCTTGTTCGAAGAACATGAAATTCCATGGGGCGAGCTGGCTTTCCGCACCGTGGCACGCACACTAGAATGCTATTATCGCGACCGCATCGGGCAGTCCTACCCGGTAGGCCATGAGTACCTGCCCCCGATGAATGTCTCGTCGTCCATCACCTAGTTTTCAGGGATACGGTTTCATGCGCTGGTTGCTCGCCCTTTTCTGCCTTTGCGTTACGTCGGTGTCCCAGGCTGCGTTCACCGAGACCATCATCCGCAAGCCGCAGGACGCCGCGCAGTCCTCGGTCACCCGTCAACCGTTGGTCGACAAGGTACTGGTGCTCAAGTCCGAGCGCCGCCTGCAACTGATCAGCCGTGGCGAGCCGCTCAAGACCTACCGCATCTCCCTGGGCAAGCAACCCAAGGGCACCAAGGAGCGCGAGGGCGACAACCGCACCCCCGAAGGCCTCTACTGGCTGGACTGGCGCAAGGTCAGCGACCGCTTCAACCTGGCCATGCACATCTCCTACCCCAATATCAGCGATGCCGCCCGCGCCCGCCGTGAAGGCGTCAACCCTGGCGGCATGATCATGATCCACGGTACGCCCATCGACGAGGAATACCCGGAGTGGTACTTCCACACCCTGGACTGGACCGAAGGCTGCATCGCCATGCGCAATGCGGACATGCAGGAAGTCTGGAGCATGGTCAAGGACGGGACCTTGATCGAGATTCGTCCCTGATTCCTACACTTCACCAATTCTGTAAGAAGCTTCTGCCAGGTGCTGCCGTCCGGGTAGCTGACCTGGGTCACCAGGGTGGTCAGGTGGTGATACTCGTAGGCGATCTTGCGGCCCAGCGGGTCGGTTTCCTCGAGCAGGCGGGCGAACTCGTCGTGCTTGAAGGCGAGTTTGTTGCCGTCCGGCAGGCCCAGGCCGACCATGTGTAACGGTACTGGGTGAGGGTCTCGACCGCTTCGTTGTTCACCACACGCTTGATATCGGTCAGCCGGCCCAGCGGGTTGTCGTAGTGCAGATGCACCCGCGTGCCGCCAGTAGCGTTGATGTCGGTCAGCCTGTCTTCGGGTGTACGGGTGAAATGCAGGAAGTGGCCGAGGGCGTTCTCGATGCGTTGCAGCGAGCGGGTAGCGCCAGGGTCTTTCCTGCAGAGAGTGAGGCCCGCAGCTCAGCTCTTCTTAATTTTGTTTTTAAGGAGCAATTTACTACGAAACTTCACGTAGAAATACTATCAAACCACTCTAATCTCCCTTAAATCCAAACCCTTCAACCCGCTATCCTTGGCCGCACCAACGAATTTATCAGACACAAAAATGGAAAGCGGACTTTCAGCCACCCGAAAAACATCAAAACCTTGCACCGCAAGAGCATTCAGTACAACCCTATAAACAACCAAACCATTGGGGTATTCATCAAACTCCGAGAGCTCTCTATTAATCGCGCCATCCAAAACCGTGTGAACCAAAATTCCAGAATGATCTGAATTTGGGGACAAGACACTTACATCCTCAATAGAACTGGGAGCCACGGAGCGGAATAAAATTTTGGCCTTGGACGTCACAATGAGCACAGGCTTAAATAAAGTAAATATATCCGAGGCGTCTTTCTTGTTCTTATCATCAGAATTAAACTCCAGCTCATATTGGTTTGCAAACAAAGATTCGACATCATTGCCAAAGGTATATTGCTGCGCGGCAGCATGCAATGAAAGACTGCTATCTTCTCCAATTAAAGTTTTAAATTTACTATCCTGAGCTACAGAGTAATATCTCATAACCATCCAGAAATATCTTTCCAATCTCCCCCAGATCTTAAGTCAGTCGTAAACCCCTTCCTCTTGAGCTTTTTCAATAAAAAGATCCTGCAAGTCACCCTGAATTTCCTCGCCATCCATACTCAGTATAAAATCGCCTTCCAGATCATCTGGGAAGTGCACTCCGTCCAGTATTCCCAATAGTACAGAAGCGCTATCCGCAATAATAACCTTAAAGAAATCTATTACATCCATTCTCTGAGAATCACTAAGCAGCGCCAGGGAATTTCGCGCTCGAGCATATGAGTCTTTATCATTGTTAACTGGTTTCTGAAGAGACTCCTTATACTGCAAAAAATTTTTTTTGAATAATTCGTAGTAAATGGCATCCACAAATTTCTTACCATTCATATACCAACCCTTATTTTTGCATCTCTGGATACATAGATTTATTCATGGCTATCAATTCTTGTAGCTTCTGATTTGGCACATCAGGATAAACACGCCGCAACTCTCTTATGTCACGCGCCAGCACATCTCGTGCGCTAGCAAGCTCGACGCGAACTGCCAGGCCTTGCGCCCCATGGCGTCATAACCGAAGCAACTGGTGAGCTTGCCCTGGGTCCGGTACACCTCGCGGTGCAGGTCATCACGCTCCATGTCGCTAATCACCTGGCCGTCCAGGTTCAGTTGGTGCAGGTGCCCGCTGCCGTAGTACAGATGGTTGACCTTGCGGCCGTCCGGCAGGCCCAGGCCGACCATGTTGTCCTGCTCGTCCAGCTCGATGGCATAGCGCTCGCCACCATAGTCCCGGCTGGCAACCACGCGATGGTCGGCGTTGTACTGCACTTCCAGCTCGCGACCGAGCACGTCGGTGGCCCAACTGGTGCGGGCGCTCAGGTCGTAGCGGAAATAGTAGTGCTCACCGTCGCTGGTCCAGTGCTCGACCACGCGCGGCTTGTCGCCAATGGTTTCCCAGCGGTAGTGGCAGCCTCGGTCAGGGTGCCGTCGGACACGCTACCAATAGGACTGAGACTTACGCCTCAGTCCATAAGTCTGAATTTTAAATATCGATTGGCTTGCAGGCTGGGAATACAACCTACGTATGTCTGTGCGAGGCTAATTTGCCTCGCACATTTTACCTTCTACCGTTCAAAGCGCCGACTCATGTGAAGAGATTAAAAGTAAAAAATCACAAATCGATAAATTCATCATTATCTTGATAATAATTTAAGGCCTTGACGTAGTCATCATACGATGCATCAGGCTTTTGCTCCGCCAACAACGTTACAACATCAACAAGTTGCTGCCCCGCATAGAGATAACTCAGCCCTGCTTTTTTTACGGACTCTGGATAGATCTCCTTATCGTCTTTAACGCTTGGATAATCCGCCACAAAATATTGCACCTTTAAATCTAGGTGATCTTGATTCTGACCATAAAGACAAAAGTCATCATCTTGCTCTGCAAAAACCTTAACATGCTCGATTAGCTCTGAAAGAGCATAAAACTTATCCTTCAATAACATGACATTTCTCCAGTTGATCAACCACAGCAAATTTTCCCGGTTGCACCGTCAAGCTTGCCTTTTCGCCCTTGAGCGCCACCACCCCATATATCTCTACCGCCTTTACCAGTCGGGTGGTATAAACCATGATTCGACATATGATCCATACGATCCACTAGAGATAGCCTATTAATATCCTCGTGGTGGTGCCACGTCACGCCAGGGGGGCTGCCACTTTTACCACCTGTCTTAGCCCACTCCTCAAGTTTTGGATAGCGATTCAGCATATCCTTCCTGAACTCAGGCTCAAGTTCCATTCTATTCAAAAGATCGGCATTAGCTCTATTAAATTGAACGACATCACTAGAATATCTATACTGAGGATCCAATGTGTGATCATGGAAAATATTATACTTTCCATTATTCGGCCTGTTCGCCAACCCAAGGGGGTCAAGCCAAGTCAGCGGATTGATAGCGTATTTGTATAAGTTAAAACCACCTTGCAACCCAATTGGGTCTTGAGTCACAAACCTCCCGGCACCCGTATCATAGTAGCGGAGCGTGTTGTAGTGCAGTTCCGTTTCGCAATCGAAGTACTGGCCTTGAAAGCGTAAATTCTGCTGAACCTCATCAACCTCTAGGGAAGGTCTGAAGTAACCCTGTATTTCCGGTCGACTTCAGCCCTTGCTGCTTTTGAAAGCGGGCCGTCGATCAAAATCGACCAGGTAACCCGCTCAGTTCTCCGTTTTTGGCCGCCGCGAGCACCTCGCAGCAGCCATTTTCCGCATTACAGGTGCACCTGTCCTGCGGTAGTCAGCAAATGTCGGCGCGCCATCCATAGGTTCGACAGCGCGAACAGCGTCACCAGCTGAGCGGTGTTCTTGGCCAGGCCACGGAAGCGCACCTTCACGTAACCGAACTGGCGCTTGATCACTCGAAACGGGTGCTCGACCTTCGCTCGCACTTGTGCCTTGGCCTTCTCGATCTTGCGCTTGGCTTTGTACAGGGCGCTGCGTTTATCGAGCTTCTTGTAGGTGCTGCGGCGTGCTGCGACCTGCCAGATCACTTCGCGGCCCGCATGTTCGGGGCGCTTTTCGACGCCGGTGTAGCCGGCATCGGCGCAGACGACGTTCTCGTTACCGTGCAGCAGTTTGTCGACCTGGGTGATATCCGCCACGTTGGCTGCCGTGCCTACCACGCTGTGTACCAGCCCCGACTCATCATCCACGCCGATGTGCGCCTTCATGCCAAAGTAATACTGGTTCCCTTTCTTGCTCTGGTGCATTTCCGGGTCGCGCTTGCCGTCCTGGTTCTTGGTCGAGCTGGGTGCGTGGATCAGTGTGGCATCGACGATAGTGCCCTGGCGCAGCGACAGGCCGCGATCCCCCAGGTAGCCATTGATTACGCCGAGGATGCCGGCTGCCAGCTCATGTTTCTCCAGCAAACGACGGAAGTTGAGGATGGTGGTTTCGTCGGGAATGCGCTCCAGGCTCAGCCCGGCGAACTGACGCAGGATGGTCGTCTCGTAGAGCGCTTCTTCCATGGCCGGGTCGCTGTAGCCGAACCAGTTCTGCATCAGATGGATACGTAACATGGCCATCAGCGGATAGGCTGGACGACCACCTTCACCCTTTGGGTAGTGTGGCTCGATCAGGGCAATCAATCCCTTCCACGGCACCACCTGATCCATCTCGATCAGGAACAATTCCTTACGGGTCTGCTTGCGCTTGCCGGCGTACTCGGCGTCGGCGAAGGTCATCTGCTTCATGGAAAAACTCGGCTGGCGGGATCGGCGTATTTCACCAGATTCGGGAAGTCTTTTTCAGACCTTCCCTAGGCTTTCAATCGCCCCCCACGAACGATAGCTCGCCTGCCAAACGATTGAGCCATCGCTATCCGTCAGCTCCAAAGGCGTGCCAATCTGGCCCGTATGGAAGTAGTAGAGTCTCTGCCCCTTCCCTTCCACCTGATCGACACGTGCCAAGGGCGCGTAACTCCCCGGCTCATAGAAATACAGAATGCTCTGCCCCGGCGTCTCCTCACGCAACATCCGCAGCCCTTGCCACAGGAAGCGTTTCTGCTCGACCTCGCCGTTGATTTCCGACTGCTTCGCAACCCGCCGCCCCAAGCTGTCATAACGGTAGTGCCCGGTGCTTTCCAGCTTGCCATTGACCGTTGTTTCCGCCCGCACCAACCGGTTCTCGCAGTCATAGACAAAGTGCTGCAGCTTGCTATGCCCCGAGCGCTTCTCGATCAGGTTGCCCCACGGATCGTAGCGGTACTCCTGGTCCCGCCACTGTTTGATCCGGTTGTCCTTGACCTTGGCGAACTGGCGGGCGTTGAAGTCCAGGCGGTTGGCCGCCGCGTCGTAACGAAACTCTTCGCTACCAATCAGCGAGCCGGTATCGCGGCTGCGTAATTGGCCGTTGGCTTCGTATTCGTATTTGACCTCGCCGCGTAGCTTGTCGAGCGTGCGTACCAGTTCGCCTGCCGGGTCGTACTGGTAACGGCGGTGGATCGGGTTGTAGGCATGCTCCACCAGCAGCGAGGTATTGATGCCGGTGTTGTGCACCTGCGAGAGCTTGTCGGCTGGCAAGGTCGAGGCGAACTGCCAGGCCTTGCGCCCCATCGCGTCATAACCGAAGCAACTGGTGAGCTTGCCCTGGGTCCGGTACACCTCGCGGTGCAGGTCATCACGCTCCATGTCGCTGATGATTTGGCCGTCCAGGTTCAGCTGGTGCAGGTGCCCGCTGCCGTAGTACAGGTGGTTGACCTTGCGGCCGTCCGGCAATGTCAGGGTGGTCAGGTTGCTGAGCGGGTCGTACTCGTAACCGAGCGTGCCGGCGGGCGTGATTTCTTTCGTCAGCCGGCCGAGCAGATCGTAGGTGTACTCCAGCTTCTCTTCTGTGATCCCAAGCTGCTTGCCGATCCCGGTCGGTTGCCGCTCGATGCGCAGCAACCGGTCGCCGTCGTCGTACGCGAAGGTCTGGCTCGCATCGCGGTTGATCTTGGCGACCAACCGGCCAATGGTGTCACGCTCGAACAGCGTGTGCCGTTCCGGGCGTTCGGCATTTTCGCCGTAGCCAATCTCATCCAGGCGGGTGAGATGACCTCCGACGTTGTAGCTGAAACGCCGCGTCAGGTTGTCCTCGACCAACCGGTCCGACGCATCGTAGACAAAGCTGTAGGTCGCGTTGTTCTCGTTGACCAACGCGGTCAGGCGAATGGCTTTGTCGTACTCGTAGTGAATTCGCTGGCCCTTGGCATCCTGGCGGCTGCTGGGCAGGCCTCTTGAAGTGCGCTGCAGGCGGGTGGTCTGGCCCTTGCCGTCGGTGTGTGCGATTACCTGGCCGAGGGTGTTGTAGGTGAAGGTTTCCGAGGTGCCGTCCGGATGGGTGATCTTCAGCACCTCGCCGTCCGGCTTGCGCTCCAGCGTGGTGGTCTGGTTCAGCGCGTCGGTGACGGCGACCAGGTGCTGGCGCTCGTCGTAGCGGTAGTAGGTGCTCTTGCCCGAACAGTCCTCGAAGCGTTCGACCTGGGCGTAGGCGTTCCACCACAGGTACTTGGATTTGAAGTTCGCATCGATGATGGTGTGCGGCAGGCCATCTTCGCCGTTGAGGTATTCGGTTTTGTTGCCTAGCGGGTCGATCTCGGCGACCAGGTTGCCCTTGTCGTCATAGCGGGACTTCCACACGCTGCCATCCGGGAAACGGGTTTCGGTCACCAGTGGCGTCGCAAAGTGGTGCTTGTAGGTGATCTTGCGGCCTAGTGGGTCGGTTTCCTCGACCAGGCGGCCAAAGTCGTCGTACTTGAGCGCCAGCGGGTTACCGTCGGGCAAGGTGAGGCCGACGATGTTGCCGAACGCGTCGAAATCGATGTTGTAGCGTTCACCACCGAAATCCCGGCTGGCGATGACGCGGTTGTCCTCGTTGTACTGGATCTCCAGTTCGCGGCCCAACACGTCGGTCGCGCAACTGGTACGTTGGCTGAAATCGTAGCGGAAATGATAATGCTCACCGTCGCTGGTCCAGTGCTCGACCACGCGCGGCTTGTCGCCAATGGTTTCCCAGCGGTAGTGGCAGCCCAGGCCCAGCGTGTTGCTGTGGGTCACCATCAGGTCTTCGGCGTAGCTGAAGCGCCGCACCGAATCGCCGTTGCGGTTCTCACTTCGCTCCTTTGACCTTGGTCTGTACCGGCATTAGATAAAATTGTTTGGCATTGGCCCGGCCAAGAATACCGGGCCAAATGAAAGTCGTACGTTGTTAAAGAACAACCTCTGGATCAGGACAAGCTAGAGTAGCTCTAAATATTAAAGTATCCCTTTACTTCTTCATCCCCCACCGGAGAATAATCAGGTCATTTATCCTTATCTCCAACTAGATCAGTCTCATTGTCAAAAATATCAACAAGCTTAATATTGTTCGCCACGCCACAAACAAACTTTATAGGTTCCTAGCTTGGAGGTTCATAATCTATCTGATGCGCCACAATCCTCCAGTCCCCTTCCAGCTTACGATCAAAGAGCGAATACGAATCTAAAATCACTGGATCACCTAATCGACTAAACGATAAGAATTTCACGTCAGGGGAAGTCAAAACCTTGTCAAAAATTTCAGCGACATGCCCCAAGCTATTTTGCGTCATGATACGCCCGACCCCGTATCTTTTATCGCTCAAAGCGAAGCAAAAAAATATCGCCACTCTTAATATTTCTTAAGCTGATCCTATTTCTTTTACCCCAATCATAAGTTTTAAGATTATTCATCCGCAACCACCTTTGAAGCAGTTTTCGAACGCTTGACGAACTGGCGCTCGCGTAGTGACGGTCAGCGTGCCTTCGAGCGTAAAGGTTAAATGCAGGTGGTCGCTGAGGGCGTTCTCGATGACGGGACCACGGTGCAGTACCAAATTCATCCTCCTGTATAAGTGCATCTATTGGGTCAACGTAGAATCAACGTTTAGGTCAAAACTGACGTTTGCAATCAGCCCGTTAGCACCTTTCCGTTCAAAAAGCTATTCTCTTAACAAGATAAAGACCTTACAACACAAAGACACTATTTAGAAAGAAATCCTTGCCGAATCCACAAAAGAATTATTTGAGACATCGGTTTTCGAAAAAGCTAAACAGATAGCGCCGTCATCGACCTTGTAACCCATGTAATAACTACCCACTTCTAAAATAATGAACTGCCCTTGCATTGCATCCGAACCATCAGGCTCTAGCCCTCCACCAGAGGTATCCTCTCCGGCACCTACAAAAACCCTACCAGAAGGAACCTTTAGGTGCACCCCACCACTTGGATCAATTAAAGAGTCGACGATTTTTATTTGATACCGTCCATCGCCCCCTAAATTCAGAAATGCGATATTGCCTCGATTCATTTCTAAGATTTCATCGCTTTGGATACTCCACCAATCAAATGTATCACTCAGTCGATGTTGCATTGCCTGCAAATCAAATACTGCCAGTGTAGCTGTATCTGTAACCACAGAAAATTCGATAGCCATGCTTCACTCTCGTCCAGAACAATGCTCTAGTATTTCGATGCCACTGTCATTGACTAAGTTGTTTCGGTCGACCAAAAAGCCTGTCAGATTATCTAAACCGCACATCAAAATGAAGTGACTGAGGCAACGTGACAGCCACTTCGAAAACTCATTAGCTAAAGAGACTTTTAAGGAAAGCCCATAGCTCTCCGGGCATGGTAAAACAACAGGCCTGGGCATGCAGGAAGTGTAAAATCAGTGACCATTGAGCCGACCGGAACGCTGAGGCCGTTCTAAAAACTGAAGCGAATAAAATAAGCATCTTCACTTCTGCTTCGACGGCTCAGCGTCCTTCCAGTTCAAAATCAAGATCGTCTATAGAAGCGCCATCACTAATCTCGGGTAAAGCTTGGACGCGGACGAGCTCAAGACCGTATCCAAGTTTTGAAGGCTGTTCCCGAAGTGCAGCATAACCCCTGACAGTCAAACTGTACATACCAGGCTCAACATCAATATAATCATTGCTAGGCAGTCGAGAATCATATTGAGCCCTATAATCTAAGAAAAAATCCGCATCCCAATCCAATAGAGCATTGAGATCCGAAACAATCAATACATCTGAGGTTATTGCAAGAGGGAAGCCTGGATATACAAAAATAGGTTCAGGCAAATTAGCAAGCCCATCATCTTGAGTCATCAAGAATACCGAGTACTCACGCTCCGATATTTGATATATAGGACAAACCACACCTTGATTAATTGCCTTCCGACCGAGTAATTCATCATCCAAAAAAGCCTCAAAAATATTTGTTTCTCTTATTCGCTCATCGCTTATAAATCCCGACAACCGCACAGGGTCAAATAGCACTATGCCTGGTGCATACAGCTCAATCAATGCACTACGTTTCATTAACCACACCCTCCTGCAGAATTAGTATTAGTCCCCTTGCCTAGCGACTTGGTTAGCGCCTCACCAATAGTAATGTCCTTCGCGAGGACTTGGCCGGTACGAGGGATTTTTAAGGTTCCTTTTTGAGGGAAGCCCTCATACGACTTTTCTAACTTCTTAACCAACTCATCAGATGTACCCTCAAATTTTTTATTGAATGGCACCCCTTCCTTCTTTATCGCCTCATGGAATTGCTGATGTAGTTTATCAGAACCCTCAACTTCATTAGGGAACCACGAAGGAGAATCAAGTTTTGTACCTAACTCTGGGAACCCATGAGTATTTGCGTGAGCCCGCGGGAATGGATGATGCCCCATACCATTAGGTTTCAGAGGCTTCCAAAATGCCATCCACCCCCAAGGATCTACCCAAGATAGTGGATTTGGAACATATTGATAAAGATTAATGCCTCCCCTAAGACCTATCGGATCCTGAGTGGCAAAGCGCCCGATCTCGGGATCATAGTAACGGAAGGTATTGTAGTGCAGGCCCGTCTCTTCATCAGAGTATTGGCCCTGGAATCGGAGATTCTGCTCAAGCTTATTGACAGTTAATTGCTCGACCGCACCCCACGAACGATACGTCGCCTGCCAAACAATCTCACCTTCGCTATCCGTCACCTCCAGCGGCGTACCGATCTGGTCGGTATGGAAATAGTAGACCTTCTGCCCTTTCCCTTCGATGCGATCGACACGTGCCAGCGGTGCGTAACTCCCCGGCTCATAGAAATACAGAATGCTCTGCCTCGGCGTCTCCTCACGCAGCATCCGCAGCCCTTGCCAGACGAAGCGTTTCTGCTCGACCTCGCCGTTGATTTCCGACTGCTTCGCTACTCGCCGCCCCAAGCTGTCGTAGCGGTAGTGCCCGATACTCTCCAGCTTGCCATTGACCAATGTCTCGGCACGTACCAGCCGGTTCTCGCAATCATAGGCAAAGTGCTGCAGCGTGCTGTGCCCCGAGCGCTTCTCGATCAGGTTGCCCCACGGATCGTAGCGGTACTCCTGGTCCCGCCACTGCTTGATCCGGTTGTCCTTGACCTTGGCGAACTGGCGCGCGTTGAAGTCCAGCCGGTTGGCCGCCGCGTCGTAGCGAAACTCCTCGCTACCTATCAGCGAGCCGGTATCGCGGCTGCGCAATTGCCCGTTGGCTTCGTATTCGTATTTAACCTCGCCGCGCAGCTTGTCGAGCGTGCGTACCAGTTCACCCGCCGGGTCGTACTGATAACGGCGGTGGATCGGGTTGTAGGCATGCTCCACCAGCAGCGAGGTATTGATGCCGGTGTTGTGCACTTGCGAGAGCTTGTCGGCTGGCAAGGTCGAGGCGAATTGCCAGGCCTTGCGCCCCATCGCGTCATAACCGAAGCAACTGGTGAGCTTGCCCTGGGTCCGGTAGACCTCACGGTGCAGGTCATCGCGCTCCATGTCGCTGATCACCTGGCCGTCCAGGTTCAGCTGGTGCAGGTGCCCGCTGCCGTAGTACAGGTGGTTGACCTTGCGGCCATCTGGCAGGGTCAATGTGGTCAGGTTGCTGAGCGGGTCATATTCATAACTGAGCGTGCCAGCGGGCGTGATTTCTTTCGTCAGCCGGCCGAGCAGATCGTAGGCGTACTCCAGCTTCTCTTCCGTGATCCCAAGCTGCTTGCCGATCCCGGTCGGTTGCCGCTCGATGCTCAGCAACCGGTCGCCGTCGTCGTACGCAAAGGTCTGGCTCGCATCGCGGTTGATCTTGGCGATCAACCGGCCAATGGTGTCACGCTCGAACAGCGTGTGCCGTTCCGGGCGTTCGGCATTTTCGCCGTAGCCAATCTCATCCAGTCGGGTGAGATGACCACCTTCGTTGTAGGTGAAGCGCCGCGTCAGGTTGTCCACCCGTACTTCTTCGACCAAGCGGTCCGATGCATCGTAGGCAAAGCTGTAGGTCGCGTTGTTCTCATTGACCAACGCGGTCAGGCGAATGGCTTTGTCGTACTCGTAGCGAATTCGCTGGCCCTTGGCATCCTGGCGGCTGCTCGGCAAACCCCGGGCCGTGCGCAGCAGGCGGGTGGTCTGGCCCTTGCCGTCGGTGTGGCTGAGCACCTGGCCATAGACGTTGTAGGTGAAGGTTTCCGAGGTGCCGTCCGGGTGGGTGATCTTCAGCACCTCACCGTCCGGCTTACGCTCCAGCGTGGTGGTCTGGTTCAGCGCGTCGGTGACGGCGACCAAGTGCTGGCGCTCGTCGTAGCGGTAGTAGGTGCTCTTGCCCGAGCAGTCCTGGTAACGCTCGACCTGGGCCTGGGTGTTCCACCACAGGTACTTGGACTTGTAGGTCGCGTCGATGATGGTGTGCGGCAGGCCATCGTCGCTGTTCAGGTACTCGGTCATCTGGCCGAGGGCATCGAATTCGGCGAGTAGGTTGCCCTTGTCGTCGTAGCGCGCTCGCCAGGTGCTGCCGTCCGGGTAGCTGACCTGGGTCACCAAGGTGGTCAGGTGGTGATACTCGTACTGGATCTTGCGGCCCAGCGGGTCAGTTTCCTCGAGCAGGCGGGCGAACTCGTCGTACTTGAAAGCGAGTTTGTTGCCGTCTGGCAGGACTAGCCCGACCATGTTGCCGTGGTCGTCCAGCTCGATGGCATAGCGCTCACCACCATAGTCCCGGCTGGCAACCACGCGATGGTCGGCGTTGTACTGCACTTCCAGCTCGCGGCCGAGCACGTCGGTGGCCCAGCTGGTGCGGGCGCTCAGGTCGTAGCGGAAATGGTAATGCTCACCGTCGCTGGTCCAGTGCTCGACCACGCGCGGCTTGTCGCCAATGGTTTCCCAGCGGTAGTGGCAGCCCAGGCCCAGCGCGTTGCTGTGGCTGGTCATCAGCCCTTCGGCGTAGGTGAAACCGCGCACCGAATCACCGTTGCGGTTGATCACTTCGCTCAGTTGGCCGTGTTCGTCGTAGCGGTACTGGGTGAGCGTTTCCACCGCTTCGTTGTTCACCACGCGCTTGATGTCGGTCAGCCGGCCCAGCGGGTGGTCGTAGTGCAGGTGCACCCGCGTGCCGCCGGTGGCGCTGATGTCGGTCAGCCTGCCTTCGGCTGTACGGGTGAAATGCAGGAAGTGGCCGAGGGCGTTCTCGATGCGTTGCAGCGGGACTTCGGTGTTGGTGTCTGGCACTTCACCGAAGTAGAAGAACAGGTTGTCGAGGGTCTGCAGGAGGTAGTGACCACCCTCGGTGCACACCAGGTACACCTGCTCGTGCGGGTTGTAGATGCGCTCGCCCGGTTGCAGGGTGACGAAGGGGACTTCGCGGCCCTGGTTGTCGGTCAGGTAGATGAAGCTACCGCTGCGGCGCAGGCTCTGCTCCCAAGGCAGCACCCAACCACGGCCAAGTACGCTGTCGACGGTCAGGTCGCTGGCGTAGAAGCGCGACCATTCGATCGGCATGAGGCCCGGGAGGTTGAAATCGACTTCGTCGTGAATGACCTTGCGCCCAGTCGTGAGATCGACCGGGTTGCCCACCAGGCCGCCCACGGCACGCTCGATCGCGGGGCCGACCACATAACGGCTGGCCACCTCGCCGGCCACGAACCCGGCGGTGAACTTGGCCACGCACGGCATGATGGCCTTCATGCCGGCCTGGCTACCGGCCTTGATCAACTGCGCGATGCCGCCAGCAGCACCCGCGATGGCCATCAGCACATCGACGGTGGTGCGTAGCCATTCGGGTACTTCGTCGTCTACCGGCAGGTAACGGTAGGTACCGCCGCCGATGATGACGTTGTCCGAGCCACTGGTAATGGTCGCGCCGCAAGTCAGCTTGTCGCCATTGCGTGCGGCGGCCACGCTGTTGATGAAGACGTTGGTCGAGCCTTCGGCGATCTGCACCGGCCCTGGGTGCTTGTCGCAGGCGCCGATGCTTTTCTCGACGCGGGCAGCCTTGCGGCCGTTGATGAAGACGTTGGGGGAGGCCGTGGTTATCGTCCCTGACGGGGACGAGAACATTTTGCCTATCGCCTCCCCTGCGGCAACCAGCAAGCTGCCCCCTACACCTGCCGCGAGACCGGCCAGCAAGGCCACGCCGAACCCGCAAGTGAACGTGGCGATGGCCACCGTGGCCACCAGCGCGATCCCCAGGGCCGCTCCGATCAGGAAGCCCCCCAGCGCGCTGGTGTGTGAAATCTCGTCGCCGAACCTGGCCGCTTCGAACATGAGGGTTACTCCTGTTCGCCAGGAACGGGATAGCCTGCGACCGGGTCGCGTCGATCCATAAACATCAGCATCTCCATGAAATGCACGGTGAAGGTCCTCAATCCGATTGCCGTGTAATCATCCGTGAAAGGCGCTGAGTTAATAGGCTGGAGCGTTGCACTGTCAACCGAGTGAGGGCCTTGTGTGGCGCGGGTTACAGGTGGGCAAAAATGCCATCAAAAAGCCACACACCAGAGAAATCGTTGCCTCCTGAGCCGAAGGTTGGCAGTTCAGTTAAACGGGCCTTTTTGTAATTTCAGAAACGTCTGTAGGAAAAATCGCTACCACTGGATCTCTTTTCGACCAGACAGCACTTGCGGCCCCAGCCATTGCATACCCCGCAACACTGCAATCAGCCCGGCATCTGGCTGCAAATCGAGCGCGACCGTTGCCCGGTGCGCCAGCAGGTCCGCATCCAGCTTCAATTCATGTTGCCCTATCTGCGTCAGTTGCCCGCGCAAGCGCCAGCCAGCACGACAGTCCATCTCAACCCAACCCTGCCCCAACCCCAACGACCAGGGCGCAGCCAGGGCCAGGTCTTCCACCGCAAGCCGGCCTTGGGCTTGCAGGCATTGCGACCCCTTGCCCTGCAGACGAACCACGCCTTGCCATTGCCCCGCCAACCGATAGACCGACGCAACGCTGGCGCGCGGTCCCAGCGCCTCGAGCTCGGCCTGCCACTGCCACGGCCAACCGCCCAGGCGAGCGCGCCAGCCTTGACCCTGGTACGCCAGGTCTATCTCGATCTCGCGATGCCAGGGGCGCCAGTGCCAGTGCACCGGGCCGGCCTCGCCTACCTGCCGGGCTTCACCCTGCCATAGGCTCCCAGACACGCCGGCCACCGGCAGGGCCTGGCCACGCAGCACCCAGCCGGCCGGCAGCTCGACCAGCACGGTCAGGCAGAACACCACCGTCAGCCATACCCAGCCACGCCGTGTCATGGCCGCAACCACAGCGCGAAACGCAGACCCTTGACGTCCCGCTCCAGGCCCCATTGCAAGGGCTGGGCGCCATCGATCTGCACGGCCTGCAGCCACCCTTGCAGCACCTGCTCGTCAGCGACCAGGCCATGCAGTTGCCAGGTTTGGTCGTCGGCTTGCACATCCTGCAGGTCGATCCCCCGTGCCTGAGCCGACTGACGCAGGCGCTCCAGGCTCAGCGTCGGCCCATTGCGCAGCCCTGCAGCCGTGGCAGCCAAGGCTTGCCACTGGTTCGTCTCGCGCCACAGGGCCAAGCCTTCACGCCCGGCCAGCAAAGCCAGCAGCGATGCAATCAGGCTCCAGGCCAGGGCCATGCGGTAGCGTCGCACGCCATCCAAGTTCATGTTGCGTCCCCCAGGTCGAACACCACTTGCCATTGCCCTGCTTGCCCATCGCCCTGCACCTCGACGCGTACCCCCGCGCCCGAGGCCATCGCGTCCCAAGGCGGCGCGGCGTCATCACCCTCCATGCGCAGGTGCCAGCGCCGGCCATCGAAGCGCACGGCCTGCAGGCGCCAACGGGGCTGCTCACGCAGCCAGGCCTGCAAACGGGTTTGCAGGTCCTCGAGCTGGCGCAGGCGCAGTTGCCGTTCCGTCTCGGCCCCCTGCAGGCGCTTGAGGGCCTGTGCGGCCTGGCGTGGCGACGCCTGTTGGCCTACCACCGCGTGTACCTGGGCTCGCCATAGTTGCGCCTGGCGCCATTGCTGGTGCGTCCACAACCCGGCCCATAACGTGCACAACAGCAGGCAAGCGAGCATCAGGCGCACGTGCAGGCCTGGCAACTGAGGCCTGCGCCACGTTCGCGCCCGCCGCTGGGTGAACAGCCCGGGCAGCGCGTCGAGGTTGGCCAGGTGCGTCGGCCAGGCGCCCTCCATGACCTCCATCGGCAGGCCCGCCCAAGGCGAACGCGGGGCCTCGCCCAGGGTCTGCGGCCAGGCCAGCCAATGCTCGTGGCCATCCTCGAACACGCCTCTGAACAGCCTCATGTCCGTCGGCTTGCGCCATTGCCATGCCGTACCCGTCGTCGGTGCCGGCAGCAGCTGGAACTCCGCCCAGCAGCGCTCGAGTGGCAATCCCCAGGTTGCACACTGGGCTTGCCAGGCTTCGAGCTGCTGGCGGGCCACGACTACCAGGCGTACCTGGCCCGCCAGCCGGGCAAGGTTGGAGCAGGCCAGGGTCTGGGGGGCCTGCAACAACTGGTCTTCCAACAGCAGCGGCCACTCCTCGCGCTTGAGCGCAACAGGGGCAGTCACCTGGAAATGGCTGCACGCCTCCCCCGGCACCACCAGGGCCACTCGGGCGTGCGGCTCGGCCGGGGGCTCGCCCTGGCCCTGGCGCAGCGGCGTGTCACCGCCCACCAGCAACCAGTCCCAGGGGGTGTCGGCCAGGCCGGGGCGCAGCAGGAGCCAGGGCCGGGTCGGCGCGGGTCGTCGCCACTCAAATTTCATGAGCGCCCCCAGGGCAATACGAAGGTGCAGACATACGGTGCTCCATCACGCTGCAGATGCAAGCGCACGCCACGACCCGGGTGCACCGGTTGCTCGGAAGGCCAGGCCAGCCAACGGCCCTCCTGGAAATAGAGAATGTGCATGGCACTCACCCGCTCCAATTGTTCACGCAGCGCCCATCGCGGCTCTTCCGCGGCGTACAGGTCTGCCGAGGTCTCCAGCAGCAGCCGTTGGCCGTGGGCATCGAAGCGCAGGCGTTGACGCTGCAGACGTGATCCTCCCTCGGCCTGCGGCCAGCCGGTTGCGGCCACCCACAGCAAGGTGTTGCGCTGTGGCTGCCAGTCGAGCCAGCGCACCGCCAGGGGCAGGCGTTGTTCGTACACCCGGCGCAGCACCGGGCTGTCGAAGCGCCGTTCCAAGGCCAGGCAGAACTCCAGCACGCTGTCTGCGTCGGCAGACGTGCCGAGGCGTTCGCGCACCTTGAGCCAGCCGTTCACCAGCGCCGCGAGCATGACGCCGAGCACGGCGGTCAAGGCCAGCGCCACCATCAGTTCGATCAGAGTCATGCCTCCCTGGCGAGCGTTCATGGGCGCTCCAGGAAAAGGCTGTACTGCCCCAGCGGCAGGCGTTGGTCGGCATCGGCGAACAGCCGCAACTGGCCCCGGCGCAAGTCGCGCACACCCGTGCCACGCAGTTGCAACTGCCAGTGGCAGGCCTGCCCGCCCTGGTGCAGTACGCCGCTGTTCTGGTTGGACGGTGGCCAGTAGCGCTCCACGGTAAAACGCGCCTGCAGTTCGCGCGCGCAGAGCAGGCCCAGGCGATGCTGTTGCACGCTTTCCTGCACGGCCAGGCGCTGGCGCAGCACCTGGTTGGTGATCACCGCCAGCACTGCGGCGATCGCCAGGGCGACGCTCACTTCGAGCAAGGTGAACCCTCGCTGGCGCGCCTTCATGAGCCCTGGATCCTGCGCAGCTGGCCATCACGCCCCCACGCCCAACGCTCGCTGCCTTCGGCCCAGCGCCAGGTCAGGCTGCCCGGCTGGGCCCAGCCCTGCGGGGTGAACACCAGTTGCGGTGCCTGGCTCGCGGGCCAGTCCGGGCGCAGCGCCGTGGGCCAGTCGCCCAGGCGGGTCGGCTCGGCTACCCAACCTGCCGGCTCACGCCGAACGAACTCCGGGCGCTGGCCGTTCCAGCGCAGGCCACGCACCTGGCCCGCGTGCCGGGCCAGGGCAGCCTGGCTGCGGACCTCGGCGGCCAGGCGCGCCAAGGCTTGATCGGCGCCAGCCTTGCCGCCGTCGAGCCAGGCCACGCTGAGCCCGGTCATCAGCCCGACGATGGCCAGCACCACCAGCAATTCGAGCAGGCTGAAGCCGCGTTGGCCCATCACCGGTCAGAGTTCCCAGTTGCCCAGGTCGGCATCCAGGCCCTCGCCGCCCGGCACGCCATCGGCACCCAGGGAATAGACATCGACCCGCCCGTGCTCACCAGGCAAGCGATATTGATAGGGCGTACCCCAAGGATCTTCCGGCAGGCGACGGATATAGCCATCGCTGCGCCAGGCCCGTGGCAGCGGCTCCTGGGTCGGCTTCTTCACCAGGGCCGCCAGGCCCTGTTCGCTGCTGGGAAAGCGCAGGTTGTCCAGGCGGTACATGTCCAGGGCCTGCTCCAGGGTCGCCAGGTCGGCCATGACCTTCTGGCGCATGGCCTTGTCCTGGTTGCCCAGCACGCTGGGGGCGACCACCGCGATCAGCAGGCCGATGATGAAGATGACCACCATGATTTCCATGAGGGTGAAACCACGCTGGCGCGCGCGTCGATGCTGCATGTTGGTGCTCCTGTTCACAATTGCGGTTTTCAGAGTTGCAGGCCCTGGTTGAGCTGCATGATCGGCAACAGCACCGCCAGCACGATGAACAGCACTACGCCGCCCATCACCAGGATCATCAGGGGTTCGAAGAGCGCCATGGCTGTGTCCACCTGACGGGCGAAGCCACGCTCCTGGTCATCGGCCACGCGCTCGAGCATGTCGGCCAGGGTGCCGCTGGCCTCGCCGCTGCCGACCATGTTCACCAGCAGTGGCGGGAACTGGCCGCTGGCATCCAGGGCCCGGTGCAGGCTGGTGCCGCCTTCGACCTGGGTGCGCACCTGTTCCATGGCCTGGCGGATGCGCCGGTTGCCGACCGTCTCGGTGGCCACCTGCAAGGCCTCGAGCAGGGCCACGCCGCTGCCGCAGAGGATCGCCAGGCTGCGCGCGAGCCGCGCGCTTTCCAGTACCTGCAGCAGTGCGCCGACACGCGGCAGGCGCAGCAACAGGTCGTCGCGGCGCAAGCGCCAGTGGGGCTTGCGCAGCAGCCAGGCGCACAGCAACGTCGACAGGGTCGCCAGGCCCAACAACCAAGGGCCTGCCGTGACCAGGCCCTGGCTGAGGCCGATCAATAACGAGGTGACCAGGGGCAGGCTCTGCCCGGAATGGGCGAACTGTTCGGTGAGCTTGGGCACCACGAAGGTCATCAGGCCGATCACCACCGCCAGCGACACCCCCATCAACACGCTGGGGTAGATCAGTGCCGTACGCGCCTTGTGCTGTTGGCGCTGCACCTGCTCCAGGTGATCGGCCAGGCGCGCCAGCACCTGGGCCAGGCGCCCGGAGCGCTCGCCGGCCTCGACCAGGGCACAGTACAGGCCGGTGAAGGGTGCGCCCTGGCGGGCCAGGCTGCGCGCCAGCCCCAGGCCTTCGGCCAGCGAGCCGCGCACAGCGACCAGCACCGTGTGCAACGCAGGTTGACGCAGTTGCCGCTCCAGGGTCGCCAGGGCATCGACCAGGGGAATGCCGGCACCGGTCAAGGTGGCCAGCTGCCGGGTCAGCTCGCACAGTTGCGGCCGGCTCAGGCGTTGGCGATGCGGCTTGCTTTCGCCCGGGTCCTGGCGCTGCAACTGACGGGCGAACAGGCCCTGCTCGCGCAACAGTTGCCGGGCATGGCGCTCGGTGTCGGCCTGCACGCTGGCCTTGTGGGTCCGCCCGGCCATGTCGACCGCCTGGTATCGGTAGGTCGGCATGCTCAGCCCTGCACCACGCGCAACACTTCGGCCAGGCTGGTCCGGCCGCGGGCCAGGCAGTGGCTGGCCATGCCCAGCAGGCTCTGGCGCCGGTCGGCGAGGTAGCCTTGCATGGCCACCTCGCTGGCGCCGTCATACAGCAGCGCCACCAGGCCGGCATCCAGTTCGATGAATTCGTAGAGGCCCAGGCGCCCCACATAGCCAGTGCCCTGGCACTGCTCGCAACCGACGGGGTGGTGGGTCTCGTCCAGGTTCGCAAGCTCAGGCCACAGACGCCGCTCGGCCGCCTGCAGCGGGTGCGCCACGGCACATTCGCACAATCGCCTGACCAGGCGCTGGGCCAGCACGCCACGCAAGCTGGAGGCGATGAGGAACGGCTCGACGCCCATGTCGCGCAGACGCGTCACCGCGCCCACGGCGCTGTTGGTGTGCAGGGTCGAAAGCACCAGGTGCCCGGTGAGGCTGGCCTGCACCGCGATCTGCGCGGTTTCCCGGTCACGGATCTCGCCGAGCATGATCACGTCCGGGTCCTGGCGCAGGATGGCACGCAGGCCACTGGCGAAGGTCAGCCCCGCGCGTGGGTTGATGGCGGTCTGGCCGATGCCGGCGATGGCGTATTCCACCGGATCTTCGACGGTGAGAATGTTGCGGCTGCCGTCGTTGAGGCTGTTGAGGCAGGCATAGAGCGTGGTGGTCTTGCCCGAACCGGTGGGGCCAGTGGAAAGCACGATGCCATTGGGGCGGGCCAGGCAGCCACGCAAGCCGTGCAGCACCGCTTCGGTCATGCCCAGGTTGTCCAGTGCCAGCAGGCTGGCCTGTTTGTCCAGCACGCGCATCACCACCCGCTCGCCGTGGATGCCCGGCAAGGTCGAGACCCGTACGTCCACTTCGCGCCCGGCGGCGCGCAGGGTGATGCGCCCGTCCTGGGGCTGGCGCTTCTCGGCGATGTCCAGGCGTGCCATGACCTTGATCCGCGACACCAGCATGGCCGACAGCGCCCGCGGCGGGCGCAGCACCTCGCGCAGGTGACCGTCGATGCGCAGGCGCACCACCAGGCTCTGCTCGAAGGTCTCGATGTGGATATCCGAAGCGCGCTGGCGCAAGGCCTGGGCGAACAGGCCGTTGATCAAGCGAATCACCGGCGCTTCGTCATCGCTTTCGAGCAAGTCCTCGATGCGCGGCATCTCGCTCATCAACCCGGCCAGGTCGACCTGTTCGCCGATGCCTTCGATCAAGGCCTCGGTGGCCGATTCCCCTGCTTGGTACAACAGGCCAAGACGCTCGTCGAAGGCAGCATGGTCCAGATATTGGCAGGCGAGCGGCCGGCCATGCACGCGCAGCAGCTCCTGCAGCTGATCGCTGTCGGCATCGTCGCGCAGCCACAGCTGCCAACCTTCGGCACTCGGGGCCATGGCCAGGCCGGCCTGGCGTGCCAGGCGATACGGGAGCATCACCAGTCCCCGCCTTCCAGGCGCGCACGGCTGGAGGGGAATACCTTCAGCAATTGCGAGCCCTCGGCCAGCTCCGGCAGTTGCAGCGGCGTGCCCTGCTGCAGGCTGCGGTATTTCTCCTGGCTCAGGCCCGCCAGGCTCTGGCCATCACGCAGGATGCGCGGGCGGATGAACACCATCAGGTTCTGCTTGGTGTTCTTGCTGGCGTCGGAGCGGAACAGCCGGCCCAGCCCCGGGATGTCGCCCAGCAACGGGACGCGCTGGTCGCTGGTGCTCAGCTCGTCGCTGATCAGGCCACCGAGGATCACCAGGCCATTGTCCTCGACCATCACCTTGGTCTTGATTTCGCGCTTGTTGGTGATGACATCGCTGGCCGCGCTGGAATCGGCGATCGACGAGACTTCCTGGACGATGTCCAGGCGCACGCTGTTGTCGATGTTCACCTGCGGCTTGATGCGCAGCTTGACCCCCACTTCCTTGCGCTCGATGGTCTGGTAGGGGTTGGCGTTGTTCTGGGTCACGGAGCCAGTGACGAAGGGCACCTCCTGGCCGACCAGGATCGACGCCTCGGCGTTGTCCAGGGTCAGCAGGGTCGGCGTCGACAGTAGGTTGAAGCCGCTCTTGCCCTTGAGCGCGTTGATCAGCATGGCGAAGTTGAAGCCGCCGCCGATATGGCCGATGCCGACGGTGGCACCGGTGGTGGCCGAAAGCAGCTTGCCGAGCTTTTCGTTGTCGCCGCTGGCGGCCGCCCCGGCGACGTTGGCGATGTTCACGCCGTTGCTGCCGAAGTTGACGATACCGGCGCCGAACTTCTCGTCGGCGAACAGCCATTGCACGCCCAGCTCCTGGGCCTGGCTGTCGCTGACCTCGGCGATGATCGCCTCGACCACCACCTGGGCACGGCGGATGTCCAACTGCTCGACGATGGTGCGGTAGGCGGCCAGCTCGCTGTCCGGGCCGACCATCACCACAGCATTGGTGCCTTCTTCGTATTCCAGGCGAATACCCGAGTCGCTGGCCATCGCCACCGGCGCCTCCCTGCCCTGCCCTTCGCCTTCGGCGGGCACCGCGCCGCTCTGGCTGAGGCCGCGCAATACCTTGACCACCTCGCTGGCGTTGGCGTGACGCAGGTAGATCACCTGGGTGTTGCTGCTGTGCAGGTTGTCGCTGGGCCGGTCGAGCTGGGCCAGCAGGGCGCGCACGCGCTCGCGGCTGTCGGCGCTGCCGCGTACCAGCAAGGCATTGCTGCGCGGGTCGGCCACCACCTGGGCGCTGTCGGCGCCCTGCTCGCGGGCCAGCAGGCGCGTCACCAGCTGGGCTGTGTCGGCCGCGCTGGCGTGGCGCAGAGGCATCATCTGCAGGGGCTCGTCGCTGACCTGGTCGAGCTGGCGCAGCAGGCTGTCGATACGCTCGAGGTTGCTGCGCCAGTCGGTCACCACCAGCAGGTTGGCCGCCGGATACGGGGTGATGACACCGACCCGGGGGTCGATCAGCGGCTTGAGGATGCCGAGCATCTGCTCGCTGGCGGCATTGCGCACATTGAACACCCGGGTGGCCACGCCATCGCTGCCCTCGCTCTGCCTGCCCGCGGCCTCCACCGGCACCGGCTCCAGGCGCGCCGCCTGGTCGGGGACGATCTTCACGCTGCCGTTGGGCAGGTCGACGGCAGCGAAACCCTGGGCACGCAACTGGGCCAGGAAGATGTCGTAGATGGCCTCGGCGTCATGGCGGTCGACGGTGCGCACCGTGACCTTGCCCTTGACCCTCGGGTCGACGATGAAGCTGGTGCCGGTGATGCGCGACACGCTGTCGATGAACTCGCCAAGGTCGGTGTCGACGAAGTTCACCTCGTACAACGGCGTGCCGTTCTCGTCGATCTCCTCAGGCTCCTCGGCCCAGGCCAGCGCCAGGCCCAGGCTCAACATTGCGGCCACACAGTATCTTGCAAACATCGCTCATCCTTGCCGCTTGAAGCCGGTCACGGCGGGCCGTGGCGGCCAGGGCAGGCGCTCGCGCCGCCCCTGGTTGTCGAAAATCAGGCCATCGGCGTCGATGGCCTGCAGCACGATGCCCGGCGCCAGCCGCTGGCCAAGGCCGAGGGTGCGTACCTGTTCGCCGAAACGCAGCACCACCACCGTGGCGGACAGCGGCTGCGCCTTGAGGCCTCCCAAGTAGCGCAGCGGCAAGCGGGTCAAGGGAATGACGCCATCGTCGAGCGCGGGCTGCCAGTGGCCGGCCATCAGACCGGGCAGGCCCGTATCGCGGCTCTCGGGAGCACGGGCAGGCTGCAAGGGTTGGCTGAGCTGCAGCACGCATTGGGCGGCGAGCCAGCCGGCCAGGGTCAGCAGCGATGCGCCGAACAGGCGGCCGCGCCAGGTCACGACGCCACCTGCCGGGGGTGCCAGCCGGGGTGGCCCTGTACATAGCGCACATCCGGTCGTTGCAGCGTGTCCAGCTGCCAGTCGGGGCGCTGGCGCAGCAGCCAGGCCTCGACCTTCTGCCACAACGGCTCGCCGGCCTTGGCATCGAACTGCAGGCCAAAGGTGCGGCACAGCCCTTCGACCGGCTCGAGGCCCGCGACCCGCTTGCCCTGGGGGCTGTAGCTCAGGCGCCAGGCCTGGCCTTGCCAGCGGGGCAGGTCCTGGCTGTTGTCCAGCAGCAGCGGGTCGCCGAACAATTGCTCGGCGGCGTTCTCCAGCACCTGCTCGACCTGCCGCGCCGGCGCCTCGACCACCGGTGCCGGGTAGCCGCCAGACAATGCGATCAGGTGTTCGCGGGTGATGAATTCACCGCTGGCCAGCGGTGCGTCGTAGCGCAGCCCTGGCAGCAGCACCGGCACGCCGCTGCCGTCGGCCAGTGCCTGGTGCAGCAAGCGGTCCCAACTGCCGCCGAGGGTATCGCGACGCCAAAGGGCTTCCGGCGCCCTGGCCAAGGGCTGGTCTAGCCAGGCGGCATGCCCGGCGCGTTGCAGGTGCAGCTGCGTACGCAACTGGCTGGCGCGGCCCTGGGCAACCGGGCCAAGCTGGTGCTCGAAGGCGGGGAAGAATTGCGCCGTGAACCGCCACTGCCCGGCCACCTGCTGGCAACGCAGGCGGAATGCGCCACTGGCGCGGCAGCCGGCGAACAGCACCGGCACACGCCGCCCGCTGGCCTGGGTGACCTCTACCGGTGCGGGCCAGAAGTCCTGGCCGCGGGCGCAAAGCAGCACGTCGAGCTCAGGCACCCGCTCGGCCAGCCACAAGCCAGGGCCGGTGCCGACATCGGCCAGCGCCACGACCAGGTCGGCTTCACGGCGCGCCTGCTGAAAAGTGGGCAACAGTGATTGGTACCACTGTTTAAGGGAGGCTTTCTGGTCTTGGGCGTAGGGGTCGGTTACTCCGACCACGGCAATGCGCGCCCCGCCCCGCTCGAACACCCGCATGCCTTCGATGGCCAGTGCCTTGGCCTGGCTGACCGCGAGGCCGGCACCAACAGTGGTGGCCGGTGCCTGGCGATACAGGCCGGCGCAACGCTGCGGCCAGAGCACGCGTTCGTCGCTGCTGACCCGCACCTCGCTGCCCAGCAGCTGGCTGCCCTGCACACCGCTGTCGCCCTGGGTCAGGTAGGCCAGGCCGCTGCCGTTCCAGCATTGGCCGTTCTCCAGGGTCAGGCTGTTGTTCGCCCCCGCCTCGCCACGCAATTGCTCCAGCAACGCCGCCAGCACCGCATAGCCACCCAGGCGGGCATTGCCGGCCTGGGTGGCATCGAGCAAGGGGGCAAGCGCGGGATCGAACGCCAGGGCACTGGCGCCAGTCATCCAGGGTGCACGCCCCAGGTGGCTGACCGGCCCCAGCCGGGTCGCCGGTACCACGGGTGGGCCGGGCTGACGGGTGTCGAGGGTGTCGGCGAGGTAGAGTAGGTCTACCGCGGCGCTGTCGCGGCCCCGCCCCGGAAATGTGGAGCAGGCGCCGAGCAAGGGTGCCAGTGCTCCGACGCCCATCCAGCTGATGACTTCCCGCCTGCCTACACTGCTTGCCATCGACCCGCCATCCTCGCCCGTCTCCTTGTTGGGTCCCGGATATTGCGGCGCCTGGATGACAGTTTGATGGCAGATATCCGACAACGATTCCAAAAAAATCTTTGTAACGCGATGCTAAGAACGGCTTGTTTTAAAAAGCCCTTAACATTTCTGCCAACCAATCATCATCTTTGCGCTCTACAGTCGCGGTTTTCTTCAACTCAGCCAACCTAAGGACACCCTGATGAGTCGAGATACCGGCGACAACCTGGACCGCAACCCAAGCGGCAACCTGCCAATGGCCAGCGTCATGGACGCCTACCTGAGCCGTCGCAGCGTGATGCGCGGCAGCCTTGGCGCAGCGATCGCCATGATCGCCGGTACCGGTCTGACAGGCTGCTTCGACGGCGGCGGCTCCGACCACGACGATGCCACCGCGCCCGAGCCGGAAAAGCCGAAACTCAAGCTGGGCTTCCAGTCCATCCCTGGCTCGCGCACCGATGCCTGCGTGGTCGCCGCGGGCTACAGCGCCTATGTCCTGGCGCCCTGGGGCACGCCGCTGAACCGCAACGCCAACCCATGGAAAGCCGACGGCAGCAACACTTCCACCGACCAGGCCAATGCCATGGGCATGCACCATGACGGCATGCATTTCTTCCCCATCGACGGCCGCTCCGACGATGGCCTGTTGGCGATCAACTTCGAGTACATCGACGCCTCTGCCCTGCACCCCAACGGCCCGACCACCGACCTGGACGGCAAGCGCCCGGTCGAGGAAGTGCGCAAGGAGATCAATGCCCACGGCGCCGGTGTGGTGCGCCTGAGCAAGGTCAACGGCCGCTGGCAGGTGGTGGACAACGACCCGCTCAACCGCCGCTTCACCACCGCCTCGCTGATGGACATCGCCGGCCCGCTGCGTGGCACCGACCACGTCAAGACCAAGTTCTCGCCCACCGGCACCCAGTGCCGCGGCACCAACAACAACTGCGGCAACGGCTACACACCGTGGGGCACCTACCTGACCTGCGAAGAGAACTGGCCCGGCATCTTCGTCAACAAGGCCACCCGGCCAGAAGACCAGGTGCGTATCGGCGTGGCCACCGCCAACGGCCAGTACAAGTGGGAGAGCGCAGCCGGTGACAGCACCGAGGTGAACGACGAGTTCGCCCGCTTCGACATCACCCCGAGCGGTGCCAGCGCCACCGACGACTACCGCAACGAAGCCAGCACCTACGGCTACATCGTCGAGATCGACCCGTACAACAGCGCGACCCTCGCCACCAAGCGCACCGCCCTGGGGCGCTTCCGTCACGAAGGCTGCTGCCCGGGCCTGCCGGTGGCCGGCAAGCCCCTGGTCTGGTACATGGGCGACGACTCGAACAACGAGTACCTGTACAAGTTCGTCTCCGACGCCGTATGGAGCGAGGCCGATGCCAACCCGTCCGACCGCCTGGCGACCGGCGCCAAGTACATGGACAAAGGCAAGCTCTACGTGGCGCGCTTCAATGCCGACGGCACCGGCAAGTGGCTGCTGCTCGACGTGGCCACCCCGACCACCGGCGGCAGCACGCTGGGCGCGCTGTACGGCGACCTGCCCGGCATCATCCTCAACACCCGAGGTGCCGGCGACGCGGTGGGCGCCACGCCGATGGACCGCCCGGAGTGGACAGCGGTCAACCCGCTCAACGGCGACGTCTACCTGACCCTGACCAACAACAGCGCCCGCACGCCGGACAAGGTGGATGCCGCCAACCCTCGCGGGCCGAACCGCCACGGCCACATCATCCGTTGGCACGACAGCGACGATCACCTGAGCTTCACCTGGGACATCTTCGTGTTCGGCGCCAATGCCGATGGCACCGCGGACATCAACCGCTCCGGCCTTACCGAACTGAACCAGTTCGCCAGCCCCGACGGCATGAGCTTCGATAGCCGGGGCGTGCTGTGGTTCGAGACCGACAACGGTGAGAAGAGCGTGACCAGCTACACCAACGACCAGTTGCTGGCGGTCATCCCGACCGACCTGGTAGACGCCAACGGCAAGCAGGTGCCGGTCAACGCCAAGAACCAGGTGGACCTGCGCCGCTTCTTCGTCGGCCCGAACGGGTGCGAGGTGACCGGTATCGCCTTCACGCCGGACAACAAGACGTTGTTCGTCAACATCCAGCACCCGGAGAACTGGCCGTCGACCGACAAGGCGACCGACGTGACCCCGGCAGGCACCACGGTGCGGCCACGGGCTTCGACGGTGGTGATCCAGCGGAACGATGGCGGGGAGATCGGTACGGTCTGACCGACCTGCGCCGCCCCAATCGCGGGACAAGCCCGCTCCCACAGGCTCTACGCCATCCTGTGCGGGCTTGTCCCGCGATAGCGCCCGTCAGTAAAACCCCAATCCCCCTACCAGGGCACCGGCTCGCGACTGCTCACCCGCACCTGCTGCGCCGGCACCCTCGCATGCCATTGCACCACCCCCTGTGCCTGCACCTGGAACTCGCTGCGCAGGGTGCGCCCGTCCTGTTCGAATGACAGCTGCAACAGGAAGTACCCACTGTTGAGCAGCAACCCCTCGCTCAGCCGTTCGAAGGTCTCGTCGTCCACCGCCCCCAACGCCTGGCGCAGCGCCGTGGCATCCACATAACCCGACGCCGGCCTGCCGCTGACAATACGGCTGAGCAGCGAACGGGGAAAACGGCCCTCATAGATGGCATCGAGCAATGGCAGGTGCTCCAACCCCAGGGCGTTGGCATTCAAGCGCCAGCCACGGGTCTCGGGCAAGGCGCAGAGCATCGGGTAGCGCGCCTGGCGGCCGGCATCGGGCTCGAGCAGCAGGTTCAGCTCGCTCATGTCCAGCATCGGCTGGTTGGCCGCCAGCCGTGGTGGCCGCTGACGCAGGTACTGGGCGCTTTCGGCCCCTTGCAGGCGAGCATCGCTGTCAACATCGAGCCAGTCGGCCAGAGCCTGCACCAGCCGCTCGGCCGCCATGTCGTCGCCGAGCAGGTAGCGCAACTGGCGCTCGGCACGTTCGCCATCCTCACCGAGCAAGGCGTTGACGTTGAAGCAGGTGTGCTGGTCGCGCACCCGCAATCGGGCGGTGCCGGCGCCAAAGTCATAGTCCAGCGGTTGACCGCGCAAGGCCTGCCAGAACAATGGGCTGGCCCGCCATGCCGGGTCGCGCAGGGCCTGGCTGGCATAGGCCAGGCCGGCCTGCTCCATCGCCCGCACCTGCACCCGCTGCTGCAACAGCCGCACGTCGTCCACCTGATGGCGGCCATCTTCCACCAGCCAGGCCAAGCCACCGGCGAGCATCGCCAGGGCCACCAACACCATCAGCAATGCTGCCCCGCGTTGTCGCCTACCGCCCATCCTGCCCATCCCTGCGCCTGCCAAAAGCGCCAGTCAACACGGCGCGTGTTTCAGGCAGATGGCAGCACCGGCGTTCATGTGCACGTCATCTAAGGCAGGCAGGATCGTCGTTCCTTTTCATGACCTTACAGGAGTGGTCGCAATGGGTGGCATCGGAATCTGGCAATTGGTGATCGTGCTGTTGATCGTCTTCCTGCTGTTCGGCACCAAACGTCTGAAAGGCCTGGGCAGCGATGTGGGTGACGCGATCCAGGGCTTTCGCAAATCCATGGGCAGCGGCGCGGAAACGGAGCCGACCAACGCCCAGGTACAGCAACAGGCTCCGCTGACCGGCCAGGCCGCCCAGCAGCCGCAAGCGGATCGCCAGGCCTGATGTTCGAGGTAGGCTTCACCGAACTGTTGCTGGTAGGCATCGTCGCCCTGCTGGTACTGGGCCCTGAGCGTCTGCCCGTGGCGGCGCGTACCGTCGGCCGTGGCCTCGGCCAGGCGCGGCGGGCCATGCAGGCACTACGGGCGCAGGTGGAACGGGAAATCGACCTGCCGCCACTGGATAGCCAGCCCCTGCAACGCCTGGAACAGCAGATCCGCCAGGGCGTGAGCCTCGAGGCCACGCCTGCGACCACCACCCCAGCCAAGGAGCACGGCGCACGAGCACTGCCATGGAACACGAGGCGCGCATGCCCTTGACCGAACACCTGCGCGATGTGCGCAAACGCCTGGTACGCAGCCTGTTGGTGGTCGCTGTGGTGTTCGCCGGGCTGTTTCCCTTCGCCCAGACGCTCTACACCTTGATCTCCGAACCCTTGCGGCGCTTCCTGCCGCAAGGCGCCAGCATGATCGCCACCAGCGTCACTTCGCCCTTCCTGACACCGTTCAAGCTAACGGCGATGTGCGCGCTATTCGTGGCCATGCCGGTGCTGCTACACCAGGCCTGGGGCTTCATCGCGCCGGGGCTGTATCGCCGGGAGCGGCGCATCGCCCTGCCGTTGCTGGTGTCGAGCATCCTGCTGTTCTATGCCGGCATGGCGTTCGCGTTCTTCCTGGTGTTTCCGATGATGTTCGGGTTCTTTGCCAGCGTCACTCCGGACGGGGTGGCGATGATGACCGACATCAGCCAGTACCTGGATTTCATCATGGCGCTGTTCCTGGCCTTCGGCCTGGCGTTCGAGATCCCCGTGGCGACCTTCATCGTGGTCTGGGCGGGGCTTGCCGATGTGGCCACGCTGCGCCGCAGCCGGCCCTATGTGATCGTCGGGTGCTTCGTGGTGGGGATGATCCTGACGCCGCCGGACATGTTTTCACAGACCCTGCTGGCGGTGCCGATGTGGCTGCTGTTCGAGGTGGGGTTGCTGGCCTGTGCGGGGTTGCGGCGGCCTGAGGGCAGACACGATACAACGGTGCAAGACCTGCGTCTGTAGACGCGGGCTCGGTGTACGGCTGCTGCGCAGCCGATCGCGGGACAAGCTGAACTGGCCTAATGATTTTGGACACCTTCTTCGGGCGCTATGATGGCGCCCAATTGGAGGCAAAATCAGTGCGCAAGTCTTATTCGAGAGAACACAAAATCCGAGCAGCTGAAATGGTGCTGGATGCCGGCCAGTCGGTTCCTGAGGTATGCGAAATCCTCGGGATTGGCCGCACAGCTCTTCGTCGTTGGGTTGAGCAGGTAAGGCAGGAGAGAGAGGGCAAGGTGCCGGCTGGAGCCAAAGCCATCACTCCGGAGCAGCAACGTATTGAAGAGCTGGAAGCGCTGGTTCGTCAAAAGGATCGGGATATCGAAATCCTAAAAAAGGCCAGTGCTCTCCTGCTTCGGGACTCCAAAGATCGTTCTCGCTGATCAACGAGCTGAGTGAGCAATATGGTGTTGTCGACTGCTGTCGCGTGCTTGGGGTCAAACGCAGCAGTTTCTATGCATGGCGCAAACGCCAAGGGCGTGAGAATCCCGGCAGGGATGCTCTACGCTCGCGTGTAATCGATCGTTTTAAGGCGTCACGAAGCTCTGCCGGTTCACGCACGTTGATGCAGGAGCTGCGGCGTGAAGGCCATGAGATTGGGCGTTACAAAGTGCGTGCGCTTATGCGTGAAGCTGGCCTGAAATGCCGGCAGCGTAGACCGCACCGGTATCGGTCATCCGGCACGGAAGCATTGATTGCGGAAAACCAACTGAAGCGAAACTTCAAAGTTTCGACAATCAACGAGGTTTGGTGTGGCGATGTAACTTATATCCAGGTTGGCAGGCGTTGGCTGTATTTAGCCGCAGTAATCGACTTGTATGCACGCCGAGTCGTGGGCTGGGCGTTTTCAATGACTGCCGATGCCAGGCTGGCCTGTGACGCGCTGCGTATGGCGTCTGAGTCCAGGGGCAGGCCTGCGGGCGTGATGTTTCATTCAGATCAAGGCTGCCAGTACACCAGCCACAAATTCAGGTCTGTGCTTGAAGAGTGCAGCCTGAAGCAGAGCATGAGCCACCGTGGCCAATGCTGGGACAACGCCGCCATGGAGCGATTCTTTGGGGCATTGAAATCAGAATGGGTGCCACCAGGAGGCTATGAGTCCGAATCTGAAGCCAAGGCCGACATCATGGCTTATTTGGTGCGCTACAACCTCAAGCGCCTCCACAGCTACAACGGCTACGAGACCCCGGTAGCCATGGAGGAAAAGCTTAGGGCAGCGGCATGAACCTTAACCGGTGTCCAAAATTACTTGACCAGATCAAGCCCGCTCCTACAGGGACCGGTGTGGTCTAGAACTCGGCGAGGCGCCAGACCTCGTAGGCCGGCGTCTCGTACGGGTGGCTCGCCTTGAGCGCGGCGACGACCTGTGCGATCAGGTCGTCGGCCACCACCAGCTCCACCTTCCATTCCTGCACCTGCTCGACCTGGCCTGCCTGCCCGAGGAACGGCTGGCTGCCGTCCAACGGGCGGAACTGGCCCTGGCCGAGGGTTTGCCAGGCGCAGTGGTCGTAGTCACCGATGCGACCGCCGCCGGCGGCGAACACAGCGGCCTTGACCACATCCACATGGCTTGGCGGCACGAAGAAGGCGAGCTTGTACACCCTTAGTTCACCCAGACCCGCGCATTGCGGAACATGCGCATCCAGGCGCCGTCTTCCTGCCACTCATCCGGGCGCCAGGAGTTCTGCACGGCACGGAACACACGCTCAGGGTGCGGCATCATGATGGTCACGCGACCGTCGCGGCTGGTCAGGCCAGTGATGCCGCGCGGCGAGCCGTTCGGGTTGGCCGGGTAGGCCTCGGTGACCTTGCCGTGGTTGTCGACGAAGCGCAGGGCCACGCAACCGGACAGGTCCGCTTCCAGCAGGGCTTCTTCGCTGGCGAACTCGGCATGGCCTTCACCGTGGGCGATGGCGATCGGCATGTGCGAACCGGCCATGCCCTGCAGGAAGATCGAGTTGGACTTCTGCACCTCGACCATGGCCACACGCGCCTCGAACTGCTCCGAACGGTTGCGCACGAAGTGCGGCCAGTACTCGGTGCCCGGGATGAGTTCATGCAGGTTGGACATCATCTGGCAACCGTTGCACACGCCCAGGGCGAAGCTGTCGTTGCGCGCGAAGAACGCCTGGAAGGTGTCACGGGCACGGCTGTTGAACAGCGCCGACTTGGCCCAGCCCTCGCCGGCACCCAGCACGTCACCGTAGGAGAAGCCGCCGCAGGCCACCAGGCCCTTGAAGGCTTCGAGGTCGACACGGCCAGCGAGGATATCGCTCATGTGCACGTCGATGGCCGCGAAGCCGGCGCGGTCGAAGGCGGCCGCCATCTCGACCTGGCCGTTGACGCCCTGCTCGCGCAGGATCGCCACTTGCGGACGCACGCCCTTCTTGATGTACGGCGCGGCGATGTCGTCGTTGACGTCGAAGCCCAGCTTGACCGACAGGCCAGGGTTGTCTTCTTCCAGCAGGACGTCGAATTCCTGGTCGGCGCAGTCGGCGTTGTCGCGCAGGCGCTGGATCTGGTAGCTGGTCTCGGCCCACTGGCGCTGCAGCAGACGACGGTCGTCGTCGAACAGCACTTCGCCGTTCAGGCTGATGGAGACTTCGCCATTGTTGACCGGCTTGCCGATCACCGCGACGCATTCTTCGCCCAGGCCGGCGGCGCTGAACTGCGCGAGCACGTCCGGGGTGGCATCCTGGCGAACCTGGATGACCGCACCCAGCTCTTCGTTGAAGAGGATGGCCGCCACGTCGCGCTTGCTGTCGGTCAGCGGATCGAGTTGCAGATCGAGACCGCAGTGGCCGGCGAAGGCCATTTCCAGCACGGTGGTCAGCAGGCCGCCGTCGGACCGGTCGTGGTAGGCCAGCAGATGGCCATCGGCGTTCAGGCCCTGGATCACGGCGAAGAAGGCCTTGAGATCCTCGGCGTCGTCGACGTCCGGCGCCTGGGCACCGATCTTGCCGTAGGTCTGGGCCAGGATCGAGGCGCCCATGCGGTTCTTGCCACGGCCCAGGTCGACCAGGATCAGGTCGGTCTCGCCCTTGTCCATGCGCAGTTGCGGGGTCAGGGTGCCGCGAATGTCGACCACCGGGGCGAAGCCGCTGACGATCAGCGACATCGGCGCGGTGACGCTCTTCTGCACGCCATCCTCGCTCCACTGGGTCTTCATCGACATGGAGTCTTTGCCCACCGGAATGGTCAGGCCCAGTTCCGGGCACAGCTCCATGCCGACGGCCTTGACGGTGTCGTACAGACGGGCGTCTTCACCCGGGTGCCCGGCAGCGGACATCCAGTTGGCCGACAGCTTGATATCGGAAAGCTTCTCGATGCGGGCGCCGGCCAGGTTGGTGAGCACCTCACCGATGGCCATGCGGCCGGAGGCCGGGGCGTCGAGCAGGGCCAGCGGGGTGCGCTCGCCCATGGCCATGGCTTCACCGGTGTAGACGTCGAAGCTGGTGGCGGTGACCGCGCAGTCGGCCACCGGCACCTGCCACGGGCCGACCATCTGGTCACGGGCGACCAGGCCGGTGATGGTGCGGTCGCCGATGGTGATCAGGAAGCTCTTGCTGGCCACGGCCGGGTGACGCAAAACGCGCTCGACGGCCTGGTCCAGGTCCAGCTCGCTCGGGTCGAAGTCATCGCCCAGCTCGGCCTCGCGAGTGACCGAACGGTGCATGCGCGGCGGCTTGCCCAGCAGCACGTCCAGCGGCATGTCGACCGGGGTGTTGTCGAAGTGGCTGTCGGTGACGGTGAGGTGTTTTTCCTCGGTGGCTTCGCCGACCACGGCGAACGGGCAACGCTCGCGCTCGCAGATGGCCTTGAAGCGCTCGAAGTCCTCGGCGCTGACCGCCAGCACGTAGCGCTCCTGCGACTCGTTGCTCCAGATTTCGTGCGGGGCCATGCCCGGCTCGTCGTTGGGCACATTGCGCAGCTCGAAGCGGCCGCCGCGGCCACCGTCGTTGACCAGCTCGGGGAAGGCGTTGGAGATACCCCCGGCACCCACGTCATGGATGAAGGCGATCGGGTTCTTGTCGCCCAGCTGCCAGCAACGGTCGATGACCTCCTGGCAACGGCGCTCCATTTCCGGGTTTTCGCGCTGCACCGAGGCGAAGTCCAGGTCGGCCGAGCTGGCGCCGGTGGCCACCGACGAGGCGGCGCCGCCGCCCAGGCCGATCAGCATGGCTGGGCCGCCGAGCACGATCAGCTTGGCGCCGACGGTGATCTCGCCCTTCTGCACGTGGTCTTCACGGATGTTGCCCATGCCGCCGGCGAGCATGATCGGCTTGTGATAGCCACGCACTTCTTCGCCGCGCGGGGTGTTGACCGCCTGTTCGAAGGTACGGAAGTAGCCGGTCAGGGCCGGGCGGCCGAATTCATTGTTGAACGCAGCGCCGCCCAAGGGGCCTTCGACCATGATGTCGAGGGCGTCGACGATGCGGCCCGGCTTGCCATAGGCCTGCTCCCACGGCTGCTCGAAGCCCGGGATGCGCAGGTTGGAGACGGTGAAACCGGTGAGGCCGGCCTTGGGCTTGGCGCCACGGCCGGTGGCGCCTTCGTCGCGGATTTCGCCGCCGGAGCCGGTGGAGGCGCCGGAGAACGGGGCGATGGCGGTCGGGTGGTTGTGGGTCTCGACCTTCATCAGGATGTGCACCGGCTCCTGCACCGCGCCGTACTGGCGGGTCTCAGGGTTCGGGAAGAAGCGGCCGGCGACATTGCCGACGATGACCGAGGCGTTGTCCTTGTAGGCCGACAGCACGCCTTCGCTGTGCATCTGGTAGGTGTTCTTGATCATCCCGAACAGGCTTTTTTCCTGGGCCTGGCCGTCGATGTCCCAACTGGCGTTGAAGATCTTGTGGCGGCAGTGCTCGGAGTTGGCCTGGGCGAACATCATCAGCTCGATGTCGTTCGGGTTGCGCTTGAGGCCCTGGAAGGCATTGACCAGGTAGTCGATCTCGTCTTCGGCCAGGGCCAGGCCCAGGTCGATGTTGGCCTGGGCCAGGGCGGCGCGGCCACCGCCGAGGATGTCCACGGAGGTCATCGGCTTGGGCTGGGCATGGCTGAACAAGTCGGCGGCGTCTTCGAGGCGAGCCAGGACACGCTGGGTCATGCGGTCGTGTAGCTCGGCGGCGATAGCAGCCGCGTCGGCGTCGGACAGCTCGCCGGCGACGTAGTAGGCAATGCCGCGCTCCAGGCGCTGGATGCTCTGCAAGCCACAGTTATGGGCGATATCGCTGGCCTTGCTGGCCCAGGGCGAAATGGTGCCCAGGCGCGGCACCACCAGGAACAGGCGGCCGGTCGGCTCCTGGACCGGGACGCTCGGGCCGTACTTGAGCAGACGGCCCAGCACCTGCTGCTGGTCGGCGGTCAGCTCGCCATCGACATCGGCGAAGTGGGCGAATTCGGCATACAAACCAGTAACAGCGGGTACTTTCTGGCTCAGTTGCTCGAGTAACTTACCGTGGCGGAAGGCAGAAAGGGCAGGAGCGCCGCGCAGGATCAACATCGTCGGGACAGCCTCAGGAAGGGGTGTGCTTAGAGGCCGTGCATTCTAGCCTAATTCGTACGGTTTCGGCACCCGCTCTAAGCCACGGCTGCCGGGCGGCGGAACCGGACTTGCGGGTCAGAAATCGGCGGGCTTGGTGAGAGCATGCCCTACCCCAAATTCCACGCCCGATCACCTGCAGCACAGAACGCGCTACCAGACAAGCTAACCGTTGTCGAGATATGGCGGGGCCAGTCCTTTGCGTATACTGCAACCTATGTTCGCCCACACTGCTTTGCGCCAGCGCTGCGCCAGATGGCTCTTCGCAACCGGACTCTTCCTGATGCTCGGTGCCTGTGTTGAAAAACCCAGCACCCTAGAACGCGTCAAGGAAGACGGCGTGCTGCGCGTAATTACCCGCAACAGCCCGGCCACCTACTTTCAGGACCGCAACGGCGAAACCGGCTTCGAGTACGAACTTGTCAAGCGTTTCGCCGACGATCTCGGCGTGAAGCTGGAAATCGAGACAGCCGACAGCCTCGACGATCTGTTCGACCAGCTGGGCAAGCCCTCAGGCCCGGTGCTGGCCGCCGCAGGTCTGGTCAGCAGTGAGAAGCGCACCGCCCAGGCAAAGTTCTCCCATCCGTACCTCGAAGTGACCCCGCAGGTCATCTACCGCAACGGCCGCTCGCGCCCCACCAATGTGAAGGGGCTCATCGGCAAGAAAATCATGGTGCTCAAGGGCAGCAGCCATGCCGATCAGCTGGCTGAGCTGAAAAAGCAAAATCCTACGTTGGAATACGAAGAGTCTGATGCGGTCGAGGTCGTCGACCTCCTGCGCATGGTCGACGAAGGGCAAATCGACCTGACCTTGGTGGACTCCAACGAACTGGCCATGAACCAGGTCTATTTCCCCAATGTGCGCGTGGCCTTCGACCTGGGCGACTCCCGCGACCAACGCTGGGCACTGGCCCCCGGCGAAGACAACAGCCTGCTCAACGAGGTCAACGAGTTCCTCGACAAGGCACAGAAGAATGGCACCCTGCAACGCCTGAAGGAGCGCTATTACGGCCATGTCGACGTGCTCGGCTACGTTGGCGCCTATACCTTCGCCCAGCACCTGCAGCAACGTCTGCCCAAATATGAAAAGCACTTCCGCGCCTCCAGCAAGGTCGAGCAGGTGGACTGGCGCCTGCTGGCGGCGATCGGCTACCAGGAATCGATGTGGCAGCCGGAAGTCACCTCCAAGACGGGTGTGCGCGGCCTGATGATGCTGACCCAGCGCACTGCCCAGGCCATGGGCGTGTCCAACCGCCTGGACCCCAAGCAGAGCATCCAGGGTGGCGCCAAGTACTTCGTGCTGATCAAGAGCCAGCTCGACGACAGCATCAAGGAGCCTGACCGTACCTGGTTCGCCCTGGCCGCCTACAACGTCGGCAGCGGTCACCTGGAGGACGCGCGCATGCTGGCCAAGCGCGAAGGCCTGAACCCGAACAAATGGCTGGACGTGAAGAAGATGCTGCCGCGCCTGTCGCAGAAGCAGTGGTACCGCAAGACCCGCTACGGCTATGCCCGGGGTGGCGAACCCGTGCACTTCGTGGCCAACATTCGCCGCTACTACGACATCCTCACCTGGGTGACCCAACCGCAGCTCGAAGGCCAGGTGGCTGAAGGCAACCTGCATGTACCAGGGGTCAACAAGGACAAACCGGCGGAACAGTCGCCCCCGATGTAAGCCCCTCTGTAGGAGCGGCCTTGTGCCGCGAAAGGGCTGCGCAGCAGCCCCAGTTCCGGTGCAAGCGCATGAATCGCTGGGGCCGCTGCGCAGCCCTTTCGCGGCACAAGGCCGCTCTTACAGGGGCGTGCTAGCCTTTGACGCGCCGGGCCTTGAAGAACTCGCTCAGTATCTGCCCACACTCCTCAGCCAACACGCCTCCCTCGAACATCACCCGATGGTTCAGGAAACCCTGGGTAAAGAACTGCCCCTGGCTCTGCACGATCCCTGCCTTGGGCTCCAGCGCCCCATACACCACCCTGGCGATGCGCGAATGCACGATCAGCCCCGCGCACATGCTGCACGGCTCCAGGGTCACGTAGAGGGTGCTGCCCGGCAGCCGGTAGTTGCTGGCAGCCTTGGCCGCCGCGCGGATGGCCACCATCTCGGCATGGGCGCTGGGGTCGCTGTCGATGATTGGCCGGTTGAAACCCTGGCCGATCACCTGGCCGTGCTGCACCAGCACCGCGCCCACCGGCACCTCGCCCATGGCGGCACCCTGGGCGGCCAGGCCCAGAGCCAGGCGCATGAATTCCTGGTCGCGGCTGCGATCGATGATCTGCGGACGCATCAGACCACCGCGATCGCGGCCATCAGGCCGGTTTCCATGTGGTCGATCACGTGACAGTGGAACATCCAGGTGCCAGGGTTATCCGCCACCAGCGCGACCTGGGCCCGTTCGTTCTTGCCCAGCAGGTAGGTGTCGGTGAACCACGGCTCGACGATCTTGCGTCGATTGGAGGCGATCACCTTGAAGCTCATGCCATGCAGGTGGATGGGGTGTTGGTACTGAGTCATGTTCTTCAGTTCGAGAATGTAGCTCTTGCCCTTGGTCAAGGTGGCGATAGGACGGTCCGCACAGGTCTTGTCGGTGATGTCCCAGGCCTGGCCGTTGATCTGCCAGAGGCTAGGCGGCCGGCCGCTCTCGGTACCCACCGACACCTTGCCGGCCCACTCGAAATTGAAGTTGAGTTTCTCGGCGTTCTCCAGGTCCGGCTCGGCGATGGGGTTGGCAGGCAACGCCTCGGGCCAGTCGCCCGGCGCCTCGTTGCTGGCCACCGAGCGCAGGGTGCCCAGGCGCACGAAGCCGTCGCGCAGGGAAATTTCCTCGCCCGCTTCAGGGATGCGAATGGCCAGGCAGATCCGCATGCCCGGGCCGAGCCAGTAGTCGTCGTCCAGTGGCCGCGGGGTGACCGGGTTGCCATCGAGTGCGTAGATCCTGGCCTCGCAGTTGCCCTTGAGGTTGATGCGGTAGGTCCAGGTGTTGTCCAGGTTCAACAATCGCACCCGCACCACCTGCCCGGCCGGCAGCTCGGTGACCGCATCGGCCTGGCCATTGATGGTGATCAACCGTCCGGCGGTGCCGTTGCGCGCGGCCTCCCGGGGGATGCTGAAGGGCAGCCAGGCGCCCTGCTCGTCCACGTGCCAGTTCTTCAGGCTCAAGGTGCGCTCATGCCTGAACCCGGTAGGCTCGCGCTCCTCGACGATCAACGGCCCGACCAGGCCGCGCCCCAGTTCCTCGGAGCTGCTGACATGGGGGTGATACCAGTAGCTGCCGGCATCCGGCACGCGGAACTTGTAGTCGAAGAACTCGCCAGGCTTCACCGGCAACTGCGACACATAGGGCACGCCGTCCATTTCCAGCGGCAGGCGGATGCCGTGCCAATGGATGGTGGTTTCCACCGGCAGGTGGTTGATGAAGCGCACCCGCAACCAGGTGCCCTGGCGCACGCGCAGTTCGGTACCCGGCGCCGACGGGCCGAAGGCCCAGGCCTCGGTCTTGTAACCGGGTACCAGCTCGACCTCCAAGGGCGCGGCGATCAGTTCATAGTCGTGCCCGGCGTTCTCGTCCTCGACCTTACCCAGCCAGTAGCGCGCGGCGCCTCCCGCGCCCAGGCCTACCACAACCAGGCCGGTCAGGCCCTTGAGCATTTGTCGACGGGTAAAGGACATCGGTGCGGGTACCTCGTTTCTGCGCAATCAGTCTGCCAGCAGGGCTGGCATGAAGGGCGAATACGATACACCTGCAATTGAGAAAGATTAAGTGAAGAGTGCCTTTTATGGGCGCGGCCTTGTGTCGCGACGCCAGATACGACAAGGGCGCCTTGCGGCGCCCTTGTGGCTCAACTCATTCCCACTCGATGGTGGCCGGCGGCTTGCTCGACACGTCGTAGGTGACGCGCGAGATACCGTCGATTTCGTTGATGATGCGGCCGCTGACGGTCTCCAGCAGCTCGTACGGCAGGTGCGCCCAGCGCGCGGTCATGAAGTCCACGGTCTCGACGGCACGCAGGGCCACGACCCAGGCGTAGCGACGGCCATCGCCGACGACGCCGACGGATTTCACCGGCTGGAACACCACGAACGCCTGGCTGGTCTTATGGTACCAGTCAGCCTTGCGCAGTTCTTCGATGAAGATGTGGTCGGCGCGACGCAGGATGTCGGCGTATTCCTTCTTCACTTCACCGAGGATACGCACGCCCAGGCCCGGGCCCGGGAACGGGTGGCGGTAGACCATGTCGTACGGCAGGCCCAGCTCCAGGCCGATCTTGCGGACTTCGTCCTTGAACAGCTCGCGCAGCGGCTCGACCAGCTTGAGGTTCATTTCCTCCGGCAGGCCGCCGACGTTGTGGTGCGACTTGATCACGTGGGCCTTGCCGCTCTTGGCGCCGGCCGACTCGATCACGTCCGGGTAGATGGTGCCCTGGGCGAGGAACTGGATGTTCTCCAGCTTGCTGGCCTCGGCGTCGAACACGTCGATGAAGGTGCGGCCGATGATCTTGCGCTTCTTCTCTGGGTCGGTCTCGCCGGCCAGGTTGTCGAGGAACTGCTTTTCAGCGTCGGCGCGGATCACCTTGACGCCCATGTTCTCCTTGAACATGGCCATCACCTGGTCACCCTCGTGCAGGCGCAGCAGGCCGTTGTCGACGAAGACGCAGGTCAGCTGGTCGCCAATGGCACGGTGCAGCAGCGCGGCAACCACCGAGGAGTCGACACCGCCGGACAGGCCCAGCAGGACGTTGGCCGAACCGACCTGCTCGCGCACCTGGGCAATGGCGTCTTCGACGATGTTGGATGGGGTCCACAGGGCCTCGCAGCCGCAGATGTCCTGCACGAAGCGGGACAGGATGCGACCGCCCTGCTTGGTGTGGGTCACTTCCGGGTGGAACTGCACGCCGTAGTAGCCACGGGCATCGTCGAACATGCCGGCGATCGGGCAGCTCGGGGTGCTGGCCAGGATATTGAAGCTGCCCGGCATCTGGGTGACCTTGTCGCCGTGGCTCATCCACACGTCCAGGCCCAATACGCCGTCATCGTCGACATGGTCTTCGATGCCGTCGAGCAGGCGGCTCTTGCCGACCACGTCGACGCGGGCATAGCCGAACTCGCGCAGGTCGGAACCTTCGACCTTGCCGCCCAGCTGCTCGGCCATGGTCTGCATGCCGTAGCAGATACCCAGCAGCGGTACGTTCAGGTCGAAGACGGCCTGCGGCGCGCGCGGGCTGTTGGCTTCGTGAACGGACTCCGGGCCGCCGGCGAGGATGATGCCGCGCGGGTTGAAGGCACGGATCGCTTCATCGTCCATGTCGAACGGGTGCAGTTCGCAGTAGACACCGATCTCGCGCACGCGGCGGGCGATCAGCTGGGTGTACTGGGAACCGAAATCGAGGATCAGGATGCGGTGAGCGTGAATGTCGAGGGCCATGACTCAATCTCGTCAGTGGAAATCGGAAACGACGCGGGGCTGTCATGACAGCCCCGCTAACAGGTGTTGCTGGAAGCCTCAGCCTACGCGGTAGTTTGGCGCTTCCTTGGTGATCTGCACGTCATGCACGTGGGACTCGGCCATGCCGGCACCGGTGATGCGTACGAATTCCGGCTTGGTGCGCATCTCGTCGATGGTCGCGCTGCCGGTGTAGCCCATGGAGGAGCGCAGGCCGCCCATCAGCTGGTGGATGATCGCCGCCAGGGCGCCTTTGTAGGGTACGCGGCCTTCGATGCCTTCCGGAACCAGCTTCTCGGCACCGGCCGAGGAGTCCTGGAAGTAACGGTCCGAGGAGCCTTGGGCCTGCGCCATGGCGCCCAGCGAGCCCATGCCGCGATAGGCCTTGTAGGAACGGCCCTGGAACAGCTCGACCTCGCCCGGGGCCTCTTCGGTACCGGCGAACATCGAACCCATCATGACGCACGAGGCGCCCGCCACGATGGCCTTCGACAGGTCACCGGAGAAACGGATGCCACCGTCGGCGATCAGCGGCACGCCCGTGCCTTCCAATGCGGCGGCGACGTTGGCGATGGCGCTGATCTGCGGCACGCCGACACCGGCGACGATGCGGGTGGTGCAGATCGAGCCCGGGCCGATACCGACCTTGACCGCGTCGGCACCGGCCTCGGCCAGGGCCTTGGCAGCGGCGCCGGTGGCGATGTTGCCGCCAATCACCTGCACGTGCGGGTAGGTCTCTTTGACCCAGCGAACGCGGTCGATCACGCCCTTGGAGTGGCCGTGGGCGGTGTCGACCACCACCACGTCGACGCCGGCGGCAACCAGGGCGGCAACACGCTCGCCGGTGTCCTTGCCGGTGCCGACCGCGGCGCCGACGCGCAGGCGACCCTGGTCGTCCTTGCTGGCCAGCGGGTAGGCCTTGGCTTTTTCGATGTCCTTGACGGTCATCATGCCCTTGAGGTTGAACTTGTCGTCGACGATCAGGACTTTTTCCAGGCGGTGCTTGTGCAGCAGCTCGCGGACTTCGTTCTTGTCGGCGCCTTCGCGCACGGTGACCAGGCGCTCCTTGGGCGTCATCACCTCGCGCACCTTGGCGTCCAGGCGGCTTTCGAAGCGCACGTCACGGGAGGTGACGATACCGACCAGGTCGCCGTTCTCCAGCACCGGAACACCCGAGATGTTGTTCAGGCGGGTCAGGTCGAACAGGTCGCGCACGGTGGCGTCGGCGTCGATGGTGATCGGGTCTTTGACCACGCCGGCCTCGAACTTCTTGACCTTGCGGACTTCGGCAGCCTGCTGCTCGATGGTCATGTTCTTGTGGATGATGCCGATGCCGCCTTCCTGGGCCATGGCGATGGCCAGGCGCGCTTCGGTCACGGTATCCATGGCGGCGGAGACCAGCGGGATGTTCAGCTCGATGCCGCGGGTCAAACGGGTCTTGAGACTGACTTCATTGGGCAGTACCTCGGAATAGCCAGGTACAAGGAGGATATCGTCGAAGGTCAGGGCTTCTTGGCTGATACGCAGCATCGCGGGGGCTCCCGGGCGGGAAAAATGGAAGCGCGCCATTATACTCATCCATGGCGCGCCGCTCAATGCAAAATAAGGGCCTTCGGTCAGCCTTGCGGCAGTTTCACCTGCACCACCGCCACTGGCTGGTCCAGCCAGTCGGCGAAGCTGTCGAGAAAGGCCTGGGTGAACCCGGCCTCGCCCCAGTTGTTGAAGATGAAGCCCAGGTTGGAAAAGGCACACGGCTGCAGGAAAAGGAAGCCGTTGATGTCGTCCTCGAAGCCGCACAGCGGGCAGGTGAAGTTGTCCGTCACCCCGGGCATCCACTCCTCCAGGCTTTCGAACAGCGGCTCGCCGATTTCACGCCGGCATTCGGGGCAACCGGCCTCTTCGAGAAAGCCCTCGGTGGGTGTATAGATGCAGCGCTTGAGCATCACCTCCAGACCGTTGACCTGCTCGCCGAAGGGTAGCCGCTCGGGGTGCAGCGCCACCTTGCGGGCACCTTCGGCCAGGGCATGGCCCATGCGGTTGCCGGTGCGGCCACAGGTGCTGAGCGGCTCCTCGACGATCTTCTCGCGCACCAGCCAGCGCAGGATCGCCCGGGCGCGGGCTTCGTGGACCGGGACAGTGGAGAGTTTGGGAACGATGATGCTCTGGGTGTTCATGAACGAAACGGGCCTGCGGACTGCGGTAATGATGAGATTCTACCGCTCAGCCACCGAGGTAGCGACCGATCAACGTCAGCCCGCTGGCCAGCACCAGCCAGGTGATCACGCGCACGAAGGCCTCACGGGACAGCTTCGAGGTCAAGTACCGGCCTAGCCAGAGCCCGACAGCCATCACCGGCAGCAGGCACGCCGCGAGCCACAACAGGTGGGCATCGGCATACGCCCCGGCGATGACAAACAGCGACAGGCGCACCACCGTGCTGCAGCTGATCAGCGCACTCTGGGTCGCCCGCGCCTGCTCCGTGGAATCCAGCCGGGCATTGAGGTAGATCGCATAAAGAAAGCCCCCGCTGCCGAACAAGGCGCCGAACAACCCACCCACAGTGCCCATCGGCACTGCCCAGGCGCCTGCCAGCCGCGCGGGCCGCACCTTTATCGCCAAGCCATACACCGCATACCCCGTCACGAACAGCCCCATCAGCAACAAGAGAAGGTCCGACTTCAAGTGCAGCAGGAAGACCACGCCCAGGGTGCAGCCCACTGCCATGCACGGCAGCAACTTCAACAGCTCGCTGCGCGCCACCGCCCTGCGCGAGGGTAACCAGTTGCCGAACGCTGCCACGAAGTCCAGCAGCACCAGCAGCGGGATGATCTGCGACAACGGCATGAAATGAATCAGGATCGGCCCCGCCACCAAGGCGGTGCCGAAGCCGGCGATGCCAAACACAATGTAGGCGATGCCAACACCCAGCAGGATGGGCAACCAATCAAGACCGGAAAAGGGCAGCTGGACGAGCATGGACAGGCTTCCTGACAAGACGCAGACAGGTTAGCCAGCCATGAGCCATGCCGACTAATATGCTTTTTCACCATTAGCCATCTCGAAAAGGCATGCCATGACTTCCCTCCGCCAACTGCGCTACTTCGTGGAAATTGCCGAGAACGGCAGTTTCAGCGCGGCTGCCGAGCGGCTGTATGTTGCCCAATCGGCCTTGAGCCGACAGATCAAGGAGCTGGAGCAGCAGCTTGGCACGCCGCTGTTCGAACGCACCGCCCGCCAGCCACGCCTGACCGAGGCCGGGCTAGCGTTTCTCGACCGCGTCCGGCACTTGCTGGCGGACCTGGACAAGGCCGAACGCCTGGCCCAGGAGATTGGCCAAGGCTTGCGCGGTAGCCTGCGCCTGAATCACTCCAGCACCGTCCCCTTGACCGGACGGCTGCTCGAGCGTCTGGGCGGTTATCTGGAAGCCAACCCAGGGGTTTCCCTGGAGATCGCCCAGCAATCGTCGGAAGCGCAGTTGGAGGATATCGCCGAAGGACGTCTGGAGGTCGGCCTGCTTCGCCTGCCCGTATTGCGCCAGCACCAGGACGTGGAAACCCATACCTTGTTCAGCGAGCCATTGCTGCTGGCCGTGGCGGCAGGCCATCCACTGGCAAACGCCACGCAGGTGGGCCTGGACCGCTTGCGTGACGAGCGCTTTATCTCCATTCCCCACCGGCAGCGAGGGGGCTTGAGCTACCTGTCCGCTTCGTTGTGCATGGCGGCGGGGTTCTTTCCACGCGCCGCACAGGTCGTGTCGCGCAAGACCACCCAACTGCAACTGGTCCAGGCCGGTTTCGGGGTGGCACTGTTGCCGTCCTGCATGCGTGACATTGCGCCAGCCTCGGTGCACTTCGTACCGCTGGATGAGCCTTGCCAGAGCACCGTGGCCCTGGCGTGTCGACGAGATGCAGGAGACCTGGTGCGTCAGTTCATCTCGGCGATGCAAGGCGCGAGCACCAACACAGACAACCAGGCGTGATGTCCTTTATGATGCCCGCCATGATCAGAGACCCCTTCGAACGACTCGGCCTGGACCGCGAGGTCCTCACCGTCAGCCAGCTCAACGGCCGCGCGCGCGTGCTGCTCGAGGATGTGTTCCGCAGTGTCTGGGTGGAAGGCGAGATTTCCAACCTCGCCCGCCCGGCCTCCGGGCACATGTATTTCACCCTCAAGGACAGCGGCGCCCAGGTGCGTTGCGCACTGTTCCGGCAGAATGCCGCGCGTGTGCGCCAGGCCCTGCGCGACGGCCTAGCCGTGCGCGTGCGTGGCAAGGTCTCGCTGTTCGAGGGGCGTGGCGACTACCAGCTGATCCTCGACACCGTCGAGCCGGCCGGCGATGGCGCCTTGCGCCTGGCCTTCGAGGCGCTGAAGGAAAAGCTCGGTGCCGAAGGCCTGTTCAGTGCCGAACGCAAGAAGCCGCTGCCGGTCCACCCACAACGCATCGGCATCGTCACCTCGCCCACCGGCGCGGTGATCCGCGACATCATCAGTGTGTTCCGCCGCCGCGCGCCGCAGGTCGAACTGAACCTGATTCCCACCGCCGTACAGGGGCGCGAGGCCATCGGCCAGATCGTCCGTGCCCTGCGCCTGGCCGACAGCCAAGGCTACGACGCCGTGATCCTGGCCCGCGGCGGTGGTTCGCTGGAGGACCTCTGGTGCTTCAACGAGGAAGATGTGGCCCGCGCCGTGGCCGCCTGCGTGACGCCCATCGTCAGTGCGGTGGGCCATGAGACCGACGTATCGATCAGCGACTTCGTCGCCGATGTGCGCGCGCCGACGCCCTCGGCCGCCGCCGAGCTGCTGGCGCCTGACAGCAGCGGCCTGCAGCAACGCCTCGACAGCCTGCAGCGGCGCCTGCTGCTGCGCATGAAGAACCGCCTGGCCCACGACCACCTGCGCCTGGACGGCCTGGCCCGGCGCCTTCGCCACCCCGGCGAGCGTCTGCGCCAGCAGGCCCAGCGCCTGGATGACCTGGACATGCGCCTGCGCCGTGCCTTCATGCTCACCCTGAACCAGCGCCACGAACGCCTGGGCCGCCTCGACACGCGCCTGGCTGCCCAACATCCAGGCCGGGCGCTGAAGCTGCTCGGCCAGCGTCTGGACGCCCTCGCCGAGCGCCTGCCACGGGCCATGCGCGAGGTACTCAAGGACCGCCGCCAACGCTTCCAAGCCCAGCTGCAGACCTTGCAGGTGGTCAGCCCCCTGGCCACCCTCGCGCGCGGCTACAGCATCCTGCTCGATGAGCGCGGCCAGGCCATCCGCAGCGCCGCCCAGACCCACAACGGCCAACGCCTGACCGCACGCCTGAACGAAGGCGAGCTCAAGGTGCGGGTCGAGGACAACCACCAGACCCCGGTCACCCTTTCGCTACTGGACTGATACATGCCCCGCCTGCTCGCGCCCCTGCTCGCTCTTTCCCTGCTGCTGCTCGGCACCCATGCCCAGGCCAGCTACATCACCCGCCAGTTGAACAAGCCGGTGCCCGGCGGCGTGGCCGTGGTCGACCTCGGCCCCGCCGCCACCGCGCCCAGCGCACGTTTCGACGGCAAACCGGTGCTGGTGGTCCAGGAACAGGGCAACTGGCTGGCCATCGTCGGCATCCCGCTGACCCAGAAACCCGGCCCGGCCGTCGTCACCCAAGGCTCGCGCACCCTGCCCTTCACCATCGGCAGCAAGAAGTACCCCGAGCAGCACATCACCCTGAAGAACAAGCGCCAGGTCAACCCCAACCCTGCCGACCTCAAGCGCATCGACCGGGAACTGGCCGAACAGCTCAAGGCCTACCGCAGCTTCAGCCCCACCCTGCCGAGCAACCTGATCCTCGACAAACCAGTCTCAGGCCCCTTGTCGAGCAAGTTCGGCGTGCGCCGCTTCTTCAATGGCGAAGAACGCAACCCCCATGCTGGCCTGGATTTCGCCGTGCCCGCCGGCACGCCGATCAAGACCCCGGCCAATGGCAAGGTGATCCTGGTGGGCGACTATTTCTTCAATGGCCGCACCGTGTTCGTCGACCATGGCCAGGGCTTCATCAGCATGTTCTGCCACATGTCGAAGATCGACGTGAAGCCGGGCCAGGTACTGCGCCGCGGCGAGGTGGTCGGCCGCGTGGGCGCCACCGGGCGAGCGACCGGGCCGCACATGCACTGGAACGTCAGCCTCAACGACGCGCGGGTCGACCCGGCGATCTTCATTGGCGCTTTCCAGCCCTGAATACGGGGACGCAACCCTCGCCGCTCCCACAGGCTCACTGCAGGCCGTGAGCCAGCGCAACGCCTGTAGGAGCGGGCTTGCCCCGCGATTGGGCCGCCCTGGCGAACGCCGCTAGCGCCCCGTGCAAAGACCGCGCAAGTAACAAGGTACTTTCCAGATAAAACAGCGATAAAATCTCGAAACTATTGGTTTTTTGAGCTTTTCTATCAATTTTTTCTGAAGGCTTGCCATCCCTCACCCCACTGGTTAGGGTTGAGGCATGAAAACCTCCAACACCCTCATTCTGCTCCGCCAACACCGCAGCCTCTGCCTGGTCAGTGCACGACTACCAGGGTGAATCGCGTCGCCTCGCCTTTTCATCTCGTTACGTTCGGCAGGCCCGATCACGGCCGCACACTAAAGGATTGCTTCCATGACCATGCTCAAAGACCCTTCGAAGAAATACCGCGCGTTCCCGACCATCGACCTGCCTGACCGCACCTGGCCGTCGAAGACCATCACCCAGGCGCCGATCTGGTGCAGTTCCGACCTGCGTGACGGCAACCAGTCGCTGATCGAGCCAATGGACTCGGAGAAGAAGCTGCGTTTCTGGAAGACCCTGGTGCAGGTGGGCGTGAAGGAAATCGAAGCCGCGTTCCCGTCCGCCTCGCAGACCGACTTCGACTTCGTGCGCACCTTGATCGAAGATGGCCACATCCCGGACGACACCACCATCCAGGTGCTCACCCAGGCCCGTGAAGACCTCATTGCCCGTACCTTCGAGTCCCTGCGCGGGGCCAAGAAGGCCATCGTGCACCTGTACAACGCCACCTGCCCGTCGTTCCGCCGCATCGTCTTCAACCAGGACAAGCAAGGCGTGAAGGACATCGCGGCCAACGCGGCCAAGCTGTTCGTCAAGTACGCCGCCCAGCAGCCGGACACCCAGTGGACCTTCCAGTACTCGCCGGAAACCTTCAGCGCCACCGAGATGGAATTCGCCAAGGAAGTCTGCGACGCCGTGATCGAGGTGTGGAACCCAACGCCTGAGCACAAGATCATCCTCAACCTGCCAGCCACCGTCGAAGTGTCGACGCCGAACGTCTACGCCGACCAGATCGAGTGGTTCTGCCGCAACGTCAACCGCCGCGACAGCGTGATCATCAGCCTGCACACCCACAACGACCGTGGCACCGGCATCGCCGCCACCGAGCTGGGCCTGATGGCCGGCGCCGACCGCGCCGAAGGCTGCCTGTTCGGCAACGGCGAACGCACCGGCAACGTCGACCTGGTGACCTTGGCGCTGAACCTCTACACCCAGGGCATCGACCCACAACTGGACTTCTCCGACATCGACGGCGTGCGCAAGGTGGTCGAGGAATGCAACCAGCTGCCGGTACACCCGCGCCACCCGTATGTCGGTGACCTGGTCCATACCGCGTTCTCCGGCTCGCACCAGGACGCCATCCGCAAGGGCTTCGCCAAGCAGAAGGACGGCGAGCTGTGGGAAGTGCCGTACCTGCCGATCGACCCGGCCGACATCGGCCGCAGCTACGAGGCGGTGATCCGCGTCAACAGCCAGTCGGGCAAAGGCGGCATCACCTACCTGCTCGAGCAGGAATACGGCATCAGCCTGCCACGCCGCATGCAGATCGAGTTCAGCCAGGTGGTACAGGGCGAGACCGACCGCCTGGGCCTGGAAATGACCGCCCAGCAGATCTACAGCCTGTTGCACAAGGAATACCTCCAGGCCAACACGCCGTATGCGCTGGTCAGCCATCGCCTGCAGGAAGAGAACGGCCACAGCGCCGTGGAAGTGGAAGTCGCCGGTGAAGGCGAGACCACCCTGCACTGGCGCGGCAAAGGCAACGGCGCGCTGGAGGCACTGGTCGCCGGCCTGCCGATCGCGGTCGAGATCATGGACTACAACGAGCATGCCATCGGCGCCGGTACCAACGCCAAGGCCGCGGCCTACATCGAACTGCGCGTGGCCGGTGGCCGCCCGGTACACGGCGTGGGCATCGACGAGAACATCACCACTGCCAGCTTCAAGGCACTGTTCAGCGCCCTGAACCGCTCGCTGAGCCAGCAGGCTGCCAAGGCGGCGTAAGCTGTCACGCAGCGCTCGAGGCCCGCATCGTTCGATGCGGGCTTTTTTATTGGCCGGTACAGGCACTGCAAGAATTCCAGGCAAAAAAAGGGGCGCCGACCAAGCGCCCCACAAGCCGTAAAGCACACAACAAAATCAGTTGGCGTCCAACAGCGCCATTGCCTCCGCACTGCACGCTTCGATCCGCGCCCAATCGCCATTCTTCACCCAGCTGCTGTCGAGCATCCAGGTGCCGCCTACGCACATTACGTTTGGAAGGGCCATGTAATTGCGTACATTGGCCGGGTTGACGCCACCGGTGGGGCAGAAACGGATATCGCCGAACGGGCCGCCAAAGGCCTTGATCGCTGCCACGCCACCGCTGATCTCGGCGGGAAACAGTTTGAAGCGACGGTAGCCCAGGGCATAGCCCATCATGATTTCCGAGGGTGTGCTGATACCCGGCAACAGCGGGATATCGCTTTGCACGCCAGCCTCGAGGATGTCCGGGGTGATGCCCGGGGTGACGACGAACTGTGCACCGGCCGCTTCCACCGCGGCGAACATCTCGCGGTCGAGCACCGTGCCGGCACCGACGCACAGCTCCGGACGCTGCTCACGCAGCACGCGGATGGCCTTGAGGCCATGCTTGGAGCGCAAGGTCACCTCCAGGGTGCGAATGCCGCCGGCGGCCAGGGCGTCGGCCAAAGGCAGGATGTCCTCCTCACGGGCGATGGTGATCACCGGCAGGATGCGCGCCTGTTCGCAGATCGCGTCGATCCTCGCGGCTTTTTCAGCCATCGAGAGCAAAGGCTGTGGTCGTTCAAGGGTGGTCATGAAAGTGGGTCCTTGGCTCATGGGCACCAGTAGATGTCCAGGGGGTCGTGAAGAAAGGCGCGAATCGGCATTTCAGTAAAGTTTTCGCCCGCCGAGGCGGCGCGCAGGGTAGCGAGTTTGCCCTGGCTCTGCACCGCCAGCGCGGTGAAGGCGGCCTTGGCCAGCACGGCGCGGGTCATGCTCAGGCGCTGGCGCGGCACGCTCGGGGCCAGCATCGGCAGGCAGCGACGCTCGCTGGCCAGGTCCAGGCCGTCGTGCAGGTTGGGGCTGGCCGGGAACAGCGAGGCCGTATGGCCATCGTCGCCCATGCCCAGGACCAGCACATCGATTGGCGGGAGCTCGGCCAGTGCCTGGTCGGCCTGCTCAGCCGCGGCCTCGAGGTTTTCCGCATTGCGGTACAGCCCGATGAAGCGGGCCTTGGCCGCCGCGCCCTTGAACAGGTGACGCTTGAGCAGACCGGCATTGCTGTCGGCATGCTCGACCGGCACCCAGCGCTCGTCGGCCAGGCTGACCGTGACTTTTGCCCAATCCAGGGCCTCGGTGGCCAGCTTCTCGAGAAACGGTACCGGGCTACGCCCGCCCGACAGCACCACGCAGGCCTGGCCCTTGCTGGCGATGGCCTGACGCAGCCGCTCGGCCACGTCCCGGGCCAGCGAGGCCGCCAATGTATTGGAGTCCGCCAGCTGGTGTACCTTCACGGTCGCCGGCAATTGCAGGTCAGATATCGCCATACCAAGCCCTCCCATCGCGAGTGATCAGCGCGATCGAACTCATCGGCCCCCAGGAACCGGCCGCGTAGGGCTTGGGGGCGTCCCCGGCGTTCTTCCAGCCGGCGATCAGTTGGTCGCACCATGTCCAGGCGTATTCGATTTCGTCCTTGCGCACGAACAGGTTCTGGTTACCGCGCATCACTTCCAGCAACAGACGCTCGTAGGCATCCGGGATGCGCGCGCTGCGCCAGGTGTCGGAAAAATTCAACTGCAAGGGCCCGCTACGCAATTGCATGCCCTTGTCCAGCCCCTGCTCCTTGGTCATCACCCGCAAGGAAATACCTTCGTCCGGCTGCAGGCGGATGATCAGCTTGTTACCGATCTGCAAACGCTGTTCGGGAGCGAAGATGTAGTGCGGCGTCTCCTTGAAGTGGATGACGATCTGCGACAGCTTCTGCGGCATGCGCTTGCCGGTACGCAGGTAGAACGGCACGCCGGACCAGCGCCAGTTGCGGATGTCGGCACGCAGGGCGACGAAGGTCTCGGTGTCGCTCTGGGCGTTGGCGTTGTCTTCTTCCAGGTAGCCTGGCACCGGCTTGCCGTCGCTGTAGCCGGCGATGTACTGGCCACGCACCACACGGGTGGCCAGCGCTTCGCCAGTGATCGGCGCCAACGCCTTGAGCACCTTGACCTTCTCGTCGCGGATGCTGTCGGCGGACAGGTCGCTGGGCGGGTCCATGGCGATCAGGCACAGCAGCTGCAACAGGTGGTTCTGGATCATGTCGCGCAGTTGCCCGGCCTTGTCGAAGTAGCCCCAGCGGCCTTCGATGCCGACCTTCTCGGCCACGGTGATTTCCACGTGGGAGATGGAGTTCTGGTTCCACTGGGTTTCGAACAGACTGTTGGCAAAACGCAGGGCGATCAGGTTCTGTACCGTCTCCTTGCCCAGGTAATGGTCGATGCGGTAGACACGATTCTCCGGGAAGAAACGCGCCACGGCATCGTTGACCCGGCGCGAGGACTCCAGATCATGGCCGATGGGCTTTTCCAGCACCACGCGGGTGCGTTCGGCAAGGCCGGCCTTGTCCAGGTTTTCGCAGATCGCGCCATACACGGCCGCAGGCGTTGCGAAATAGGCGATCAGCGGCAGGTCCGCCGCCACCTGCCCGGCCAGGTCCTGGTAGCCCTCGGCCTGGAGGAAGTCCAGACGCAGGTAGCTCAGCCGGCCAAGGAAGCGCCCCAGTACGCCGGGCTCGATATCGCTATCGGGCACGAAGCGGCGCAGGTGGGCCTCGATGGTGGCCAGGTGCTGCTGGCCCTCGCCCGCTTCGCGAGCCAATGCCAGCAGGCGGGAATCGGGGTGCAGCAAGCCCGCCCGGTCGAGCTGGTAGAGCGCGGGAAACAGCTTGCGCAATGCCAGGTCGCCCATGGCGCCAAACAGGGCAAAGGTGCAAGGTTCTACACTGATCGCAGCCATGATGTTGGTTCTTTTCCAAAGTTGACCTAGGAATATCGCTTTCAAACGCAGTTTTCAAGGGCTAATGTAGTAAAAACTACAACATTACCGACAAATACCACAGACAAGTGGTGCGACACTGGCACCGACAGTACGATAGACACCGTGCAAACGGCCCGCTGTTCCATCAGCCGGCTGTCTTCCCGACCCAAGGACATACCATGGACCGCGTGCGAAACCTCCTGGAACAGATCCAGGGACGCCTCGACGAGCTGAACAAGGCCGAACGCAAAGTCGCCGAAGTCATCCTGCTCAACCCGCAACAAGCCACCCGCTTCAGCATCGCCGCCCTGGCCCAGGCCGCCAAGGTCAGCGAGCCGACGGTCAACCGCTTCTGCCGCTCCTTCGGCGTCAGCGGCTATCCCGAGCTCAAGCTGCAGCTGGCCCAGAGCCTGGCCAGCGGCGCCGCTTACGTCAGCCGCGCGGTGGAGGCCGACGATGATCCGGCCGCCTATACCCAGAAGATCTTCGGCAGCGCCATCGCCTCGCTGGACAGCGCCTGCCAGCAGCTCGACCCGCAACAGGTCAGCCGCGCCGTGGACATGATGATCCAGGCCCGGCAGATCCACTTCTTCGGCCTGGGCGCCTCGGCCCCGGTGGCCCTCGACGCCCAGCACAAGTTCTTCCGCTTCAACCTGGCCGTGTCGGCCCACGCCGACGTGCTGATGCAACGCATGCTGGCCTCGGTGGCCCATACGGGCGACCTGTTCGTGATCATTTCCTACACCGGGCGCACCCGCGAACTGGTCGAGGTGGCCCGCGTCGCCCGCGAGAACGGCGCCTCGGTGCTCGGCCTGACCGCCGCCGGCTCGCCCCTGGCCAAGGCCTGCAGCTTGAGCCTGCACATCCCGCTGCCCGAAGACACCGACATCTACATGCCGATGACCTCGCGGATCATCCAGCTCACCGTGCTCGACGTACTGGCCACCGGCATGACTTTGCGCCGGGGCGTGGACTTCCAGCCGCACCTGCGCAAGATCAAGGAAAGCCTCAACGCCAGCCGCTACCCCGTCGAGGACGACGAACTCAGCTGAGCCGATGCGCCTGCAGGCTCAGGTGGGCCTGCTGCCCGGGCGCCAGGCTCAGCCCCTCGCCACTGCCGCTGGCCGCTTCGACACAGACGAAACGCTGGCACTCGCGCCCGCTGACACCCACCAACGGCCGACGCCCCGGGTGCCAGACCACGGTATCGTCGCTGTCGCCGGTATCGATGCACAGTTCGCGCTGCCAGGCCGGGTCCTGCAATTGCACTCGAGGCGTGCCCGGGTAGACCTTCTGGCACCCGCCCTTGAGCTTCAGCGCGCCATCCTCGCGGCAGGCCTGGCGATTCAAACGGTCATAACCTTCGATGTCCTCGAGCCCGGACAGCGCTATCTGCGCAACGTCGCTGATCCGCCAATAGGCCAGCAGCGCATGGCTCAGCTGGCACGGCTCACTGTCCTGGTGCTCGGTGGTCAGGCTCAGCTCCATGCGCCGGCCCAACCGGGCATGCAGGTCGACCTGCCAGTCGCACAGCTGCAGGCGCCACGTGAGGGTCACGCCCTCCTCGTCCTCATGGCTGTCCATGAGCTTCCAGTCGAGCAACCGCGCCCAGCCATGGGCCGGCCACAGGTCTTCGCTCGGGTGACGCCCATACCAAGGCCAGCACACCGGCACGCCACCCCGAATGGCCCCCACCTGCGGCCATTGCTCGGCGCACCACAACCAGGGCCGTTCGCCCGTTGGCTGGAAGTGCAGGAGCTGCGCGCCCTGGCGGCTGAAAACCGCCTGGCAGCGGGGGTGGTCGATGATCAGTACATCGCGCTGCTGGTAACGCTCCCACTCGAACGTCGGCCGAGGCCTCTGCGCGCAAAAGAAGCGATGTAGCGGATGTTCGGGCATGGTTCCAAGCTCTTGTTGTTTGAGATAGCGCTATCTCGGCTCAGGCCTCGTTTCCACTGCGGACCAGTGGAAACGAGGAAGCCGGGAATGGATGGCGTAAATTTACAACAATTTTTCTCAGAATGACGACTGAATCTTCAAGCCAGCGACCAGCGCGTTATCCACCTCGTCCACGCCGCCCGGGCTCTTGATGTATTGCAAGTTGGGCCGCACGGTCAGCCAGTTGGTGACGTGGAAGCCGTAGTAGAGCTCGGCGTTGTACTCGGTGCGCTGCAGCGGCACGAAGCCTGGGTTGTCGTAGTCATCGATGCCACTGGCGGCGTTGAGCTGCTCGGCACGCTTCTTCACGTCGTCGTTGACGTGGATACGGGCGATGCCGAAGCCGATGTCATCCTTGGGCCGGGCGTCGAACGGCCCCTTGTAGACCATGCCGACCTGCTGGTAGTTGTCGATGACGTTGGTGGCCTTGTCATGCACCGTGAAGTTGGCGAACAGGCTCAGGCCCCGGTTGACATCGCCGTTGTGCGCCGTGACCTGCTGCTGGGCCACCACCCACCAGCCATGCTTGCTGGAATGGGACTTGAAGTCGTTGCCAGTGATGCCTTGAGGCTGGCCGTTGACGTCCTCGTAGACATCGTCGGCACTGGCGGTGCTGTAGTAGTAGCCCAGGCGGTACTCGCCCGGCAGGCCGTTGACCTTGGGCGACCAGACCATCTCCACCGGCAGGATGGCGCCCTTGGTGCCACTGCCGCTGAGCTTGAAGCCATTGCCGGTCTCCAGGTTCGAGGGGTTCTGTTCGAAGGCGCCCACCTGCACGAAGAATTCCGGGTTGATGTTGTACTTGACCCGCAGCGCCCACTGACTGACCGGCCAGTTGTACCAGATACCCCCCACCCAGTTGCCCACCTGGGAGCCGCAAAACGCCAGGTTCTGGAAGTCGCAGGGGAAGCTGTTGAAGTCCTCGCCTTCGCCGAAGCGGCCGAATTTTACATCCAGGGCGCCGTCGAAGTACTTCTGCTTGATCCACATCTGGGTCAGGCGCCAGGTCTGGCCACGGCCCCAGACCTCCTGCACGGAGCTGAGATGGCCGGCCCGCGGGTCGCCGATGCGGTCGTTGGACAGGTTGCGGCCGCTACGCTCGGTGATCGCCAGCTTGAACTCGGTGTCGTGCCAGCCGAGGATCTTCTCCAGGTCCAGGTGCGCGCCCAGGGCGAACTGGTCGCTGTAGCGTGCGGTCTTGTCGTCGTTGTAGCCACCATGCAGATTGCCGGCCACCTCGCCGACATAATCGAGGGTGAAGTCGTAGCCTTTTTCCAACAGCTCGGTGCGTGTCCCGCCCCAGTCGCCGGTCATCCATTTGGACTCCGCCGAGAAGGCCTCGGCCGCCTGTGCTCCATTGCTGCCGACGATGGCCAGCATGGCCAACGACCCCAGCGTCCTGATGCGTTTACGATGATCCATCCCTTGTTCCTCACTGTTCTTGTTATTGATGGTGTAGACGATTCAGCGCCCTTTGAAACGGGCCACATTGCCGGAAACCTCCGATACCGGCTCGGCATGGCCCAGGCGCTCGCCGCTTTGCGCGTCGAACAGCAGCACCCGTGCCGGGTCGAACTGCAGGTTCAAGGTATCGCCGACCCGGCAGGCGACGTCCGGCGCCAGCCGGCAGCACACCTTGACCTGATTGAGGGTGACGAACACCAGCAGGTCCGGCCCGGTGGGCTCGGTCACCTGCACCTGAGCGCGGATGCCAGGCAGGCCGGTACCCTCCCCCACGCCGATCTGCTCTGGGCGGATGCCCAGAACCACTTCACGCCCTTCCCACTCGCCCGCCATGCGCCCCAAGGGCAGCTCGCAACGCGCCTGGCCGCTGTCGAGCAACGCCAGCAGGCGCCCTTCCTGTTTCGTCAGGCGAGCGGGGATGAAGTTCATCGGCGGTGAGCCAATGAAGCTGGCGACGAATTGGTTGGCCGGGTCGTTGTAGATCTGCTGGGGCGTACCGAACTGCTGGATCACGCCATCCTTCATCACCGCGACCTTGTCGCCCAGGGTCATGGCCTCGATCTGGTCGTGGGTGACATACACGGTGGTGGTCTTCAGGCGCTGGTGCATCAGCTTGATCTCGGTGCGCATCTCCACCCGCAGCTTGGCGTCCAGGTTCGACAGCGGTTCATCGAACAGGTAGATCTTCGGCCGCCGCGCCAGCGCCCGGCCCATGGCCACCCGCTGCTGTTGGCCGCCTGAGAGCTGCCCGGGCTTGCGGCCGAGCAGGTGTTCGATCTGCAGCAGCTTGGCGACCCGCGCCACCTCTTCGTCGATGGCTGCCTGGGGCATCTTGCGAATCTTCAGGCCGAAGGCGATGTTGTCGCGCACGTTCATGGTCGGGTATAGCGCATAGGACTGGAACACCATGGCGATGTCCCGGTCCTTGGGGCTCATGGCACTGATATCGGTGCCGTCGACCAGGATCTGGCCACCGCTGATGTCCTCGAGCCCGGCGATGCAGTTCATCAAGGTCGACTTGCCGCAGCCGGAAGGCCCCACCAGGATCAGGAACTCACCCGACTCGATACCCAGGTCGATGGCCTTGAGGGTATCGGCCAGGCCACTGCCGTAGCGTTTGTTGACGTTGCGAAGTTCGAGCCGTGCCATGTGTCACCCCTTGACCGCGCCGGCGGTCAGGCCGCGCAGGAAATATTTGCCGGCCAGCACATAGACCAGCAGGGTCGGAAGCCCCGCGATCATCGCCGCCGCCATGTCGACGTTGTATTCCTTGACCCCGGTGCTGGTGTTGACCAGGTTGTTCAGGGCCACCGTGATGGGCTGGGCGTCGCCGCTGGCGAACACCACGCCGAAGAGGAAGTCGTTCCAGATCTGGGTGAACTGCCAGATCAGGCAGACCATGATGATCGGCACCGACATCGGCAGCAGGATGCGTCCGAAGATCGTGAAGAACCCCGCCCCATCCAGCCGTGCCGCCTGCACCAGGGCCTCGGGCACGCTGCAGTAGTAGTTGCGAAAGAACAGCGTGGTGAAGGCCAGGCCATAGACGATATGCATCAGCACCAAGCCCGTGGTGGTACTGGCCAGGCCCAGCTTGCCCAGGGTGAACGAGGCCGGCAGCAGGACGGTCTGGAACGGCAGGAAGCACCCGAACAGCAACAGGCCGAAGAACAACTGCGAACCGCGGAAGCGCCACATCGACAGCACATAGCCGTTGAGCGCGCCGATCAGCGTGGACAACACCACCGCCGGCACGGTGATCTTCACCGAGTTCCAGAAGTAGCCGCCCACGGCGTCCCAGGCCTTGACCCAGCCGATGCCGGTGACCACCTCCGGCCAGCTGAGCAGGTTGCCGGCACGAATATCCTCGGGGGTCTTGAAGCTGGTGAGCAGCATCACCACCAGCGGGATCAGGTACAGCGCGCAGGCGGCCAGCAAGGTGGCATGGATGGCCAGACGGCTGGGGGCGAACCAACGTGGGCTAGTCATGGCGCTTATTCCTCAGTTCCGAATACAGGTAGGGCACCAGGATCGCCAGGATGGCGCCGAGCATGAGGATCGCGCTGGCCGAGCCCATGCCCATCTGCCCACGGCTGAAGGTGAAGTTGTACATGAACATCGCCGGCAGGTCGGAGGCATAGCCAGGGCCACCTGCGGTCATGGCGGCGACCAGGTCGAAGCTCTTGATAGCGATGTGGGCAAGGATCATGAGGGCGCTGAAGAACACCGGCCGCAGGCTGGGCAGGACGATGCGCAGGTAGATCCTCGGCAGGCTGGCGCCGTCGACCTGGGCCGCCCGCACGATGGACGAGTCGACCCCGCGCAGCCCCGCCAGGAACAGCGCCATGACGAACCCGGACGCCTGCCATACCGCGGCGATCACCAGGCAGTACACCACCCGCTCGGGGTCTACCAGCCAGTCGAAGCGAAAGCCCTCCCAGCCCCAGTCGCGTAAGAGCTTGTCCAGGCCCAGGCCGGGGTTGAGCAGCCATTTCCAGGCCGTGCCGGTAACGATCATCGACAGCGCCATCGGGTAGAGGTAGATGGTGCGGATGACCCCTTCGCGGCGGATGCGCTGGTCCAGCAACACCGCCAGCAAGACACCGACCACCAGGCTGATGGCGATGAACAGCCCGCCGAATACCAGCAGATTCTTGCTGGCGACCCACCAGCGGTCGTTGTCCAGCAGCTTGAGGTACTGGGTCAGCCCGGCCCACTTGTAGTTGGGCATGAAGCTGGAGTGGGTGAAGGACAGCACGAAGGTCCAGAGGATGTAGCCGTAGAAGCCCACCAGGACGATCAGCATGCTCGGCGCCAGCACCAGTTTCGGGAGCCAGCGTTGCAGGGCGTCCAGGGGGGAGGCCCGCAGGGTTGCGGTTGCTGTGTTCATGAGTGATACCGAGTCAATGGCGGCGCTGCGCACCGCATCGCGGGGCAAGCCCGCTCTCACAGAGTGAGCGCTGCCCACAGGTCATGCGGCACCTGTGGGCGCAGGCCCGTTACTGGGCCGCCTTGATCGCCGCGCCCAACTGCTTGGCCGCCTTGGCCGGATCGGCCTTGGGGTCGTTGAGGAAGTTGGTGACCACGTCGAAGATGGCCCCCTGCACCGCCAGCGACGAGGCCATGTTGTGCGCCATGCTCGGCTGCAGGCCATCCCCCTGCTCGGCTTGCTGGAAGTCCTTCTGCGACTGCTGGGTGCAGGCATCGAACTGGCTCATGTCCATGCCCTGGCGCACCGGCAGCGAGCCCTTGGCCTGGTTGAAGGCCGTCTGGAAGGCCGGCTCCAGGGCGACCTTGGCCAGGTCGTTCTGGGCCTTGATGTCGTTGTCGTTCTTGAGCTTGAACATCGCCAGGGAGTCGATGTTGTAGGTGAAGCTGCCCTGGGTGCCGGGGAACGGCACGCATTGGTAGTCCTTGCCGGCCACCTTGTGCGCAGCGGTCCATTCGCTCTTGGCCCAGTCGCCCATGATCTGCATACCAGCCTTGCCGTTGATCACGTCGGCGGCAGCGATGTTCCAGTCTCGACCGGCGCGGTTGGCGTCCATGTAGGTGCCCAGGCGTTGCAGAGCCTTGAAGGCCTCGACCATCTGGGCGCCGGCCAGGGTGTCCTGGTCCAGCTCGACGAAGGCCTTGTGATAGCCCTGCGGCCCCAGGGTCGCCAGTACCAGGTTCTCGAACACGGTGCTGTCCTGCCAGGGCTGGCCACCATGGGCCAGGGGCTGGAAGCCTGCCGCCTTGAGCGTGTCGGCAGCGGCGAACAGTTCGTCCAGGGTGGTCGGCACCTTGGCCCCGGCCTTCTCGAACACCTGCGGGTTGATCCACAGCCAGTTGACCCGGTGGATGTTCACCGGCACGGCTACGTAATGGTCGTCGTATTTCCAGATGGGGGTGAGCTTGGCCGGCAGCAGTTGATCCCACTGGTTGGCCTGGGCCACGTCGTCGAGCTCGGTGAGCAGACCCAAGGCGCCCCACTCCTGGATATCCGGGCCCTTGATCTGCGCGGCGGCGGGTGGGTTGCCGGCGACGGCGCGGCTCTTGAGTACGGTCATGGCCGCGGCACCGCCACCGCCGGCCACGGCGTTGTCCTTCCAGGTGAAGCCGTCCTTCTCGACTTGTTGCTTGAGGGTATTCACGGCCGCGGCCTCGCCACCGGAGGTCCACCAGTGCAGGACTTCGACGGTGCCATTGTTGGCGGCGGAAACGGACAGCGGCATGAGTGAGGCGAGGGAAACGACAGCGGCGAGACGAGTGATCGCATTCATCGTGAGGGAACCTTTCTTGTTGTTATGCATAGGCAAGTCATGGTGCTTGCGCTTGCATTGGAGTCTAACCAGACGCCCATGGCGGGCAGGTAACGAAGGGATGCATGAATGTCACCAACTGGTGACATTCGGCGGCTCACTCGGCGCTGCGCGGGAGGCTCAAGGTCACCCGCAAGCCACCCTGGCGCAGGTTCAGCAGGCTCACCTCGCCACCGTGGCTGTGAGCGATGTTGCGCGCGATGCCGAGCCCCAGGCCGTAGCCCTGCTGCTGCCCGGCCAGACGGAAATGCGGCTCGAACACCTGCTCCAGGCGCTGTTCGGGAACACCAGGCCCCTGGTCGTCCACCTGCAGGACAAAGCCGGTGGCGCTATCGAGAATGCGCAGGTGCGCCCTTTCCCCATACTTGATGGCATTGTCGATCAGGTTGCCGATGCAGCGGCGCAAGGCCAACGGCTTACCCGGATACGGCGCCAGGGCACGGCCTTCGAGGGTGATGCGCCCATCACCCAGGTAGGGCTCGGCGAGGATCTCCAACACCTGGTTGAGGTCGATGGGCTCGATGTTCTCGTGGATATCCGTGTCCTTCACGCATTGCAGGGCCCCCTTGACCAGCAGCTCCAGCTCGTCGAGGTCACGGCTGAACTTGGCCTGCATCCGCTCGTCCTCGAGCAGCTCGACGCGCAGGCGCAGGCGGGTGATGGGCGTACGCAGGTCATGGGACACAGCGCTGAACAGCTGCGCACGCTCGGTCAGGTAGCGGCTGATGCGCTCACGCATGCTGTTGAACGCCCGCCCTACCTCGGCCACTTCGCTGCCGCCACCCTCCACGACCGGTGCCACGTCGGCCCCCAGGGACATCTCCCGCGCAGCCCGGGCCAGGCGTTTGAGCGGACGGCTCTGCCAATGCACCAGCAAACCGATGAACAGCAGCAGCAATGCGGTGGTCAGGGCGATGAAGCCGATCTGCTGACGCGGCAACCGCTCCGCCTCCAGGCTGGTGTAAGGCTCAGGCAGCAACGAGGCGATGTACAGCCACTCGCCTTCGCCCAGGCGAATCTGTGTCACCAACACCGGCGGGTTCAGCGGCTCCAGGGTCAGCGAGTAGTGCGCCCAGGAGCGCGGCAGCTCGTCGAGTTTCAAGCCGCTGTTGAAGATGCGCAGCTCCTGGGGGCTGACGAATTCCACCGAGATTTCCATCCGCTGGCCCAGACGCTCGTGCAGCACCTGCTCGAACACCTCGATCACCGCCCGCTTGCGCGGGGTGATCGGCAGCATCGGCATATCCAGGGGCTTGTCGTTGAGCGAGACGAAGAACCGCGTGCCCCCCATGCTGCGCAATTGGTCCAGCACCATGGGCCGATAGGCGACTGGCAATGAGCGAAAATAACTGACGCTGGCGCTCATCGAATGGGCCAGGCTACGAGCACTGGCCTGCAGGCCCTGGAGCTGGCTGGCACGCAGCTGGGAGACCCAGATCAAGCTCGACAGCCCTTGGGCCAGCAGCACCACCAGCAGCGTGAGCAGCAGCATGCGCCCCAGCAGCGAGCGTGGGAACAAGCGCCAGCGCCGCTCAGCAGGACGGGCAGACATGGGCCGCCAGCAGGTAGCCGCTGCCACGCACGGTGCGTATCAGCCGAGGCGGTTTGTCAGTGTCGCGCAGGCGCTGGCGCAGACGGCTGACTGCCATGTCGACGATACGGTCCAGCGGCATCGGCTCGCGCCCACGGGTGGCATTGCCGATGGTGTCGCGGTCGAGGATTTGCTGCGGGTGGTCGAGAAACAGCTTGAGCAAGGCGAAGTCGGCGCCAGAGAGGATCACCTCCTCGCCGTCGCGGTGGAACAGCCGATGGCTGATGGTGTCCAGGCGCCAGTCATCGAACATCAGCACAGCCTGGCTGGGCGCCGCCTGGCCGAATTCGGCGCGGCGTAGCAAGGCCTTGATCCGCGCCTGCAGCTCGCGCGGGCTGAACGGTTTGCCCAGGTAGTCGTCGGCACCCAGCTCCAGGCCAATGACCCGGTCGGCTTCGTCGGAGCTGGCGGTGAGCATGATGATCGGTACCCGTGCCAGGCGAGGATGCTGGCGCACCCAACGGCACAGGCTGAAACCGTCTTCGTCGGGCAGCATCACGTCGAGGATCACCAGGTCGCAGGGCTCACGCTCCAGCGCCTGACGAAAGCCCTGGCCATCGGCCTCGGCATGCACCTGGAAACCGGAGCGGCTCAGGTAGGTCTGCAACAGTTCGCGGATTTCCTGGTCGTCGTCGACCATCAGGATCGATTTGCCGGTGGAGCTCACGTTGGCCGTTCCTTCTATCGATAGGGGTGCCTTGCAGCCCATCGCGGTCCGACGTGTCCCGCGATGAAGCCTACGCTTGGTTCAATGATCCAACGCCTGCTGCAGTGCCACCCCGGCTCCCAGCAACCCGGAAAACTCCGCCGTCACCAGCCACACCGGCACCCCGTCGAAATACCCGCTCATGCAGCCTTTGTCGGCGAAGCTCGCAGCAAAGCCGCTGCTCAGGAACAGCTCGGCAAAACGTGGAATCACGCCGCCGACAATATAGACGCCGCCCCGCGCGCCCAGGGTCAGGACATTGTTACCAGCGACTCGCCCGAGGAAGCGGCAGAACTGCTCGACCACCGCCAAGGCCCGGGGTTCACCGCCCAGGGCGGCATCGGTGATCTGCGCCGGGGTTTTGTGTCTGGGTGTGTCGCCATCGAGCGCGCACATTGCCTGGTACAGGCGCACCAGGCCTGCGCCACTGAGCACCGTTTCAGCGCTGACATGGCCGATCTGTCCATGGATCTGCTGGTGGATCGCCGCCTCGCGTGCGTTGCCCACCGGCAAATCGACATGCCCGCCCTCCCCCGGCAAGGCCAGCCAGTGCTGGTTGTCCAGGCGCAACAGGCTGCCCACGCCCAACCCGGTACCAGGGCCGATGACCAGGGCCGGTCGGGCCGGGTCGGCCGTACCTGCGCAGACCTGGCGGTATTCACCGTCCTGCAGGCGCGTCATGCCCAGGGCCATGGCGCTGAAATCGTTGATCAACAGCAGGCGCTCGACCTGCAAGGCCTGGCAAAAGGCTCTGCGGCTCAGGCGCCAGTGGTTGTTGGTGAAGCGGAACTCGTCGCCGCTGACCGGCCCTGCCACCGCCAGGCACACCGCCGCCAGGCCGCCGCGCGCGATACCTTGCCCGGCGAGATAGGCCTCGATGGCCTGCTCGGGGTTGGTGTAGTCGGCGGTCGCCAGGACCTGCACCGCCTGCAGCTGGTTGTCGTGCCACAGGCCGAAGCGCGCATTGGTGCCTCCGATGTCGCCAACCAGCAAGGCCTTCATTTGAGCTGCTCCAATGCCGAGGTGAAGGCACTGGCGCCCTGCTCGGCCGAGCTGAACGCCACGCGCATGAAGCCGAACAGCTCGCGCCCCATGCCCAGGTCGTTGCCCTGGGGCGCCGTGGGCAGGTCACGGGTTGCCAGCTCTTCGGCCGACACCATGACCTGCAGCGTGCCTTCGACACCGTCGACCCGCACGATATCACCATCGCGCACCCGCGCCAGCGGGCCGCCATCGTAGGCCTCCGGACACACATGGATCGCCGCCGGGATCTTGCCCGAAGCGCCGGACATCCGCCCGTCGGTCACCAGTGCGACCTTGTAGCCGCGGTCCTGCAGCACGCCGAGGAACGGGGTCAGCTTGTGCAGCTCGGGCATGCCGTTGCAACGCGGGCCCTGGAAGCGCACCACGGCGACGAAGTCACGCTCCAGTTCACCGGCCTTGAAGGCATCGGCCAACGATTGCTGGTCATGGAACACCCGCGCTGGCGCTTCCACCACCTGATGCTCGGGCGCCACGGCCGAGACCTTCATGACGCCCCGCCCGAGATTGCCGTTCATCACCCGCAGACCGCCTTCGGCCGAGAATGGCCGCGCCACCGGGCGCAGGATGCTTTCGTCCAGGCTCTGGCGTGGGCCTTCACGCCAGACCAGCTTGCCCTCCTCCAGGAACGGCTCCTGGGTGTAGCGGCGCAAGCCGTGTCCGGCCACGGTATTGACGTCCTCGTGCAGCAGCCCGGCATCGAGCAGTTCGCGAATGAGGAAGGCCATGCCACCGGCGGCCTGGAAGTGGTTGATGTCGGCCTTGCCATTGGGATAGACGTGGGACAGGGTCGGCACCACTTCGGACAGGTCCGCCATGTCCTGCCAGGTCAGCTGGATGCCCGCAGCCTGGGCGATGGCCGGGATGTGCAGGGTATGGTTGGTGGAGCCCCCTGTGGAATGCAGGGCGACGATGGCGTTGACCAGGGCCTTTTCATCGACGATCTCGCCCAGCGGCATGAAGCTGCCGCTGGCCTTGGTCATGCGCGTGACCTGCTGCGCCGCCTCGGCGGTCAGGGCGTCGCGCAGCGGGGTGTAGGGGTTGACGAAGGAGGCCCCCGGCAAGTGCAGGCCCATCACTTCCATCACCAGCTGGTTGGTGTTGGCCGTGCCGTAGAAGGTACAGGTCCCGGGGCTGTGGTAGGACTTCATCTCCGACTCCAGCAGCTCCTCGCGGCTGGCCTTGCCTTCGGCGTAGCGCTGGCGCACGTCGGCCTTTTCCTTGTTGGAGATGCCCGACGGCATCGGCCCACCCGGCACGAAGATGGTCGGCAGGTGACCGAAGCGCAGGGCGCCCATCATCAGGCCGGGGACGATCTTGTCGCAGATACCCAGCATCAGCGCCGCATCGAACATGTTGTGCGACAGCGCGATGGCCGTGGACAGGGCGATCACCTCACGGCTGGCGATGGCCAGCTCCATGCCCGGCTCGCCCTGGGTGACACCGTCGCACATGGCCGGCACGCCACCGGCGAACTGCCCGACCGAGCCGATCTCGCGCAGGGCCTGCTTGATCTGTTCCGGGAAGTGCTGGTACGGCTGGTGGGCCGAGAGCATGTCGTTGTAGGCCGAGACGATGGCCACGTTGGCGGCGTTCATCAGGCGCAGGCTTTGCTTGTCCTGGGCGCCACAGCCGGCCACGCCATGGGCGAAGTTCGCACATTGCAGGCTGGCGCGCATGGGGCCGTCGCTGGCCGCGCCGCGAATCAGCTCCAGGTAGCGTTCACGGGTGGCACGGCTGCGTTCGACCAACCGTTCGGTGACCTCAAGGATGCGCGGATGCATGTACTGGACTCCAGGCTAACTGTGGGGTGGTGTCTTCGGGCATTTCCCCTCCAAACGATTGCGGCCTAGGCTCAAGGTAAGGGTGCCTGACGCGATCACGGGGTGGTCTGCCCGACCACTCGTTGTAGGTTTAACAAAATACTGCCATCAAAAAGGCTTGTTTTCTATCCTGCGAGGAATAATCTTGTAATTCCAATAACAAAACCGTTTCAGTGAAGTCCCCTTTTTGCCACAGGCTTCACCCGGACCGCCAGAGGTAATGCCATGACCCTTCGCATCGCCATCAATGGATTTGGCCGCATCGGACGCAACGTCCTGCGCGCACTCTATACCCAAGGCTACCGCCAGGACCTGCAGGTCGTCGCCATCAACGACCTGGGCGACAGTGCGATGAACGCCCACCTGCTCAAGTACGACAGCGTGCACGGCACGTTCGAGGCCAGCGTCGAAGCCGACCAGGAGAGCCTGACGGTCAACGGCGACCGCATCTCGGTCAGCGCCATCCGCAACCCGGCGGAGCTGCCGTGGAAAGCCGAGGGCGTGGATGTGGTGTTCGAATGCACTGGCCTGTTCACCGACCGGGCCAAGGCCGCCGCCCACCTGGCCGCCGGGGCACGCAAGGTGATCGTCTCGGCACCGGCCAAGGGCGCCGACGCGACGGTGGTCTACGGGGTCAACCATGACATCCTGCGGGCCTCGCACCAGGTCATTTCCAACGCCTCTTGCACCACCAACTGCCTGGCCCCGATCGCTCAGGTGCTGGAGCGCGAGTTCGGCATCGAGCAAGGGTTGATGACCACCATCCACGCCTACACCAACGACCAGGTGCTCACCGACGTGTACCACAGCGACCCTTACCGGGCGCGTTCGGCTACCCAGTCGATGATCCCGAGCAAGACCGGCGCCGCCGAAGCCGTGGGCCTGGTGCTGCCAGAGCTGGCCGGCAAGCTCACTGGCATGGCCGTGCGGGTACCGGTGATCAATGTGTCGCTGGTGGACCTGACCGTCAACCTCAAGCGCGAGGTGAGTGCCGAGCAGGTCAACCAGCTGTTCCTCGAGGCCAGCCGGCACTCTCGGGTACTGGGCTACAACGCCTTGCCGCTGGTGTCGTGCGACTTCAACCACAACCCGTTGTCGTCGATCTTCGATGCCAACCATACTCGGGCCAACGGGCGGATGCTCAAGGTACTGGCCTGGTACGACAACGAATGGGGCTTCTCCAACCGCATGCTGGATAACTGTCTGGCGTTGTGCAACGCCCGTTGACGTAACGCACTACGATGCCTAGGAGATCGCGCGCCGCCCGCGCGGCGCTCGATCTCACAGGCACCGCAGCCGTCAAGGCAAACATAAAAAATGCAGATTCGCGCCGATTGCATGTTGGACTTGACCAACAGGGCAGATGATAAGCATTATCATTCGCCTCTCGTTGGTCAGGTTTTCCCGTGAGTCAGTCCCGCTTCGATACCGTCTTCCTCACCCAGCGCCTTACCTTGCTGCGCACACTGCAGCGCATGGTCGGTAACCCCAGCACGGCCGAGGACCTGCTGCAGGAAACCTACCTGCGGGTCACCCGTGCCCTGGGCGAGCGACCGATCGAGCACCTCGAGCCCTTCGTGTTCCAGACAGCGCGCAACCTCGCCCTGGACCACCTACGTGCACGCAAGGTGCAGGCACGTACATTGGTCGACGATGTGCCCGACGACATCTTGTACAACGTCGCTGCCCCCACCACCAGCAACGAAGATGCCGCCCACGCCGAGCAGTTGCTCGAGCGCTTGAGCATCAGCCTCGGCCAATTGACCCCGCGCCAGCAACGTATCTTCATCCTCAGCCGCCTGCATGGCGCCAGCTACCTGGAAATCGCCGACCAACTGAAGGTTTCGGCCAGCACCGTGCAGAAGGAGCTCAAGCTGATCATGGCGATCTGCATGGGCGTGGCCGAGCGCCTCGAGTAACCGCCACTCGCCGGTCGGCCCGGGCAAGGCGCTTGCCATGGCTTCGCGCAGCCGTGATCATTTGCGAAAAGACCTACAGCAAGGATTCTTCGTGACAGACAGCCCAGCCCCTCGCCCATCACCTGCAGGGCCTGACGCCCGTGCCATGGACGAGGCGCTGGACTGGCTCGTGCGCCTGCAGTGCGCCAGCGACGAGGACACCCGGGCCTTCGAAGCCTGGCTGGGTGCGGCTGAGGAAAACGCCGCAGCCTATGTACGTGCCGAGGCCCTGTGGAACGGCGCTCCCTTGCGCCAGGCCGCCGCGCAACTGCACCAGGCCCAGCGCCGATCCCTGGTCGCACGTCTGCACACCCATCGCAAGCCCCTGGCTACCGCCGCGGTATTGCTGGTCGGGCTGCTCACCTTCGGCAACCTGCCGATGCGCCTGCAGGCCGACCACCTGACAGTGGTCGGCGAACGCCAGCGCCTGCAACTGGACGATGGCGCCAAGGTGCTGCTCAATACCGACTCGGCCTTCGCCAGTGACCTGCGCAACGGCCAGCAGGTCGCACGCCTGCTCAAGGGCGAGGCCTATTTCCAGGTGCCTGGCAATACCACATCGCCCCTGCACATCCAGGCCGGCCCTTTGCGCGCGCAGGCGAGCGACACCGATTTCGCCGTGCGCTACCTCGATGGCCAGGCCCAGGTCAGGGTGCAACGCGGCGATGTGGACGTGCAGGCGCCGAGCGATCAACGCATTCGCCTCAGTGCCGGCGACAGCATCAGCGTCGGGCCCCAGGGCTTCGGTGAACGCGAGCGCGCGGACCTGCGCAAGGACCTGGCCTGGATCGATGGGCGCCTGGTGTTCGAGAATTGCCCGCTGAGCCAGGTGCTCGCTGAGGTGCAGCGCTATTACCCAGGCTGGATCATCAACCGCAACGCACGCCTCGATCAGGTCGCGGTGACTGGCAACTACCGCCTCGACCAACCGCTGGAAACCCTGCGCGCCCTCGCCCACATCACGTCGGCACAACTGCATGAATACCCGGCGCTGGTGATCATCAACTGATCCACTGATTATTTTTACGCGATCAGCACCCTGCATCCGTCTCGTTATGGCCAATGCAACTGATTCTTGTTTGAAAACAAGAACAGTCATCACCTATAACAGTTCGCGCGTCAGGGAGCGCCTTCGATGTCCACAGGTCCAACTCGCCCGTCCAACCCGCCCCGCCGTATGGGGCAATTGTCCCTGCTGACCTTGGCCCTGCTCGCCAGCGGCACCTGCAGCCTGCCAGCGCTGGCTGCGGAGCCGGCCCAAGCCAGCAGCCCACGCATGGGCGACTACCGCTTCGCCATCGACCAGCAGCCTTTGGTTGCAGCAATCAATGCGTTCAGCCAGGTCACCGGCTGGCAGGTCGGCTTCAGCGCAGAGGTGGCCGAAGGTGTTTCCTCGCCAGGCGTGCAGGGCTCGCTGACGCCGCAAACAGCGCTGCGCCGCCTGCTGCAAGGTACCGGGCTCCAGTTCCGCACCATCAGCAACGGCAATGTCGTGCTGGAGCGCCAGGCGACCGGCAACACCATTGCCCTGCAACAACTGACGGTCAGCGCCACCCGCAGCGCACAGGACGTCAGCCAGGTGCCGAGCACGGTGACCGTGCAGACCCGCGAACAGCTCGACCGGCAGAACGTCAACACCATCCAGGACATGGTGCGCTACGAGCCCGGAGTATCGGTCGCCGGCACCGGCCAGCGCAGTGGCTTGAACGGCTTCAACATTCGCGGCATCGACCGCGAACGCATCCTGACCCAGGTCGACGGCGTCTCGATCCCCGACAGCTTCTTCTACGGCCCCTACGCGCAAACCCAACGCAACTATGTCGACCCCGAGATCGTCAAGCGCGTGGAAATCCTGCGCGGCCCGGCATCGGTGCTGTACGGCAGCAACGCCATCGGCGGTGCGGTGAGCTATTTCACCCTCGACCCGGACGACATCATCAAGCCCGGCAAGGACGTCGGTGCCCGCCTGAAGACCGGCTACAGCTCCGCCGATGAAAGCTGGTTGAACTCGGCCACCGTCGCCGGCCGCCAAGACGCCTTCGACGGCCTGCTGCACCTGAGCCAGCGCAACGGCCACGAGACCGAGAGCTACGGCAGGCATGGCGGCACCGGCCTGGACCGCACCGAAGCCAACCCGGTGGACGCGCGCACCACCAACGTGCTGGCCAAGCTGGGCTGGAACTACACCGACGACGCGCGCCTGGGCTTGACCTACGAGCGCTACAAGGATGACCGCGACCAGAACATGCTCAGTGCGGTAGGCGGCCCCTTCATCCCTGGCATGGGCGCGATGAACATGTACCGCGCCCGTACCGGCAACGACACCATCACCCGCGAGCGCTTCGGCATCAACCATGAGTTCGGGCTCGACAGCCTGCTGGCCGACCACGTGAAGTGGAGCCTGAACTACCAGATTGCCAAGACCGACCAAAGCACCGAGGAGATCTATGCCCCGAGAGTGCGTGAGGTACTGCGCACCCGCAGCACCACCTACAAGGATCGTCAATGGGTCTTCGATGCGCAGCTGGACAAGGCATTCAACCTGGGCGAAACCGAACACCTGCTGACCTACGGCACGACCTTCAAGCATGACAAGGTGACCGGTTCGCGCAGCGGTACCGGCACCTGCCTGTCGGTTGGCAGGGGCTGCCCGGCCCCAGGCGCGGACAGCCCGGCAGATGGCCAGGTACTGGTCAGTGATTTCCCGGACCCGACGGTCGATACCTACAGCCTGTTCGCCCAGGATGAAATCCGCTGGAACAACTGGACCTTCCTGCCCGGCGCCCGCTACGACTACACCCGCATGAAACCGAAAATGACCGACGCGTTCCTGCGTGGCCTGGAGAACGGCGACGGCAGCGCGCAGAACGTCGACGACTCGACCAAGCACTGGCATCGCCTGTCGCCCAAGCTGGGCGTCACCTATGCCTTCAACGACCATTACACCTGGTACGGCCAGTACGCCGAAGGCTTCCGCACGCCGACCGCCAAGGCCATGTACGGTCGTTTCGAAAACGCGGAGCTGGGCTACAGCGTCCAAGGCAACCCGAACCTGGAGCCTGAAAAGAGCAAGAGCTATGAAACCGGCCTGCGTGGCCACTTCGACGCGGGCAGCTTCGATGTCGCGGTGTTCTACAACAAGTACCGTGACTTCATCGACGAGGATGCGGTCAAGAGCCTGGACCTGCTGCCCACCTACCAGGCCAACAACATCAGGCATGCCACCATCAAGGGCGCCGAGGTCAAGGGCCGCCTTGACCTCGGCCACTTCGGCGCGCCGCAGGGCCTGTACACCCAAGGCTCGATCGCCTATGCCTATGGCCGCAACGACGACACCGGCCAGCCATTGAACGCCGTCAACCCGCTGACCGGCGTGTTCGGGCTGGGCTACGAGCAACCGGGCTACGGCGCACAGGTCAGCTGGACGCTGGTCAAGCGCAAGACCCGTGTCGATGACGACACCTTCTTCGCTCCGGATGGCCAGAGCACCAAGTTCCGTACCCCTGGCTACGGGGTACTGGACCTGACCGGTTTCTACAAGGTGACCGACGACCTCACGGTCAACGCCGGCCTGTACAACCTCACCGACAAGAAGTACTGGCAGTGGGACTCGGTACGCCGCTACGACGGCCAGGGCGAGGCCGCCGTGACCCAGCCGGCCAACCTCGACCGCCTGACGGCGCCAGGGCGTAACTTCGCGATCAACTTGGTGTGGGATATCTGAGCCGTTCGCCGCAGCGGCCTGGGTGTCTGTGAGATCGAGCGCCGCGCGGGCGGCGCTCGATCTCACAAACAACACCTACCCCAAGAGGTACGCCCTCCTAAACCAAACAGAATTTTTACGTCCAGCCACCACCTCGTTCGTCTTGTCACTAGAGCCCAATTTCCCAAGGACCCACCCCATGACCACCACTTCCCTGCGCTCCCAGCGCCTGAACCAGGTCACCCACGCCCCCCACAGCGAACTCGACGCCCTGGTCAAATCCCACACGCCATTCGACAGTCGCGAAAGCTTCGCCCGCTTCGTGGTTGCCCAGTACCTGTTCCAGTCCGAGCTCAAGGCCCTGTACAACGACCCGAAACTGATCGCCCTCTTCCCCGACCTGGCCGCCCGCTGCCGTGCCGAGCAAGCCCGTCTGGACCTGGCCGACCTGGATACCGAAGTGCCCGCCCCGGTGCCCGGTGCCCTGCACAACCCGAGCCTTGGCCAGGCCTTGGGCTGGATCTTCGTCTCCGAAGGCTCCAAACTGGGCGCTGCGTTCCTGATCAAGCGTGCCGTGGCCCTGGAGCTGTCCGAGCGTTTCGGTGCCCGTCACCTGGGTGAGCCGGAAGGTGGCCGCGCCGAAGGCTGGAAGCAGTTCACCCGGATCCTCGACAGCCTGGCACTGTCGCCCGAAGAGGATGCCGCCGCCGAGCGTGGCGCGGTCGAGGCCTTCGAGCGTTTCACCGAGTTGCTCAAGCACGCCTATGCCGCGGATGCCGCACTGGCCTGACACGCTTCACCCGGCCATCCGCTACGATGGCCGGGCCGTTCATTGCAGTGAGACCATGACCCGACCTGCCCGCTCGAAACTGTCCCGCCTGTTGTTCGCGCTCCTGGCCTACATCAGCCTGGGCATCGGCCTCGTGGCCATCGTTATCCCCGGCCTGCCGACCACCGAGTTCATCCTGCTCGCCGCCTGGGCCGCCACCCGCAGCTCCCCGCGCCTGAGCGCCTGGCTGGAGAGCCATCGCCTGTTCGGCCCGATCTTGTACAACTGGCGCCATGGCAAGGTGATCCAGCGCCGGGCCAAGGTCAGCGCCACCGTCAGCATGCTGCTGTGTGCCGGGTTGATGCTGATATTTCTGGAAGCGCGCTGGCCGGTGTTCCTGGCCATCGGCGGCATGACCCTGGGCAACCTGTGGATATGGTCGCGCCCGGAACGCCCCACTCCGCCCACCTCGGACGAAGGTTCACAAGCTCAGCACTCCTGAATAGAGCGCATAGGCGGCCAGGCCGGCCCCGGCCAGCACCGCCGCGAAGATCAGCTTCTCCCATCGGGTGAACAGCGCCTGCCCCTGCTCATGCTTGGCCCGGGCGAACAGGATCACCCCGGGCGCATACAGCAGCGCCGACAGCAGCAGGTACTTGAGCCCCCCGGCGTACAACAGCCAGACGGCATAGAGCAACGCGACCATGGCCACCAGCAGGTCTTTGCGTCGCAGCCCTTCCTGCCCGGCATAGCCCTCTGCGCGCAGCGCCAGCAGCACCGCATAGGCCGCCGACCAGAAGTACGGCACCAGGATCATCGAGGAGGCCAGGTAGATGAGGCTGGTGTAGGTGCCAGCCGAAAACAGGGTGATCAGCAGGAAGCCCTGGATCATGCAGTTGGTCAACCACAGCGCATTGGCCGGTACATGATTGGCGTTCTCCCGCGCCAGAAAACGCGGCATGGTCTTGTCCCTGGCTGTGGCGAAGAGGATCTCGGCGCACAGCAATGCCCACGACAGCAGTGCCCCGAGCAACGACACCGCCAGCCCGACGCTGATCAGCAACGCGCCCCAGGGCCCGACGATGTGCTCGAGCACCGATGCCAGCGACGGGTTCTGCAGGTTGGCCAGCTCAGGCTGGGTCATCACCCCCAGCGACAGCACGTTGACCAGCACCAGCAGGGCCAGCACCCCGAGGAACCCGATCACCGTGGCCTTGCCCACGTCCGAACGATGCAGGGCCCGGCCGGAATAGACGCTGGCGCCCTCGATGCCGATGAACACGAACACGGTCACCAGCATCATGTTGCGCACCTGCTCCAGCACGCTGCCGAACTTCGGGTTGCCCAGGCCCCAGATATCGCGGGTGAAGATATCGGCACGGAACGCGAAGGCTGCGATGACGATGAACATCAGCAGCGGCACCACCTTGGCGATGGTGGTCACCTGGTTGATGAACGCTGCCTCCTTGATGCCGCGCAGCACCAGGAAATGCACCGCCCACAGCAGCAGCGAGGCGCAGCCGATGGCCACGGGCGTATTGCCCTCGCCGAACACCGGGTAATAGAAGCCTAGGGTGCTGAACAGCAGCACGAAATAGCCGACGTTGCCCAGCCAGGCGCTGATCCAGTAGCCCCAGGCCGAGGAGAAGCCCATGTAGTCACCGAAACCGGCCTTGGCATAGGCATATACCCCGGAGTCGAGTTCAGGCTTGCGGTTGGCCAGGGTCTGGAACACGAATGCCAGCGCCAGCATGCCCACCGCGGTGATGCCCCAACCGATCAGCACCGCCCCGACATCGGCCCGCGCCGCCATGTTCTGCGGCAACGAAAAGATACCGCCGCCGATCATCGAGCCGACCACCAGTGCGATCAACGCACCCAGGCGCAGCTTTTGTCCCGGTTCGCTCATGAGGTCCGCTCCCTGGTCCGTTGCAATATCCGTGAAACAACCCGTGCGCTCAATATGAAAAACGAAACGTGTCCATAGTAGCCCAGGCGATCAGGACGGGAACTTTCATAACCCAGCATTCTAGGTGTCGAGCCGATATACCCTATAGGTCCATGCATCATGCCAATCCACCTTGCATTTAATAAGGAATATTCAGGAGAACTTGCAGATTAGCCAAAAGCGGCTAACGTCTATGCTCGCAGGCTAAACAGAGTGTTTGCTCTAGATGGACAGGGAGGTGCCAGCGCGCAAGGCCTGCAGCCGGGAAATCGGTACTCCCCAGGAAACGTGTGAAGGAATTTTCCTACTTCACATCACCATGAAGCTGACTTAGGTCAGCGAATGGCAAAGGCGTCGGACTTAATCTGAAGTCAACGTTCTCCTGGCATGGAGTTGTCAAATGTCTGATTCTCCCGGAAAACTCAAACTGGGTGCGCTCGTTGCACTTGTCGTCGGCTCGATGATTGGCGGCGGTATCTTTTCATTACCGCAAAACATGGCGGCCAGCGCCGGCGTCGGCGCCGTGCTGATCGGCTGGGCCATCACCGCCGTGGGTATGTTGACCCTGGCATTCGTGTTCCAGACCCTGGCCAACCGCAAGCCCGACCTCGACGGTGGGGTGTATGCCTATGCCAAAGCCGGTTTCGGTGACTACATGGGCTTCTCCTCGGCCTGGGGCTACTGGATCAGCGCCTGGCTGGGCAACGTCGGCTACTTCGTGCTGTTGTTCAGCACGCTGGGCTATTTCTTCCCGATCTTCGGCGAAGGCAATACCCCGGCCGCCGTGATCGGCGCCTCCATCCTGCTGTGGGCGGTGCATTTCCTGGTGCTGCGCGGCATCAAGGAAGCGGCGTTCATCAACCTGGTCACCACGGTGGCCAAGGTGGTGCCGCTGGCGCTGTTCGCCCTGATCTGCCTGTTCGCCTTCAAGCTCGACATCTTCACCGCCGACATCTGGGGCCAAGGCTCGCCCGACCTTGGCAGTGTGATGGACCAGGTGCGCAACATGATGCTGGTCACTGTCTGGGTATTCATCGGCATCGAGGGCGCGAGCATCTTCTCCTCGCGGGCGGAAAAACGCGCCGACGTGGGCAAGGCCACGGTCATCGGCTTCATCACCGTGCTGCTGTTCCTGGTACTGGTGAACGTGCTGTCGCTGGGCGTGATGACCCAGCCGGAGCTGGCCAAGCTGCAGAACCCGTCGATGGCCGCCGTGCTGGAACATGTGGTCGGTCACTGGGGGGCAGTGCTGATCAGCGTCGGCCTGATCATCTCGCTGCTCGGTGCCCTGCTGTCGTGGGTACTGCTGTGCGCCGAGATCATGTTCGCCGCAGCCAAAGACCACACCATGCCGGAGTTCCTGCGCCGCGAGAACGCCAACCATGTGCCGGCCAACGCCCTGTGGCTGACCAACGCCATGGTGCAGATCTTCCTGGTCATCACCTTGTTCTCCAACAGCACCTACCTGTCGCTGATCTACCTCGCCACCTCGATGATCCTGGTGCCCTACCTGTGGTCGGCGGCCTACGCGGTACTGCTGGCAGTGCGCAGCGAGACCTACGAGCAGGCCCTGGCCGAACGCAAGAAGGACCTGGTCATCGGTGGCATCGCCCTGCTGTACGCCATCTGGCTGCTGTACGCCGGCGGCGTGAAGTACCTGCTGCTCTCGGCCCTGCTCTATGCCCCCGGCGCGATCCTGTTCGCCAAGGCCAAGCGCGAGGTGGGCCAACCCATCTTCACCAGCGTGGAAAAACTGATCTTCGCAGCCGTCGTGGTTGGCGCCCTGGTGGCGGCCTACGGCCTGTACGACGGTTTCCTGACCCTTTGAATCACGTCTTCGCATTCTTGGAGGAATGAACCATGTCCACGGAAAAACAGAAGTACGGTGTCCACTCCGAAGCAGGCAAGCTGCGCAAGGTGATGGTCTGCGCCCCGGGACTGGCGCACAAGCGCCTGACCCCAAGCAACTGCGACGAGCTGCTGTTCGACGATGTGATCTGGGTCGACCAGGCCAAGCGCGACCACTTCGACTTCGTCACCAAGATGCGCGAGCGTGGCGTGGATGTGCTGGAAATGCATAACCTGCTCACCGACATCGTGCAGAACCCCGAGGCCCTGAAGTGGATCCTCGACCGCAAGATCACCCCCGACACCGTCGGGGTGGGCCTGACCAACGAAGTGCGCAGCTGGCTGGAAGGCCAGGAGCCACGTCACCTGGCCGAGTTCCTGATCGGCGGCGTGGCCGGCCAGGACCTGCCGGAGAGCGAAGGCGCCAGCGTGGTCAAGATGTACAACGACTACCTGGGCCACTCCAGCTTCATCCTGCCGCCGCTGCCCAACACCCAGTTCACCCGCGACACCACCTGCTGGATCTATGGCGGCGTGACCCTCAACCCGATGTACTGGCCGGCGCGACGCCAGGAAACCCTGCTGACCACCGCCATCTACAAGTTCCACCCCGAGTTCACCAAGGCCGACTTCCAGGTCTGGTACGGCGACCCGGACCAGGAGCACGGCCAGGCCACCCTCGAAGGCGGCGACGTCATGCCGATCGGCAAGGGCATCGTGCTGATCGGCATGGGTGAGCGCACCTCGCGCCAGGCCATCGGCCAACTGGCACAGAACCTCTTCGCCAAGGGTGCAGTGGAGAAAGTGATCGTCGCCGGGCTGCCGAAGTCCCGTGCGGCCATGCACCTGGACACTGTGTTCAGCTTCTGCGACCGCGACCTGGTCACGGTCTTCCCGGAAGTGGTGCGCGAGATCGTGCCGTTCATCATCCGCCCGGACGAAAGCAAGCCCTACGGCATGGACGTACGCCGCGAGAACAAGTCGTTCATCGAGGTGGTCGGCGAGCAGCTGGGCGTCAAGCTGCGCGTGGTCGAAACCGGCGGCAACAGCTTCGCCGCCGAGCGCGAGCAATGGGATGACGGTAACAACGTGGTGGCGCTGGAGCCAGGCGTGGTCATCGGCTACGACCGCAACACCTACACCAATACCTTGCTGCGCAAGGCCGGGATCGAGGTCATCACCATCAGTGCCGGCGAACTGGGCCGGGGCCGTGGCGGCGGCCACTGCATGACCTGCCCGATCGTGCGCGACCCCATCGACTACTAAGCCATCCCCCGGCTGCCCCCACAAGGTGGCAGCCGGGCCGACCCCGAATCCAAGGAGAACCGTCATGGCGTTCAATATCCACAACCGCAACCTGCTCAGCCTCGAACACCACACTACCCGCGAGCTGAAGTACCTGCTGGACCTGTCCCGCGATCTCAAGCGCGCCAAGTACACCGGCACCGAGCAGCAGCACCTCAAGGGCAACAACATCGCCCTGATCTTCGAGAAGACCTCGACCCGCACCCGCTGCGCCTTCGAAGTCGCCGCCTATGACCAGGGCGCCAACGTCACCTACATCGACCCCAACTCCTCGCAGATCGGCCACAAGGAAAGCATGAAGGACACCGCCCGGGTGCTCGGGCGCATGTACGATGCCATCGAATACCGTGGTTTCAAGCAAGAGATCGTCGAGGAATTGGCCAAGTTCGCCGGCGTTCCGGTGTTCAACGGCCTGACTGACGAGTACCACCCGACCCAGATGATCGCCGACGTGCTGACCATGCGCGAGCACAGCGACAAGCCGCTGCACGACATCAGCTACGCCTACCTGGGCGATGCCCGCAACAACATGGGCAACTCCCTGTTGCTGATCGGCGCCAAGCTCGGCATGGATGTGCGCATTGCCGCACCCCGGGAGCTGTGGCCCCATGACGACCTGGTACAACGCTGCAAGCAATACGCCGAGGAAAGCGGCGCGCGCATCACCCTCACCGAAGACCCGAAAGCCGCGGTCGCTGGCGTGGACTTCGTCCACACCGACGTGTGGGTCTCGATGGGCGAGCCGGTCGAAGCCTGGGGCGAACGCATCAAACTGCTGCTGCCCTACCAGGTGAATAAAGAACTGATGAAGGCCACCGGCAACCCGCGCACCAAGTTCATGCACTGCCTGCCGGCGTTCCATAACTCCGAGACCAAGGTCGGCAAGCAGATCGCCGAACAGTACCCGCACCTGGCCAACGGCATCGAAGTCACCGATGACGTGTTCGAGTCGCCGGCCTGCATCGCCTTCGAGCAGGCGGAGAACCGCATGCACACCATCAAGGCGATCCTGGTGTCGACCCTGGCTGACCTTTGACGGCCCCCCTCCTTGTAGGAGCGGGCTTGCCCCACGATCGCGCCCGACCAGGAAACCGTGTTGAACCTGCTGTCGCTATCGCGGGACAAGCCCGCTCCCACAAAGGGGGCGGTGCCTTCTCCCTCTTCGCAAAAGGACATTTTCCATGCGTATCGTTGTTGCTTTGGGCGGCAACGCCCTGCTGCGTCGCGGCGAGCCCATGACCGCCGACAACCAGCGCGCCAATATCCGTACCGCCACCGAGCAGATCGCCAAGATCCACCCGGGCAACGAACTGGTCATCGCCCACGGCAACGGCCCGCAGGTCGGCCTGCTGTCGCTCCAGGGCCTGGCCTATAAACCCGACGAGGCCTACCCGCTGGACGTGCTCGGCGCCGAGACCGAAGGCATGATCGGCTACATGATCGAACAGGAGCTGGGCAACCTGCTCGACTTCGAAGTGCCCTTCGCCACGCTGTTGACCCAGGTCGAAGTCGATGCCAACGACCCGGCCTTCAAGGACCCGACCAAGTTCATCGGCCCGGTCTACAGCAAAGAGGAGGCCGAGCGCCTGGCCAAGGAAAAGGGCTGGGTGGTCAAGGCCGATGGCGACAAGTACCGCCGCGTGGTCGCAAGCCCCAAGCCCAAGCGCATCTTCGAAATCCGCCCGATCAAGTGGCTGCTGGAAAAGAGCAGCATCGTGATCTGTGCCGGCGGCGGCGGCATTCCCACGATGTACGATGAAAACCGCAAGCTAAAGGGCATCGAGGCAGTGATCGACAAGGACCTGTGCTCGGCCCTGCTGGCCGAACAGCTGGAGGCGGACCTGCTGATCATCGCCACCGACGTCGACGCGGCCTACATCGACTGGGGCAAGCCCACGCAGAAGGCCATTGCCCAGGCCCACCCCGACGCCTTGGAAAAGCTCGGCTTCGCAGCCGGTTCCATGGGGCCGAAGGTGCAGGCCGCCTGCGACTTCGCCCGCCACACCGGCAAGGTGGCAGTGATCAGCTCGCTGGAAAACATCGAGGACATCGTCAAAGGCACCGCCGGCACCCGCGTGAGCACCGAAAAGCCGGGTATCAGCTACCGTTGAATGCAGTGGGCGGGCTCATCACAGCCCGCCGTTCCACCTTCCAGAGGAGCCTGCCATGGCCAAGTACGAGCCCGGACATGTACATATCGAGCGCACCGCGCTCAACAAGAACGACCACAGCTACGACCTCAACATCGAATACGAAGCGGCCCAGGACCCCAAGGAAGGCAGAGGCATCCAGTTCCACATGCATGGCAGCATCGAGGGCAAGGCGGTCGACGAGAAATTCTTCCTGGCCAAGGACCAGGTCCTGCCGAGCTTTCTCATGCAGCTCAGCCGCAAGGCCCAGTCGCACCTGCCGCCGCCGAAGAAGTTCGAGAACCTCGGCTCGCCGCACAAGCTCTACGACTATATGTTCGAGGACATTCGCCAGAAGCTGGACGTGAAGTCGGGCGACCCGATCAAGCCTGAGCATTTGGAGTGATTTGGGAAACCTGGGGCCGCTTTGCGACCCCTTCGCGGCACGCGGCCGCTCCTACAGAGGCGCGTACCCCCTTGTAGGAGCGGCCTCGTGCCGCGAAAGGGCCGCACAGCGGCCCGGGCGATGTTGAGGCATACTACCGCCCTCCCCCAGCCACAGCCCCATCGCCCCATGCGCATCCACGTCAGCTTCATCGACCGCGTCGGCATCACCCAGGAAGTCCTGGCCCTGCTCGGTGCCCGCAACCTCAACCTGGACGCCGTGGAGATGGTTCCGCCCAACGTCTACATCGACGCGCCGACCCTGAGCCCCGCCGTGCTGGAGGAGCTTCACGACGCGCTGTTCGAAGTCCAGGGCGTGCAATCGGTCGAAGTGGTCGACATCCTCCCCGGCCAGCGCCGCCACCTGCAGCTCGATGCGCTGCTGGCCGCGATGAGCGACCCTGTGCTGGCAGTGGACAGCGCAGGCCTGGTGCTGCTGGCCAACCCCGCGCTGATCGCCCTGTGCGGGCGCGAGTCCGCCGGCCGCTCGGTGGGCGACCTGTTCAACGACCCCGGGCTGCTCGAAGCCCTGCTGGAAAACAACTTCCACCTGCCGATGCGCGAGATGCAGCTCAACGGCCAGAGCCTGCTGCTCGATGCCACCCCGATCACCAACGCCGGCGGCCTGCTGACGCTCTACCCGCCGACGCGCATGGGCGAACGCCTCTCGGCGCTGCGTCACGACCACGCCGAAGGCTTCGACGCCCTGCTTGGCGACTCGCCGGCGATCCGCACCCTCAAGGCCCGCGCCCTGCGGGTAGCAGCCCTGGACGCGCCGCTGCTGGTGCATGGCGAGACCGGCACCGGCAAGGAGCTGGTGGCCCGTGCTTGCCATGCCATCAGCAGCCGCCATGCCGCCCCGTTCCTCGCCCTGAACTGCGCCGCCCTGCCCGAGAGCCTGGCCGAGAGCGAACTGTTCGGCTATGCCCCCGGCGCCTTCACCGGCGCGCAACGCGGTGGCAAGCCGGGGCTGATGGAGCTGGCCAACCAGGGCACGGTATTCCTCGACGAGATCGGCGAGATGTCGCCCTACCTGCAGGCCAAGCTGCTGCGCTTTCTCAGTGACGGCAGCTTCCGCCGGGTCGGCGGCGACCGTGAGGTCAAGGTCGATGTGCGCATCATCAGCGCCACTCACCGCGACCTGGAGCGCATGGTCGCCGAAGGCACCTTTCGCGAAGACCTGTTCTACCGCCTCAATGTGCTCAACCTGCAGGTGCCCCCGCTGCGCGAGCGAGGCCAGGACATCCTGTTGCTGGCGCGCTTCTTCATGCAGCAGGCCTGCACGCAGATCCAGCGCCCACCCTGCCGCCTGGCCCCGGCCACCCATTCGGCGCTGCTCGCCAACCCCTGGCCGGGCAATGTGCGCCAGTTGCAGAACGTGATCTTCCGCGCCGCGGCCATTTGCGAAGGCAGCCTGGTGGACATCGGCGACCTGGACATCGCCGGCACCTCCGTGGCGCGTGGCCAGGACGGCGAAGTGGCGAGCCTGGAGCAAGCGGTGCAGGCATTCGAGCGCGACCTGCTGCAGCGGCTGTACCTGAGCTACCCCTCGACCCGGCAATTGGCCGGGCGCCTGCAGACCTCGCACACCGCCATTGCCCAACGGCTGCGCAAATACGGTATTCCGAACAAGAATTGAATAGTGAAGAACTACGATGCGGCCAGGCTGTACCTCGTCCTGCCCATCTTCGCCGCCCTCTGATCGCGATGCGTGCCGCCCAAGCTGACAAAAATGTAACCATCGCCTCAGGCAGCTGACAGCCGTCGCTGCCTAGGCTGACACCATGAGCGAGCTGTGGCGCAAAGCCCAGCCCGACAGCCTGACCGCGCCGATGGATCGCGCAGGCTCCATTGACTCATGGGACAGACACGGCATGCATTGCAAAACCTCGAGGCGCACCTTCGTCAAGGGCCTGGCCGCAGGTGGCATCCTGGGCAGCCTGGGCCTATGGCGCAGCCCGGTCTGGGCGCTCACCAGCCCCGGGCAGCCCACGGTGCTGAGCGGTACCGAATTCGACCTGTTCATTGGCCAGACGCCAGTGAACATCACCGGCGCCCCGCGCACGGCCATGACCATCAACGGCACCCTGCCCGGCCCACTGCTGCGCTGGCGTGAAGGCGACACGGTCACCCTGCGCGTGCGCAACCGACTGCAGGAAGACACCTCGATCCATTGGCACGGCATCATCCTGCCGGCCAACATGGACGGCGTACCGGGCCTGAGCTTTCATGGCATCGCGCCGGACGGCCTGTACGAGTACCGCTTCCAGGTCAGGCAGAGCGGCACCTATTGGTACCACAGCCATTCCGGGCTGCAGGAGCAGGTGGGCGTGTACGGCCCGTTGGTGATCGACCCGAAGGAACCCGAGCCCTTCCAGTACGACCGCGACTATGTGGTGATGCTCAGCGACTGGACCGACGAGGACCCGGCTCGGGTCATGGCCAAGCTGAAGAAGCAGTCCGACTACTACAACTTCCACAAGCGCACCGTGGGCGACTTCATCAACGACGTGGGCGAGAAAGGCTGGTCGGCGACCCTGGCCGATCGCAAGATGTGGGCCGAGATGAAGATGAGCCCCACGGACCTCGCCGACGTCAGTGGGTATACCTATACCTACCTGATGAACGGCCAGGCGCCGGACGGCAACTGGACCGCCCTCTTCCAGCCGGGCGAGAAGATCCGTCTGCGCTTTATCAACGGCTCGGCCATGAGCTACTTCGATGTCCGCATTCCGGGCCTGAAGATGACCGTGGTCGCCGCCGACGGCCAGCCCGTCGAGCCGGTGAGCGTCGACGAGTTTCGCATCGCCGTCGCGGAAACCTACGATGTGCTCGTGGAGCCTGCTGCTGAGCAGGCCTACACGATCTTCGCCCAGTCCATGGACCGCACCGGTTATGCCCGCGGCACCCTGGCCGTGCAGCATGGCCTGAGCGCAGCGGTACCGGCGCTCGACCCACGCCCCCTTATCAGCATGGCCGACATGGGCATGGATCACAGCGCCATGGGCGGTATGGACCATGGCATGCAAGGCGACATGGCCGGCATGGACCACAGCCAGATGGCGGGCATGAACCCTGGCGCCGCCGGTGGCCAGATGCAGCAGCACCCGGCCTCGGAAAACAACAGTCCGCTGGTCGACATGCAGACCATGACCCCTACGCCCAAGCTGGACGACCCGGGCATCGGCCTGCGCGACAACGGCCGCAAGGTCCTGACCTACGCCGACCTGCGCAGCACCTTCATCGATCCGGACGGCCGCGAACCCGGCCGCACGGTCGAGCTGCACCTGACCGGCCACATGGAGAAGTTCTCCTGGTCATTCGACGGCATCAAGTTTTCCGACGCCGAGCCGTTGCGCCTGAAATACGGCGAACGCCTGCGCATCACCCTGGTCAACGACACCATGATGACCCACCCCATCCACCTCCATGGCATGTGGAGCGACCTCGAGGATGAGCACGGCAACTTCATGGTGCGCAAGCACACCATCGACATGCCCCCCGGCTCCAGGCGCAGCTATCGCGTCACTGCCGACGCGCTGGGCCGCTGGGCCTACCACTGCCATCTGCTGTTCCACATGGAAATGGGCATGTTCCGTGAAGTCCGTGTGGACGAATGAGAAGAGCCACGATGAACGAATCCAACCTGCGCAAGACCCTGTTCGGCAGCTTGCTGGCCTTCAGCCTGGCCGTGTTGTCGACGCCTGCGGCCCTGGCCGCTGATGCGCATGACGCGCACCAGAAAGGCTCGGCGAGCACGATGGAGAAAATGGACCATGGGCAGATGGACCACAGCAAGATGCCCATGGACCACGGCAGCATGGACCACGGCAAGATGCAGGGCATGGATCACAGTCAGATGAACCATGCCGCGCCAGGCACTTTGCCGACGACCGAAAGCCGCACCCCCATCCCGGTACTGACGGACGCCGACCGCAAGGCAGCCTTTCCTCCGCTCCCCGGCCATGGCGTCCATGACAGTGCGATCAACACCTTCTTCCTGCTCGACCAACTGGAATACCAGGACGCCGATGACGGCAGCACCCTGAGCTGGGATGCGTCGGGCTGGATCGGCGGCGATGTCGATCGCCTCTGGCTGCGCTCCGAAGGCGAACGCACCAATGGCGTGACCGAGGAAGCCGAGCTCCAGGCCCTCTGGGGCCATGCCATCGGGCCCTGGTGGGACGTGGTCACCGGTATTCGCCAGGACTTCAAGCCTGGCGCCCCGCAAACCTGGGCTGCGTTCGGGCTGCAAGGCATGGCGCTCTATGCCTTCGAGGCCGAAGCGACGGCGTTCATTGGCGAAAACGGCCAGAGCGCCCTGCGCCTGGAAGGTGACTATGACATCCTGCTCACCAATCGGCTAATCCTCCAGCCGACGGCAGAAATGAACATCTATGGCAAGAACGATCAAGCGCGAGGCGTAGGCTCCGGCCTGGCCAACACCGAAGTCGGGCTGCGCCTGCGTTATGAAATACGGCGCGAGTTCGCACCCTACATCGGCGTCACGTGGAGCCGCGCATACGGCAATACCGCCGACATACTGCGCGACGAGGGCGAGGATGTGGAAGAAGCCCGCTTCGTGGCCGGTATCCGTATGTGGTTCTGAGACCCTGACATGAAAAGAAATACCAGGCGTTGGTCGCCAGCAGCTCGGGGCACCAGCATGGCGGCGGAGAAACCCGGATGCACGATGCGCCCGGTGGCCACGGCGCCCATCATGGCACCACCCCGGTGCAGGAAGCGACCGCCCCCAACACCCACCACCATGCGGACGGCAAGCAACACGTCCACCCTTGAAGGCAGGGCAGTGCCTATCGTATCGATTTCGCTACAGCGTAACGAAATCACTCCAATGTTTTTTGGCCACCGATACGCAAGGGTTTGATCCACCATGGCTTTTCAATCGCCACCGATCTGTAGCGATTTCATTACAAACCGCTAGGGCAAACCGCCGCGTAAATCGCTGCCCGCCTTGATTTCCGGGGCCTCGCGCTGATTGGCCGCATTATTGCTAAGGGAATCGCGACCAAGAGCGCGGAACCACCGCGCCTACCTCCCCTGCTTCGAGGATTCCCCATGAGCGAGTTGCGTTTCACCGAAGATCACGAATGGCTGCGCGTCGAGGCTGACGGCAGTGTCACCGTGGGCATCACCGCCTATGCCCAGAACGCCCTGGGTGATGTGGTCTACGTGCAACTGCCAGAACTGCAGCAGTACGAAAAAGGCGCCGAAGCCTCCACCGTGGAGTCGGTGAAAGCCGCCAGCGGCGTGTACATGCCCCTGACCGGTGAAGTGGTCGCGGTCAACGAAAACCTCAACGACAGCCCTGAATTGGTCAACGAAGACCCACTGGGCGAAGGCTGGTTCTTCCGCTTCGTCCCCGCCGATGCCAGCGCCGTCGGCGAGCTGCTCGACCAGGCCGCCTACGACCGCCTGATCAACGAAAACGCCTGAGGAACCGCCAATGACCCTCAACCTCGGCACCGCCAACGAATTCATCGCCCGCCACATCGGCCCACGCAGCGCGGATGAGCAGGCCATGCTCGCCACCCTGGGCTTCGAGTCGCTCGATGCCATGACCGCCGCGGTCATCCCCGACACCATCAAGGGCACCAGCGTGCTCGGCAACGCCGACGGCCAGAGCGAGGCCGATGCCCTTGCCGACCTCAAGGCCATCGCCGGCAAGAACCAGCTGTTCAAGAACTACATCGGCCAGGGCTACTACAACACCCACACGCCGGCTCCGATCCTGCGCAACCTGCTGGAAAACCCGGCCTGGTACACCGCCTACACGCCCTACCAGCCGGAAATCTCCCAAGGCCGCCTGGAAGCGCTGCTCAACTTCCAGACCCTGATCAGCGACCTGACCGGCCTGCCGATCGCCAACGCCTCGCTGCTCGACGAAGCCACCGCCGCCGCCGAGGCCATGACCTTCTGCAAGCGCCTGTCGAAGAACAAGGCCGGTCACGCGTTCTTCGCCTCCATTCATTGCCACCCGCAGACCCTCGACGTGCTGCGCACCCGTGCCGAACCCCTGGGCATCGAAGTGGTCGTGGGCGACGAGCGTGAGCTGGGCGATCTCGGCAACTTCTTCGGCGCCCTGCTGCAATACCCGGCCAGCAATGGCGACGTATTCGACTACAGCGAGCTGGTACAGCGCTTCCACGCCAGCAACGCCCTGGTGGCGGTGGCCGCCGACCTGCTGGCCCTGACCCTGCTCACCCCGCCGGGCGAATTCGACGCCGACGTGGCCATCGGCAGCGCCCAGCGCTTCGGTGTACCGCTGGGCTTCGGCGGCCCGCACGCGGCCTATTTCGCCACCCGCGATGCGTTCAAGCGCGACATGCCCGGCCGCTTGGTCGGCGTGTCCATCGACCGCTTCGGCAAGACCGCCCTGCGCCTGGCCATGCAAACCCGCGAGCAGCACATCCGCCGCGAGAAAGCCACCAGCAACATCTGCACCGCGCAGGTGCTGCTGGCCAACATCGCCAGCATGTTCGCCGTGTACCACGGCCCGGCCGGCCTCAAGCGCATCGCCGAACGCACCCACGCCCTGACCGCCATCCTCGCCACCGGCCTGGAGCAGCTGGGCGTCAAGGTCGTTACCCGCGCGTACTTCGACACCCTGACCCTGGCCACCGGTGACGCCACCGCTCGCCTGCACGAGCAGGCCCGCGCCCAGGGCATCAACCTGCGCCAGATTGACAGCGCCCACCTGGGCCTGTCCCTGGACGAAACCTGCACCCAGGCCGATGTCGAGGCCCTGTGGCAGCTGTTCGCCGACGGCAAGGCCGTGCCGGCGTTCGCCAGCCTGGCCGCCAGCACCGCCTCGCGCCTGCCGGCCACCCTGCTGCGCCAGTCGGCGATCCTCCAGCACCCGGTGTTCAACCGCTACCACAGCGAAACCGAGCTGATGCGCTACCTGCGCCGCCTGGCCGACAAGGACCTGGCCCTGGACCGCAGCATGATCCCGCTGGGCTCGTGCACCATGAAGCTCAACGCCGCCAGCGAGATGATCCCGGTGACCTGGGCCGAGTTCGGCAACCTGCACCCGTTCGCCCCGGCCGAGCAGAGCCAGGGTTACCTGCAGATGACCCGCGAACTGGAAGCCATGCTCTGTGCCGCCACCGGCTACGACGCCGTGTCGTTGCAGCCCAACGCCGGCTCCCAGGGCGAGTACGCGGGCCTGCTGGCCATCCGCGCCTACCACCGCAGCCGCGGCGAAGGCCACCGCGACATCTGCCTGATCCCGTCCTCGGCCCACGGCACCAACCCTGCCACCGCACACATGGCCGGCATGCGCGTGGTGGTCACCGCCTGTGACGCACGTGGCAACGTCGATGTCGAAGACCTGCGCGCCAAGGCCGTCGAGCATCGTGATCGCCTGGCCGCGATCATGATCACCTACCCGTCGACCCACGGTGTGTTCGAGGAGGCGATCGGCGAGATCTGCGCGATCATCCACGACAATGGCGGCCAGGTGTACATCGACGGCGCCAACATGAACGCCATGGTCGGCCTGTGTGCCCCAGGCAAGTTCGGCGGCGATGTCTCGCACCTGAACCTGCACAAGACCTTCTGTATCCCCCACGGCGGTGGTGGCCCAGGCGTCGGCCCGATCGGCGTCAAGTCGCACCTGGCGCCGTTCCTGCCGGGCCATGCGGCCCTGGAGAACACCCAGGGCGCGGTCTGCGCCGCGCCGTTCGGCAGCGCCAGCATCCTGCCGATCACCTGGATGTACATCCGCATGATGGGCGGCGTGGGCCTCAAGCGCGCTTCGCAGATGGCTATCCTCAATGCCAACTACATCGCCCGCCGCCTGGAAGAGCACTATCCTGTCCTGTATACCGGCGGCAATGGCCTGGTGGCCCACGAGTGCATCCTCGACCTGCGTCCGCTCAAGGACAGCAGCGGCATCAGCGTCGACGACGTGGCCAAGCGCCTGATCGACTTCGGCTTCCACGCCCCGACCATGTCCTTCCCGGTGGCCGGCACCCTGATGATCGAACCGACCGAAAGCGAGTCCAAGGAGGAACTGGACCGTTTCTGCGACGCGATGATCCAGATCCGCGAGGAAATCCGCGCAGTCGAGAACGGCACCCTGGACAAGGACGACAACCCGCTGAAGAACGCCCCGCACACCGCGGCGGAGCTGGTCGGCGAATGGGCCCACGGCTATAGCCGCGAGCAGGCGGTGTACCCGCTGCCGAGCCTGGTGGAGGCCAAGTACTGGCCGCCAGTGGGCCGGGTCGACAACGTGTACGGCGACCGCAACCTGGTCTGCGCCTGCCCGTCGATCGAGAGCTACCAGGACGCCTGAGGTATCCGGTAGCCAAGGGGCCGCTTCGCGGCCCAATCGCGGGGCAAGCCCGCTCCCACAGGATAGTGTTGAACCTGAGACGTATGCCGGACCTGTGGGAGCGGGCTTGTCCCGCGATTGGGCTGCACAGCAGCCCCTACCAGTCCATCGATTCTGGAGGAAGCACCATGTCTTTAAGCGTCTTCGACCTGTTCAAGATCGGCATCGGCCCCTCCAGTTCCCATACCGTCGGCCCAATGCGCGCTGCCGCGCGCTTCGCCGAGGGGCTGCGCCGCGATGGCCTGCTCACCCGCACCGTAAGCGTCAAGGCCGAGCTGTATGGCTCGCTCGGCGCCACCGGCAAGGGCCATGGCAGCGATAAGGCCGTGCTGCTGGGCCTTGAAGGCGAGCACCCGGATACCGTCGACACCGAGGCCATCCCCGCCCGTCTGCAAGCGATCCGCGACAGCGGCCGCCTGCGCCTGTTGGGCGAGCATGAAATCGCCTTCGTCGAGAAACAGCACCTGGCGATGATCCGCAAGCCCCTGGCCTACCACCCCAACGGCATGATCTTTCGCGCCTTCGATGAAGCCGGGCTGCAAATCCGTAGCCGGGAGTACTACTCGGTGGGCGGTGGTTTCGTGGTCGACGAGGACGCTGCCGGTCACGACCGGATCGTCGAGGACACCACCGTGCTGGCCTACCCGTTTCGCACCGCCAAGGAACTGCTCGCCCACTGCAGCGAGCAGCACCTGTCGATCAGCCAGGTGATGCTGGCCAACGAAGCGGCCTGGCGGCCCGAAGCCGAGACCCGCTCGGGGCTGCTGCGCATCTGGCAGGTCATGCAGGACTGCGTCGAAGCCGGTTGCCGCCACGAAGGCATCCTGCCCGGCGGGCTCAAGGTCAAGCGACGGGCACCGGCGTTGTATCGCCAGCTCAGTCGCCACCCCGAGGCCAGCCTGCGCGATGCGCTGTCGGTGCTCGACTGGGTCAACCTCTATGCCCTGGCGGTGAACGAGGAAAACGCCTACGGCGGGCGGGTGGTCACCGCACCGACCAACGGCGCGGCAGGCATCGTCCCGGCGGTACTGCACTACTACATGCGCTTCATTCCCGGTGCCAACGAGGACGGGGTGGTGCGCTTCCTGCTCACAGCGGCTGCCATCGGCATCCTGTACAAGGAAAACGCTTCGATCTCCGGTGCCGAAGTCGGCTGCCAGGGCGAGGTGGGCGTGGCCTGCTCCATGGCGGCCGGCGCGTTGTGCGAAGTCATGGGCGGCAGCCCGCAACAAGTGGAGAACGCCGCCGAGATCGGCATGGAACACAATCTGGGCCTGACCTGCGACCCCATTGGCGGGTTGGTCCAGGTGCCTTGCATCGAGCGCAACGCCATGGGCTCGGTCAAGGCAATCAACGCGGTGCGCATGGCCCTGCGTGGCGACGGGCAACACTATGTCTCGCTCGACAAGGTCATCCGCACCATGCGCCAGACCGGCGCAGACATGAAAAGCAAATACAAGGAGACCGCCCGCGGCGGTCTGGCCGTCAACATCATCGAGTGTTGACCCGAATAACAACGAGGAATCATCGATGTCCGAAACACTGCACAAGACCCCGCTGCACGCCCTGCACCTGGAACTGGGCGCCCGCATGGTGCCGTTCGCCGGCTATGACATGCCGGTGCAGTATCCGCTGGGCGTGCTCAAGGAGCACCTGCACACCCGTGAGCAGGCGGGCCTGTTCGACGTCTCGCACATGGGCCAGATCCGCCTGCGTGGCAGCGATGCCGCGAAGGCCCTGGAAACCCTGGTGCCGGTGGACATCATCGACCTGCCGGTGGGCATGCAGCGCTACGCCATGTTCACCAACGAGCAAGGCGGCATCCTCGACGACCTGATGGTCGCCAACCTGGGCGACGACGAGCTGTTCCTGGTGGTCAACGCCGCCTGCAAGGACCAGGACCTGGCCCACCTGCAGAAACACATCGGCTCCCGCTGCGAGATCGAGCCGCTGTTCGAGGCGCGCGCCCTACTCGCCTTGCAAGGCCCGGCGGCGGTCAAGGTGCTCGAGCGCCTGGCGCCGGAAGTCGCCAGCATGACGTTCATGCAGTTCCGCCCTGTCACCCTGCTCGGCGCCGACTGCTATGTCAGCCGCTCGGGCTACACCGGTGAAGACGGTTACGAGATCTCGGTCCCGGTAGCCGATGCCGAAGCCTTGGCCCGCCGACTGTTGGCCGAGCCCGAGGTACAGCCGATCGGCCTGGGCGCACGCGACTCGCTGCGCCTGGAAGCCGGTCTTTGCCTGTACGGCCACGACATGAACACCAGCACCACGCCGGTGGAAGCCAGCCTGCTGTGGGCTATCTCCAAAGTACGCCGCGCCGACGGCGAACGTGCCGGTGGCTTCCCCGGCGCCCACGCCATCTTCGAGCAGCAACGGCAAAGTGTTGCGCGCAAGCGCGTTGGCCTGCTGCCGCAGGAACGCACCCCGGTTCGCGAAGGCGCACAGATCGTCGACGCAGACGGGCGCACGGTCGGTGAAGTCTGCAGCGGTGGTTTCGGCCCGACGCTCGGCGCACCGGTCGCCATGGGATATGTCGAGAGTGAACATGCCGCGCTCGATACAGCATTGTTTGCTGTAGTGCGTGGCAAGCAGGTGGCCTTGAAGGTCAGCAAAATGCCTTTCGTTGCGCAACGTTACTATCGTGGTTGATTGACGGTGGGCGGGTTCGTCATATTCGTTTTCGAACCTGCCCAATAACTTTTGAACATAGCGCCAGCCCAGGCGCCACGCCGTTTCCGACAATTTTGTCGGTTATAGGAAAAACCCTGAATTCCGGCGGTCCGCAGGGCTTGTTTTTGTCGACGGAGTTAGCGTAGAGTCACTGCACTGTGTTTGCATGGGTCGCAACAGTTCGTGACCTGGGCCAGTAGCTGAATCTGCTACAACCCGTTCGACGTCTCTTACTTTCCTGCAACCCAGCCCGGTACTCTTTCCTATCCGTTGATACGAAAGAAACTGTCATCAAAATTTAAGCTTCATAGGAAACAAGACAATGGCTGAGCGTCAGAACGGTACCGTCAAGTGGTTCAATGACGAGAAAGGTTACGGCTTCATCACCCCAGAAAGCGGTCCGGATCTGTTCGTGCACTTCCGTGCCATCGAAGGTAACGGCTTCAAGAGCCTGAAAGAAGGCCAGAAAGTCTCCTTCGAGGCCGTTCAAGGCCAGAAAGGCATGCAAGCCGACAAGGTTCAGGTCATCGCCTAAGCGAGATCCAGACTTCAAAAAGCCCCTGCCAAGTGCAGGGGCTTTTTTTTATCCGTAGAATACCGGCTTCGCCATCTGGAGCCGTCCTGCATGTCCAAGCCCTTGCTCACCCCTCAGGGTGATTTCCCTCCGGTCGGCCTGGGCCGACGCCTGGCCGCGATGTTCTATGACTTTCTCTTGTGCACCGCGCTGCTGATCGTCACCGCCGGCCTCTACAAGCTGGTACAGATGGCGATCATCGGCGAGGCGCGCATGCGCGAGCTGACCGATGCCGGCGCCCTGGATGGCGACCCGCTGCTGTCGACGATCCTGCTGTTCGCCCTGTTCGGCTTCTTCGCCAAGTTCTGGACCCACGGCGGCCAGACCCTGGGCATGCAGGTGTGGGGCGTACGGGTGCAGAACGCCGACGGCAGCGCCATCAGCCTGTGGCAGGCGTTGTTGCGCTTCGTGGTGGCCATCGCGTCATGGCTGTGCCTGGGCCTGGGGTTTCTCTGGGCGCTGGTCGACAAACGCAAGCGCGGCTGGCATGACATCTATTCGGAAAGCCAGCTGGTGCGGGTGCCCAAACGCAAGTGAAGCCTACCGACCTGTAGGAGCGGCCTTGCGCCGCGAAAGGGGCGCGAAGCGCCCCCAAGGATCGGCGCCCTGTCAGAATTCGTCGGGGCTGCTTTGCAGCCCTTTCGCGGCGCAAGGCCGCTCCTACGGGGATCGCGCAAGCATCGGCCGGTCGGCTTTTTTGCTTCAGTCAGGTACTACCCCGCCCGTCGCAACAACCATACGCCCGCCAGCGCACAGATCCCGGCCGGGATCACCACCGCCAGCAACGGCGGGAAGCCGAACACCTGGCTCGATGGCCCCAACAGGTCCTGGCCGATACGGAACACGAAGCCCACCAGCACACCGGTGAACACCCGCTGGCCGAGGGTCACCGAACGCAGTGGGCCGAAGATGAAGGAAATCGCCATCAGCACCAGGGCCGCAGTGACCACCGGCTGCAACACCTTGGTCCAGAACGCCAGCCAGTAACGTGCGTTGTTCAGGCCTTGCTCGGACAGGTAGTGGATGTAGTCCCACAGGCCGGTGATCGACAGCGACTCGGGCGCCAGGATCACAGTGTTGAGCAATTGCGGCGTCACCGAGACGTCCCAGCGCTCCTGGGGCGTCTTCACGACCTCGGTGTGGTCGCCACGGAAGTGGGTGGTGGCGACGTCGCTGAGGATCCAGTGGTCCTGGTTGTACTGCGCCCGGCGCGCGAAGCTCGAGGTGACGATGTGCCGCTCGGCGTCGAAGCGGTAGCGGGTCACGCCCAGCAGCAGGCCATTGGGCTGCACCGAGTTGATGTGCACGAACTCGTCGCCCTGGCGGTGCCACATGCCGCGCTTGGAACTCTGCGCATCGCCACCGCCCTGGGCCAGGGACCGGTCGGCCTGGGCCTTGTTCTCGGTGACCGGGGCCACGTACTCGCCGACCAGCAGGCCCACCAGCATGAGCACCAGCATCGGCTTCATCACCGCCCAGACAATGCGCCCGATGGACACACCGGCAGCACGCATGATGGTCAGCTCGCTGCTGCTGGCCAGGCTGCCCAGGCCGATCAGGCAGCCGATCAGCGCGGCCATCGGCAGCATCTCGTACAACCGGCGTGGCGCGGTCAGCAGCACGAAGCGGCCGGCGTCCATCACCGTGTAGGTGTTGCTCAGGTCGCCCATCTCGTCGATGAAGGCGAACAGCGAGGCCAGGCCGAGGATGATCCCCAGTACCGCCAGGATGGCCAGCAGCACGCTCTGGCCGATGTAGCGATCCAGCTTAACCATGGGCCACCTCCGAACGACGGGCGGCGAGTTTCAGACGCAGCGGCTCCCAGTACATCAGGCCCAGGCCGATCAGCAGGAACAGCCCATGCACCCACCACATGCCCAGGGCGATCGGGATCTTGCCCTTTTCCAGGGCGCCACGTACGGAAATCAGCATCGTCAGGTAGGCCATGTACAAAAGAATCGCCGGCAGCAGCTTGAGGAAACGGCCCTGGCGCGGATTGACGCGCGACAACGGCACGGCCAGCAGGGTCACCACGAAGACCAGCAGCGGCAGCGACAGGCGCCACTGCAGCTCGGCCTGCTCGCGCAGCGCCTTCTTGCCGAACAGTTCAGAGGTGGGGATGGCCTCGCGGTCGGTCACCTCCTCGCTGACTTCAGGCTTGGGCAACAGCACGCCATAGGTGTCGTACTTGATCGCGCGGTAGTCGGCCTGGCCCGGGTTGCCGTCGTAGCGGTAGCCGTTTTCCAGGATCAGGTAGCGATTGCCGTCGGCCTGCACTTCCTGGTGGCCTTTTTCGGCGACCAGCACCGAGGGTGCGCGGTCCTTGGTCTTGTCCTGGTTGAAGCGCTTCTCGGAGATGAACACACCGCTCAGGTTGATGCGATCGTCAGTCAGCTCCTCGGTGTAGGTCACCCGCGAGCCGTCGCGCAGGGTCTGGAAGCGCCCGGGCACCAGGGTATCGAACTCGGTCAGGGCATCCTGCTGGTTGATGATCTGCTGCACCTGGGCCACGCCTTGGGGCGCCAGGCTCAGGCTCAGCCAGGCCACCAGCAGAGCGACCAGCCCGGCCGGGGCCAGGGTCAGCAGCAGCAGGCGTTGCTGGCTCATGCCCGTGGCCGAGAGCACGGTCATCTCGCTTTCCAGGTAGAGCCGGCCGTAGGCCAGGAGAATGCCGAGGAACAGGCCCAGCGGCAGGATCAGCTGCAGGAAGCCCGGCAGGCGGAAGCCCATGATCAGGAACAGCACGCTCGGGTCGAGCACGCCCTGGGCGGCCTGGGCCAGGTACTTGATGAAGCGCCCGCTCATGATGATCACCAGCAGCACGGCGCTGACGGCGCTCAAGGTCACCAGGACCTCGCGGGACAGATAACGGAAGACGATCAAACCAGACACTCCTGGGTTGTCAGGGGCGCAAAGCCGTTCAAGGGCTTCGGACAGCCAAGACCTATGCCGGTTCGCCGAGGGCGAACCTCCATGTAAAGTGCGCGCATTATCCTGTGATTGGCAGTGCCTGTCACTTGGCCGCGCATGACGGCGCATGTCGGGGTTGTCATCGAGGTTGCCGCAGGCTCAAACTGGCAGCTTTTCCACTGGCACGCGAGCACGCGGCCAGGCCCGTTTCGAGCGTGTGCACGAGACCGCGCCAACTGACTGATCATTCGGGGACCCTGACATGGAACTGGTTGTAAAAAGTGTAGCCGCCGCCTCCTTGAAAACCGCCACCTTGGTACTGGCCGTGGGTGAAGGGCGCAAGCTCGGCGATATCGCCAAGGCCGTCGACCAGGCCAGCAACGGTGCCATCAGCGCCGTGCTCAAGCGTGGCGACCTCGCCGGCAAGCCCGGCCAGACCTTGCTGCTGCACAGCCTGCCAGGCCTCAAGGCCGAGCGCGTGCTGCTGGTCGGCAGTGGCAAGGAGGCCCTGGGCGATCGCGCCTGGCGCAAGCTGGTCGCCAGCGTCGCTGGCGTGCTCAAGGGCCTGAACGGCAGCGACGCGGTGCTGGCCCTGGATGATGTCGCCGTCACCGGCCGCGATGCCCACTACGGCAAGTACCGCCTGCTGGCCGAGACCCTGCTCGACGGCGAATACGTGTTCGACCGCTTCAAGAGCCAGAAGGCCGAGCCTCGCGCACTGAAGAAGATCACCCTGCTGGCCGACAAGGCCGGCCAGGGCGAAGTCGAACGCGCCGTGAAACACGCCAACGCCATCGCCGCGGGCATGGCCTTCACCCGCGACCTGGGCAACCTGCCACCGAACCTGTGCCACCCAAGCTTCCTGGCCGAGCAGGCCAAGGAGCTGGGCAAGGCGCACAAGAACCTCAAGGTCGAGGTCCTGGACGAGAAGAAGATCAAGGACCTGGGCATGGGCGCCTTCTATGCCGTGGGCCAGGGCAGCGACCAGCCACCACGCCTGATCGTGCTCAACTACCAGGGCGGCAAGAAGAGCGATAAGCCCTTCGTGCTGGTCGGCAAGGGCATCACCTTCGACACCGGCGGCATCAGCCTCAAGCCCGGTGCCGGCATGGACGAGATGAAGTACGACATGTGCGGTGCCGCCAGCGTGTTCGGCACCCTGCACGCCGTGCTGGAGCTGCAGTTGCCGATCAACCTGGTGTGCCTGCTGGCCTGCGCCGAGAACATGCCCAGCGGCGGAGCCACTCGCCCGGGTGACATCGTCACCACCATGAGCGGCCAGACCGTGGAGATCCTCAACACCGACGCCGAAGGCCGCCTGGTGCTGTGCGACACCCTGACCTACGCCGAGCGCTTCAAGCCCCAGGCAGTGATCGACATCGCCACCCTGACCGGCGCCTGCATCGTCGCCCTGGGCAGCCACACTTCGGGCCTGATGGGCAACAACGACGACCTGGTCGGCCAGTTGCTCGACGCCGGCAAGCGCGCCGACGACCGTGCCTGGCAGCTGCCGCTGTTCGACGAATACCAGGAGCAGCTGGACAGCCCGTTCGCCGACATCGCCAACATTGGCGGGCCGAAGGCCGGCACCATCACCGCCGGCTGCTTCCTGTCGCGCTTCGCCAAGGCCTACGACTGGGCGCACCTGGACGTTGCCGGCACCGCCTGGATCAGCGGCGGCAAGGACAAGGGCGCCTCGGGCCGCCCGGTCCCGTTGCTGACCCAGTACCTGCTCGACCGCGCCAACGCTTGATGCCAACAGGCCGGTGGCGCTCGCGCGCCACCGGTTGGCAGACCTGACCATGAGCAAAGTCGACTTCTACATCCTGCCCACCGACGACTTGGCGGCGCGCCTGGATTTCGCCTGCAAGCTGTGCGAGAAGGCCTGGCGCCTCGGCCACCGGGTCTACCTGCACTGCCAGGACGCCGAGCAGCGCGCCGCGCTGGACGAACGCCTGTGGCGCTTCAAGGGCGAAGCCTTCGTGCCCCACGACCTGGCCGAGGCCCATGCCGACGCCGTGGTGGCCCTGGGGCTGGGCGACGATGCCGGCACCCACCGTGACCTGCTGATCAACCTGGGGGCCGACGTGCCCGGGTTCGTCGGCCAGTTCGAACGGGTGGCCGAAATCGTCGTCGAGGCACCGGCCATCCGCCAGGCTGCCCGGGAGCGATTCCGTTTCTACCGCGAACGGGGCTATGCTCTGCAAGACCACCGCTTACAGCGACTTTGACGACGATGGACAAGCATTCCCCCCTACCTGATTCCGCGCACCTGCTCGACGACCTCGAGTCGATCCGCCAGCTGCTGGGCGACGCCGACCTGCAACCACCGCTGCTGACCGAAACGGTCGAGCAGATTCCGCTGCTGCTCGACGAACCCGCCGGCAACCCGGCGCCGCCCGCCCAACCCACCCCGGTGGCGCAAGAAGACGACCCGCAGACCCGCCGCCAGGACACCCTGCTGCACCTGGAAGCCGACCTGCGCGCCGCCGCCCAGCAGATCATGCAAGACGTGATCAACGACTTCACCCCGCACATCGAGAACGAGATCAAGCGCCGTCTGGATGCACGCATGGAACGGCTGATCAAACGCTCGGAGTAAATCCCGGGGCCGCTTGGCGGCCCTTTCGCGGCACAAGGCCGCTCCTACAGCGATCATGCTGCCTGTAGGAGCGGCCTTGTGCCGCGAAAGGGCTGCAAAGCAGCCCCTGTCCCTGTCGCCTCAACCCCCCAGCTTGGTTATACTTCCCGGCTTTCCCGAATTAATGCCATAGGGTCCCGCCGCGCATGGATAAGACCTACCAGCCGCACGCCATCGAAACTTCCTGGTACAACACCTGGGAGTCCGAGAACTATTTCGCCCCACAAGGTGCAGGCGAGTCCTACACCATCATGATCCCGCCGCCGAACGTGACCGGCAGCCTGCACATGGGCCACGGCTTCAACAACGCGATCATGGACGCCTTGATCCGCTTCCGCCGCATGCAAGGCCGCGACACCCTGTGGCAACCCGGCACCGACCACGCGGGCATCGCCACCCAGATGCTGGTGGAGCGCCAGCTCGAGGCCAAGGGCCAGAACCGTCATGACCTGGGCCGCGAAAAGTTCCTGGAGAAGGTCTGGGAGTGGAAGGAGCAGTCCGGTGGCAACATCAGCCGCCAGATCCGTCGCCTGGGCTCGTCGGTAGACTGGAGCCGCGAACGCTTCACCATGGACGACGGCCTCTCCGAGGCGGTCAAGGAAGCCTTCGTACGCCTGCATGAAGACGGCCTGATCTACCGCGGCAAGCGCCTGGTCAACTGGGACACCAAGCTGCACACCGCCATCTCCGACCTCGAAGTGGAAAACCACGACGAGAAAGGCCATTTGTGGAACCTGCGCTACCCGCTGGCCGATGGCGCCAAGACCGCCGAAGGCAAGGACCACCTGGTGGTCGCCACCACCCGTCCGGAAACCCTGCTCGGCGATGCGGCCGTTGCGGTCAACCCGAACGACGAGCGCTACCAGGCCCTGATCGGCAAGTTCGTCGAGCTGCCCCTGGTGGGCCGCCGCATCCCGATCATCGCCGACGACTACTGCGATCCGGAGTTCGGCACCGGCTGCGTGAAGATCACCCCAGCCCACGACTTCAACGACTATGAAGTCGGCAAGCGCCACAACCTGCCGCTGCTCAACATCTTCGACAAGAACGCCCTGGTGCTGGCAAGCGCCCAGGCCTTCAACCTCGACGGCAGTGTCAACGAAAGCATCGACACCACCCTGCCCGCCCAATATGCCGGCCTTGATCGTTTCGTCGCGCGCAAGCAGATCGTCGCCGACCTGGACGCCCAGGGCCTGCTGGTCAGCATCGACGACCACGCCCTGAAGGTTCCGAAGGGCGACCGCTCCGGCACCGTCATCGAGCCGTGGCTGACCGACCAGTGGTACGTCTCCACCAAGCCATTGGCCGAGCCTGCCATCGCCGCCGTGGAAGACGGTCGCATCCAGTTCGTGCCCAAGCAGTACGAGAACATGTACTTCTCCTGGATGCGTGACATCCAGGACTGGTGCATCAGCCGCCAGCTGTGGTGGGGCCACCGCATCCCGGCCTGGTACGACGAGGCCGGCCAGGTCTATGTCGGGCGCAACGAAGCCGAGGTGCGCGCCAAGCACAACCTGGGCGCCGACGTGGCCCTGCGCCAGGACGACGACGTGCTCGACACCTGGTTCAGCTCGGGCCTGTGGACCTTCTCCACCCTGGGCTGGCCAGAGCAGACCGAGTTCCTGAAGAAATTCCACTCCACCGACGTGCTGGTCACCGGCTTCGACATCATCTTCTTCTGGGTCGCCCGGATGATCATGCTGACGATGCACCTGATCAAGAACGAGGACGGCACCCCGCAGGTACCGTTCAAGACCGTCTATGTCCATGGCCTGGTGCGTGACGGCCAGGGCCAGAAGATGTCCAAGTCCAAGGGCAACGTGCTCGACCCGCTGGACATTGTCGATGGCATCACCCTCGAGGCCCTGCTGGAAAAACGCACCAGCGGCATGATGCAGCCAAAGCTTGCCGAGAAGATCGCCAAGCAGACCAAGGCCGAGTTCCCGGAAGGCATCGCCAGCTACGGCACCGACGCCCTGCGCTTCACCTTCTGCTCGCTGGCCTCCACCGGCCGCGACATCAAGTTCGACATGGGCCGCGTCGAAGGCTACCGCAATTTCTGCAACAAGATCTGGAACGCCGCCCGCTACGTGCTGGACAAGGGCGAGGACTGCGGCCAGAACGGCGAGGCCTACGAGCTGTCGCTGGCCGACCGCTGGATCATCTCGCAGCTGCAGCGCACCGAGGCCGAGGTCACCCGCCAGCTCGAGCAGTTCCGCTTCGACCTGGCCAGCCAGGCCCTGTACGAGTTCATCTGGAACCAGTACTGCGATTGGTACCTGGAGCTGTCCAAGCCGGTGCTGTGGGATGAGAATGCCCCGGTCGAGCGCGCCCGCGGTACCCGTCGCACCCTGGTACGCGTGCTGGAAGTGGCCCTGCGCCTGGCCCATCCGTTCATGCCGTTCATCACTGAAGAGATCTGGCAGCGCATCGCGCCGCTGGCCGGCATCGACGGCAAGACCATCATGCTGCAACCGTGGCCGGTGGCCAACGAGAGCCGCATCGACACCGCCGCCGAAGGCGACATCGAGTGGCTGCAACAGCTGATGGTCGGCCTGCGCAACATCCGCGCCGAGATGAACATCGGCCCTGGCAAGCCGCTGCCGCTGTTCCTCAAGAACGCCAATGCCGATGACCAGCGTCGCCTGCAGGAAAACGAGGCGCTGCTCAAGAAACTGGCCAAGGTCGAATCGTTCACCGTACTGGGCGAGCAGGACGAAGCGCCGCTGTCGGCCACCGCGCTGGTGGGCGACCTGCAGGTCCTGGTGCCGATGGCCGGTCTGATCGACAAGGATGCCGAGCTTGCGCGCCTGAACAAGGAAATCCAGCGCCTGCAAGGTGAAGTCCAGCGCGTGGGCGGCAAGCTGTCCAACGCCGCCTTCGTCGACAAGGCTCCGCCCGCCGTGATCGAGAAAGAGCGTGCCAAGCTGGCCGAGTCCGAACAGGCCCTGGCCAACCTGACCGAGCAGCATGTGCGGATTGCTGCGCTGTAATAGCCGCGGACCTCAGTGACGCCATCGCGGGACCAGCCCGCTCCTACAGGTCATCCAAGATCCTGTGGGAGCGGGCTGGTCCCGCGATGCTTTTGAGACTTCACCCATGAATCAAAAACCCACCCTGCACCCGCGCAACCGCCACAAGGGCCACTACGACTTCCCCAGCCTGATCAAGGCCCACCCGGACCTGGCCCGCTTCACCGTCACCAACCCCTACGGCAAACCCAGCATCGACTTCGCCAACCCCGAGGCCGTGCGGGTGTTCAACCGCGCCCTGCTCAAGGCCCAGTACGGCATCCAGCACTGGGACATCCCGGCCGACTACCTGTGCCCGCCGATCCCAGGCCGGGCCGACTACATCCACGTGCTGGCCGACCTGCTGGCCGAAGACTGCGGCGGCGCCATCCCCCGCGGGGCCCAGGTACACGCGCTGGACATCGGCGTTGGCGCCAACTGTATCTATCCGTTGCTCGGCTACAGCGACTATCGTTGGCGCTTCCTCGGTTCGGACATCGACCCGGTCGCCCTGGCCTCGGCCAAGGCCATCGTGCAGGCCAATGGCTTGGCCAAGGCGATCACCCTACGCCAGCAAGGTAACCCTCGACATATCCTCGACGGGCTGCTGCAAGGCGACGAGCGTTTCGATGTGACCCTGTGCAACCCGCCCTTCCATGCCTCGCGGGACGAAGCCACCCGCGGCAGCCAACGCAAGTGGAAGAACCTGGGCAAGCAGGACCCCAAGCGCAAGCTGCCTGTACTGAACTTCGGTGGGCAGAACAACGAGCTGTGGTGCGAAGGCGGCGAGATCCGCTTCGTGAGCCAGCTGGTGGCCGAAAGTGCGCAATACGGGGAGCAGGTGCTGTGGTTCAGCAGCCTGGTATCGAAGGCCAGTAACCTGCCAGGTATCGAGGCAGCGCTGAAAAAGGCGGGCGCGAAGGCGCAACGTGTCGTCGCCATGGGGCAGGGCCAGAAGCAGAGCCGCATGGTCGCCTGGAGCTTCCAGGACGATGCCGCCCGCCAGGCCTGGCATGCCCGGCGCGGGGGCAAACCACAGGCATGAAAAACCGCGCCCGGCTGGCCGGGCGCGGCTCGTTCAACGCATCAACGCATTACTTGTTGACGGCGTCGTTCAGGACCTTGGCAGGTACGAACTTGACGACTTTCTTGGCAGCGATTTCGATGGCAGCGCCGGTCGAAGGGTTGCGGCCGGTACGGGCAGGACGCTCGGAGACTTTCAGCTTGCCGATGCCTGGCAGGGTGATTTCAGCGCCGTTTTCCAGTTGGTCGGCGACGATCTGGCCCAGCTGCTCCAGGGCGTTGCGCGCGGTGGTCTTGGGCGCGTCGATGGCTTCGGCGATATCGGCAATCAGTTGGTCTTTGGTCAATGCCATGGTGGTGTTCCTTCCCTATCAAATTCAGTGATTATGCAGTGTGCCAGGTCGTAATCGGGCCAGCCCTGGGCGGCCAGGCGGGCCGCGCCAATCGCGTATGTAGATACGCAAATCGGCGTTTGGTTCGACACGGCCAAGCGATCTGCCAGCAATGCGCCACCCAAAGGGCGCAAGACCGCGCAAAGCTACCACAGGAATGGATAAATATCCGCTGCCGGCTTCGATTTAATGCAGGTTTTTCGGGGGTTTTAGCGGAAAACGCAAAAAATTGAACAAAAAACGAACAACCGGCATTTCCGCCAACATCTGGCCACTGCATCGCCCCTCCCCTGGGTTAAACTGGGCGACTTTGCAGCGCGGTCCGCTACCGCCCGAGACCTATTCGAGAGATCCATGCCAATCCGTCATTGCATCGTTCACCTGATCGACAAGAAGCCCGATGGCAGCCCGGCAGTACTGCATGCGCGCGACTCCGAACTCGCCGCCTCCGACGCCATCGAAAACCTGCTGGCCGACCTCAACGACAGCTACAACGCCAAACAGGGCAAGGCCTGGGGCTTCTTCCACGGCGAGTCCGGCGCCTACCCGCTCAGCGGCTGGCTGAAACAATACCTGGACGGAGAAAAGGACTTCACCGCCTTCAGCCGTGTCGCCGTCGAGCATCTGCAAAAGCTGATGGAGGAATCCAACCTGTCCACCGGCGGCCACATCCTCTTCGCCCATTACCAGCAAGGCATGACCGAGTACCTGGCCATCGCCTTGCTGCACCACAGCGAAGGCGTGGCGGTGAACGCCGAGCTCGACGTCACCCCGTCGCGCCACCTGGACCTCGGCCAACTGCACCTGGCGGCGCGTATCAACCTGTCGGAGTGGAAGAACAACCAGAACTCCAAACAGTACATCTCGTTCATCAAGGGCAAGAACGGCAAGAAGGTCTCGGACTACTTCCGCGACTTCATCGGTTGCCAGGAGGGCGTGGACGGCCCCGGTGAAACCCGCACGCTGCTCAAGGCCTTCAGCGACTTCGTCGAAAGCGAGGACCTGCCCGAGGACGCGGCCCGGGAAAAAACCCAGACCCTGGTCGACTACGCCACCACCCAGACCAAGCTGGGCGAGCCGGTGACCCTGGAGGAGCTGTCGAGCCTGATCGACGAGGACCGCCCGAAGGCGTTCTACGACCACATCCGCAACAAGGACTATGGCCTGTCGCCGGAGATCCCGGCGGACAAGCGCACCCTCAACCAGTTCCGCCGTTTCACCGGCCGGGCTGAAGGCCTGTCGATCAGCTTCGAGGCGCACCTGCTCGGCTCCAAGGTGGAGTACGACGAGGAAGCCGGCACCCTGATCATCAAGGGCCTGCCGACCCAGCTGGTCGACCAGCTCAAGCGCCGCAAGGATTGAGGCTGCGCCCTATCGCCGGCTTGCCGGCGATAGCTGACGCCCCCTAACCGTCTGCCCCCTTGGCGTAAGCCGCCACCAACGCCTCCTTGGCCGACTTGCGCAGCTTCTTCACCAGGCGCTCCTGGCGCAATGCCTCGGCCTTGTCCGGCCATCGCTCCACATACACCAGCGCCTGGGCCGGGCTGGTCTTGAAATAACGCGCCCCCTGCCCCTTCTGGTGTTTCAGAAAACGCCGCTGCGGGTCATCGCTGATACCGCAATACAGCGAACCATTGGCGGCACGCACCAGGTAGACGTACCACGGCTTGAGGTTGGGGGGAGGAAGTGTCTCGCTCACAGCGTCGTTCAGGGCCACCAGGAAAACTGCCAGCTTACTCGCTCATCGCGCTTGCTGAAACGCTCGAAGCCCCTTGAATGCCTGCAGGCGCACCTTGTTTTGCAACAGTGGCGACCAGCCCAATGCCAGGCCCGGAAAACCCAGTGCCTGGCGAGACCAGCGCCAGAAATCGAAACGGTCGTCATGCTGCAGGATCAGGCCATCGCGGATCACGAAGCGCGCCTGGATGTCGTTGACCACCGTGCGCCCGGTCTGGCTGAACAGGTAGCGCGCCACCCAATGGGCACTGGCGCTGTCCTGACTGGCCTGGACGTGGTCGAAGGTCAGGGAGAAGTCCTTGGCCCGTGTGGTCAGCATCCGCCACATGTCGCCGACATCCTGGCCACGCAGGGTGCCGAACACCGGATCGCTGAAGGTGATGTCTTCGCTGTAGCAAGCCACCATGGCCTCGGCGTCCAAGCGCTGGAAAGCCTGGTAGAAACGGGTGATCAATGCTTGGTTGGCGTCGCTCATGGCGCAATCCGTCGAGAAATGGAAGCCTGAACGATAATCCGTGATGCGCACGGGCGCCATGCCCCTTCGAGCCTTCGGCCTAAACCCGCTCGCTGCTCACCTGCACATGCAATGCCCGTCCAGCCCCCAGACCGAACACGATGGCCCCAATGCCCAGCGCGGCAAAGATCCACCCCACGGCAGCCCAACCGCCGGTCAGGTCATGCACCAGCCCCACCGCGAACGGCCCCATGGATGCCAAGGTGTAGCCGACCCCTTGCGCCATGCTCGACAGGTTGGCTGCGACATGGGCATCCCTGGAGCGCAGCACGATCAAGGTCAGTGCCAAGGCGAAGGTACCGCCCTGCCCCAACCCAAGCACCACCGCCCAACCCCAGAGGCCGGACAGCGGCGCGTACAGGCAACCGAACAACCCCGCCAGGGTGATCAGCATGACGATGACGATCGCCAGGCGCTGATCCTTGCCCCGGGTTGCCAACCAAGGCGCGCTGAGCGAACTGACCAGCTGCACGATCACCGAGCCGGACAGCACCAGGCCCGCTTCCGTCGGGCTCAGGCCACGGCCGATCAGGATCGAAGGCAGCCAGCCGAACACGATATAGGCCAACGACGACTGCAGGCCCATGTACAGGGTGACCTGCCAGGCCAGTGGATTGCGCCACAACCCACGCACCCGGTAGGCCACCTTGTGCTGGCCATGCCCCTGGCGCGCCTGGGGCAGCCATACCAGCATCGCCAGCAGCGCGGGAAGCAGCCAGAAGCCAAGCCCCACGGGCCAGCTGTCGGCGAAATGGCGGGTCAACGGCACGGTCGCACCGGCGGCCAGCGCCGCTCCCAGGCACAAGGCCATGGTGTAGACGCCGGTCAGGGTGCCGGCATGCCGGGGGAAGTCGCGCTTGACGATGCCCGGCAACAGCACGCCGATGATGCCGATACTCGCGCCGGCCATGACGCTCCCCAGGAATACCCCGGTCACGCCCAGGGCACTGCGCACGAGAATGCCCAACGCCAGGGTCAGCAAGATGCCGAGGATCACGCGCTCGCTGCCGAAGCGTCTGGCCAGCACCGGCGCCAACGGCGCGAACAGGCCCAGGCACAGCACCGGCAAGGTGGTCAACAAACCAGCCTGGGCGGCATTGAGCCCCAGGCTGTCGGAAACTTGCCCCAGCAGCGGGGCCAGGCTCGACAACGCCGGGCGCAGGTTCAGCGCCACCAGCACCAGCCCCAGCAGCAACAGCCATGGGCGGCGCAGGGCCACAGGCTGCTGTTGCACCTGTTCGTCGTCGGCCTCGGCGTCGATCAACAGTTCGTCGAGTTCCGTTCGCGCCTGAACCGCTTCCTTATCCAAGCGCATCGAGCAACGCCTGGTTCATCTCCGGCGTCCCGATGGTGATCCGCAAGAATTGCGCGATCCGCTCCTGCTTGAAGTGCCGGACGATCACCCCCTGCTCCCGCAACCGCGCCGCAATCCCCGCGGCATCCTGCTGCGGATGCCGGGCGAAGATGAAATTGGCCGCCGAAGGCAGTACTTCGAAACCACGGGCGCGCAGTTCAGCGACCAACGCCTCGCGGCTGTCGATCACCTTGCGGCACGTTTCATCGAAGTAGGCCTTGTCCTCGAACGCCGCCGCCGCCCCCACGATCGCCATGCGATCGAGTGGGTAGGAGTTGAAGCTGTTCTTGATCCGCTCCAGCGCCTCGATCAGGTCGGGGTGCCCCACTGCCAGGCCGACCCGCAGGCCGGCGAGGGAGCGCGACTTGGACAGCGTCTGGGTGACTAGCAGGTTGTCGTAGCGGTCCACCAGGCTGATGGCCGTTTCGCCACCGAAGTCGATGTAGGCCTCATCCACCACCACAACCGAATCAGGGTTGGCCTGCAGCAACTGCTCGACGGCCTGCAACGGCAGTAGGCAGCCGGTGGGTGCGTTAGGGTTGGGGAAGATGATCCCGGCGTTGGGCTTTTTGTAGTCCGCGATGCGGATCTGGAACTGCTCGTCCAGCGCCACCGGCTCGAACGGGATGCCGTACAGGCCGCAGTACACCGGGTAGAAGCTGTAGCTGATGTCCGGGAACAGCAGCGGACCGCGATCATGCTGGAACAGGCCGTGGAAGATGTGCGCCAGCACCTCGTCCGAGCCGTTGCCGACGAACACCTGCTGCGCCGTCACACCGTAGTACTCGGCCACCGCCTGCTTGAGGCGATCGCCGTTGGGGTCCGGGTACAGGCGCAGGTTGTCGTTCAGTTCACCTTGCATGGCCGCCAGCGCCTTGGGCGATGGGCCATAGGGGTTCTCGTTGGTGTTGAGCTTGACCAGGCGGGCCAGCTTGGGCTGCTCGCCCGGCACGTAGGGCACCAGGTCCTTGACGAAGGGGCTCCAGAATCGGCTCATGTTCAGTTCCCCTTGTTTTCGGTGAGGATGCGGTATTCGGCGCTGCGCGCGTGGGCGGTCAGCGATTCGCCACGGGCCAGGACCGACGCGGTGCGGCCCAGCTCGGAAGCGGCCTGTTCGGAGCAGAAGATGATCGACGAACGCTTCTGGAAGTCATACACCCCCAGTGGCGAAGAGAACCGTGCAGTGCCGGAAGTGGGCAGCACGTGGTTGGGGCCGGCGCAGTAGTCGCCCAGGGCTTCGCTGGTGTGGCGGCCCATGAAGATCGCGCCAGCATGGCGGATGTGCGGCAGCCAGGCCTGCGGATCGGCCACCGACAGCTCCAGGTGCTCCGGGGCGATGCGGTTGGCGACGTCCATCGCCTGCTGCATGTCGCGTACCTGGATCAACGCACCACGGCCGTTGATCGACTTTTCGATGATATCGGCACGCTCCATGGTCGGCAGCAGCTTGCCGATGCTGGCGGCGACGCGGTCCAGGAACGCCGCGTCCGGGCTGACCAGGATCGCCTGGGCGTCTTCGTCGTGCTCGGCCTGGGAGAACAGGTCCATGGCGATCCAGTCCGGGTCGGTCTGGCCGTCGCACACCACCAGAATTTCCGAAGGCCCAGCGATCATGTCGATGCCGACCTGGCCGAAGACGTGGCGCTTGGCGGTGGCCACATAGATGTTGCCCGGGCCGACGATCTTGTCCACCTGGGGCACGCTCTCGGTGCCATAGGCCAAGGCCGCGACCGCCTGGGCGCCACCGAGGGTGAAGACGCGGTCAACCCCGGCGATGCAGGCCGCGGCCAGTACCAGTTCGTTGATTTCGCCACGCGGGGTCGGCACCACCATCACCACCTCGGACACGCCGGCGACCTTCGCCGGGATGGCGTTCATCAGTACCGACGAAGGGTACGAGGCCTTGCCGCCCGGAACATACAGCCCAGCACGGTCCAGCGGCGTGACCTTCTGGCCGAGCACGGTGCCGTCGGCCTCGGTGTACTGCCAAGAGTCCTGCTTCTGCCGCTCATGGTAACTGCGCACACGGTGGGCGGCGGTCTCCAGGGCTTGGCGCTGGGCCTCGGTGATGCGGGTCAGCGCCAGTTCCAGGCGCTCGCGGCCGAGGATGAGGTCTTCGATGCCCTTGGCCTCGACGCCGTCGAAGCGCTGGGTGAACTCCACCAGAGCGGCGTCGCCGCGCTCGCGCACGGCCTTGATGATGTCGAGCACGCGTTGGTTGACCGCGTCATCGGACACGCTTTCCCAGCTCAGCAGATGATCCAGATGTCGGGCGAAATCCGGATCAGCAGCGTTGAGACGGGCAATTGCAGTGGACACGGTCATGGCGAGGGCCTCGTTTTATTGGCGAATGCTCAGGCGCCCTAGGCTACCAGTCCATCCGCGCGGGCACCCGAGAAAGTTGGCTATGACGCGGATAGACGGGCGCGACGAGAAGTCGCGCGCAAAGGTCAGCCGCGGTGTCGGGACTCGACGGCCTGGCGCAGGGTGTCGATCAGGCTCTGGATGCGGGCGTGCTGCATTTTCATGGAGGCCTTGTTGACCACCAGGCGCGAGCTGATCGTGGCGATCAGTTCCTGGGGCTCCAGGCCGTTGGCACGCAGGGTGTTGCCGGTGTCGACCACGTCGATGATCTTGTCGGCCAGGCCGATCAGCGGCGCCAGCTCCATCGAGCCGTACAGCTTGATGATATCGACCTGACGGCCCTGTTCGGCGTAGTAACGCTTGGCTACGTTGACGAACTTGGTGGCCACGCGCAGCCGGCCCTTGGGCTCCGGCGCCCCTACGGCACCTGCGGTCATCAGCTTGCAACGGGCGATCTGCAGGTCCAGGGGCTCGTAGAGGCCCTGGCCGCCGTACTCCATCAGCACGTCCTTGCCGGCCACCCCGAGGTCGGCCGCGCCATGCTCGACATAGGTCGGCACGTCGGTGGCACGCACGATCAGTAGGCGCACGTCGTCCTGGGTCGTGGGGATGATCAGCTTGCGGCTCTTGTCCGGATTCTCGGTCGGCACGATACCGGCCTCGGCCAGCAATGGCAGGGTATCGTCGAGGATTCGGCCCTTCGATAGCGCGATGGTCAACATGGGAAACGTCGGTCCTTAAGCGGCTACTGCCGGCCAGGTCATGGACCTGGCCGCATTTGATTCGTGTGTGGGAGCGGGCCTGGCCCGCTTCCACACCCAGCGCCAGTCAGATGACTAGCCCGGTACGCGGCGAATTTTCGCGCCCAGCATCTGCAGTTTTTCCTCGATGCACTCGTAACCACGGTCGATGTGGTAGATGCGATCGATCAGGGTATCGCCATCAGCGACCAGGGCCGACAGGACCAGGCTGGCCGAAGCCCGCAGGTCGGTGGCCATGACCGGTGCGCCCTTGAGTGCCTTGACCCCGGTGACGATGGCAGTGTTGCCCTCGACCTGGATCTGTGCGCCCATGCGGTGCATTTCGTAGACGTGCATGAAGCGGTTCTCGAAGATCGTCTCGATCACCGCGCCCGTGCCTTCGGCGATGGCGTTGAGCGAGATGAACTGCGCCTGCATGTCGGTCGGGAAGGCCGGGTACGGAGCGGTACGCAGGTTGACGGCCTTGGGCCGCTTGCCATGCATGTCCAGCTCGATCCAGTCTTCGCCGGCAGTGACTTCGGCACCGGCTTCCTTGAGCTTCTCCAACACCGCCTCGAGGATGGTCGGATCGGTGTCCTTGACCTTCACACGGCCACCGGTCACGGCAGCAGCGACCAGGTAGGTACCGGTCTCGATACGGTCGGGCATCACGCGATAGGTGGCCGAGTGCAGGCGCTCGACGCCATCGATGACGATGGTGTCGGTACCGGCGCCCTGGATCTTGCCGCCCATGGCGTTGATGAAGTTGGCCAAGTCGACCACTTCCGGCTCGCGCGCAGCGTTCTGCAGGACGCTGCGGCCCTTGGCCAGGGCAGCGGCCATCATGATGTTCTCTGTACCGGTCACGCTGACGGTGTCGAAGAAGAAGTGCGCGCCACGCAGGCCGCCCTCAGGAGCCTCGGCCTTGATATAGCCGCCTTCGACTTCGATCTTCGCACCCATGGCCTCCAGGCCGCGAATGTGCAGGTCGACCGGGCGCGAACCGATCGCGCAACCGCCGGGCAGGGCGACTTCGGCCTTGCCGAAACGGGCGACCATCGGGCCGAGCACCAGGATCGAGGCGCGCATGGTCTTGACCAGCTCGTAGGGTGCGACCAGGGTCTTGATGGTGCGCGGATCGATTTCCACCGAGAGCTTCTCGTCGATCACAGGCTCGATGCCCATGCGACCGAACAGCTCGATCATGGTGGTGATGTCGTGCAGGTGCGGCAGGTTGCCCACGGTGACCGGGCCGTCAGCCAGCAGGGTCGCCGAGAGAATCGGCAGGGCGGCGTTCTTCGCCCCGGAAATGCGGATCTCGCCATCGAGACGCGCGCCGCCAGTGATAATCAGTTTGTCCATTGCAATCTCGCCGCCAACGTTGGCTCAGGTGCGCTCAGCCCAGGCTGCGCTGCTGAAAAATTTCATGGTTACCGCATGGATGCTGCCATCGGCGATCCACGGATTCAGGTGAGCATAGATCGCCTGCTGGCGCTTGACCGGGCTCTGGCCGGCCAGCTCGTCGCTGATCACGTTCAACTGGAAGTTGCAGCCTTCGCCTTCAACTTCGACCCGGGTTCCCGGCAATTTCTCTTCAAGGAAGCTTTTAACTTCTACGGCCTGCATGCTCAACCTCAATCGGCGCCCAGTGCGCGCGGGTCGGCCATCATACAAAAAAGCCCCTCGCCTGCGAAGCCCATGGTGGGGCCTGCTGACCGAGGGGCCATCCCTTAACGGCGAGCCATCAGCCCGCCAGCACTTCATCGAGGTCGTAGACCTCGGCAATGTCGCGCATGTCGTCGGGCATGCCGCGCAGCTCCCAGCCCTTGCCGGCGGCCTGGGCGTCACGGATGAAGCCCAGCAGCAGCGAGAGGCCGACGCTGGTGGAGCGGGCCACGGACGAGCAGTCGAGTACCACCTTCGACTCGCGACAGGCGGCGATCAGTGCCTTGCCTTCCTTGCGCAGGGCCGGGCCACTGCGGTAGTCCAGCACACCGGCCAGGCGCAGGACGCCCGGCTCGGTCATGGTCACGCCGGTGTCGCTCATTTCACTTCCTTGTCGGGCGATTTGTCGGCAGCTTCCTTGGCCTTGGCCACTTCGCCGGCCCAGCCGTCGATGGTCTTGTCCAGGTCGTTGCCGTTGCGCTGCATGGCGTCGGCGAACTGGTCGCGGAACAGCTTGCCGATATTGATGCCGTTGACGATCACGTTGCGCACCTTCCACTCGCCACCGAGCTTGACCAGGGTGTACTGCACCGGATAGACAGCGCCGTTGTTGCCGGTGACCTTCATACCGACGCTGGTACGATCGCCTTCTTCACCCTTGGCCGGGTCGACGGTAATGCCCTGGTTGTTGTACTCGAGCAGCGCATTGCCATAGAACTGCATCAGGCTGCGCTTGAAGTTCTCCTGGAAGCGCTGCATCTGCTCAGGGGTGGCCTTGCGCGAGTACTTGACGGTCATGATGCTCTTGGAGATGCCATCGGCATCGACCACAGGGCCCAGGATGCGGTTGAGGGCATCGTAGAACGCCTGCGGGTTGCTCTTGTACTGCTCCTTGTTGGCCTTCAGGTCCGACAGCAGCTCGCTGGTGGTGCTCTGCACCACGTCACGGGCAGACTGGCCCGGCGCGGCCATGGCCAGCAGGGGGAAGGCCGCCAGGAGAACCAGCAGGCCGCGTCGCAGGATCGAAATCATGGAAACTCCTTAATTAGCGGGTTGGGCTTCTTTGGGTTCCTTGCCCACGGTATTGAGCAGGAACTTGCCAATCAGATCTTCCAGCACCAGCGCCGACTGGGTGTCATGGATAGTGGAACCATCCTTGAGCACGTCCTCTTCACCGCCCACGCTGATACCGATGTACTTCTCGCCGAGCAGCCCTGCGGTCAGGATCGAGGCAGTGGAGTCGGTCGGCAGGTTGTCGACGTTCTTGTCCAACTGCAAGGTCACCCGACCGGTATAGGAGTCGCGGTCCAGATCGATGGCTGTGACCTTGCCGATGGTCACACCGGCCATGGTCACTTTAGCTCTGACCGTCAAACCGGCGATATTGTCGAAGTACGCATAAACTTTATATGTGTCGCTGCTCGGGCTGGCGGACAGCCCGCTGACGCGCAGGGCCAGCAGCAGCAACGCCAGGATCCCGGCCAGGAGGAACAGGCCGACACCGATTTCCAGGGTGCGGTTTTGCATCAGAAATCTCCAAACATCAAGGCGGTCAGAATAAAGTCCAGACCCAGGACTGCCAACGAGGCGTAGACCACGGTCTTGGTGGTGGCACGGCTGATCCCTTCTGAGGTGGGCTCGCAGTCATACCCCTGGAATACGGCGATCCAGGTCACGACGAAGGCGAACACCAGGCTCTTGACCAGCCCGTTGAGCACGTCGTCGGTAAAGGAAACACTGTTCTGCATGTTGGCCCAGAACGAGCCTTCGTAGACCCCCAGCCAGTCCACCGCCACCCACGATCCGCCCCAGATGCCGACCACGCTGAAGATCAGCGCCAGCAGCGGCAGCGAGATGAACCCGGCCCACAGGCGCGGGGCGACGATGTACTTGAGCGGGTCGACGCCGATCATCTCCAGGCTCGAGAGCTGCTCGGTAGACTTCATGTTGCCGATCTCGGCGGTCAACGCCGAACCCGCGCGGCCTGCGAACAGCAAGGCGGTGACCACCGGCCCCAGCTCGCGCAGCAGGGTCAGGGCGATCATCTGCCCCACGGCCTGCTCGGAGCCGTACTTGGTGAGGATGCTGTAGCCCTGCAGCGACAGCACCATGCCGATGAAGATGCCGGAGACGACGATGATCGCCAGCGACAGCACGCCCACCGCATAGAGCTGCTTGACCAACAACTGGAAACTGCCGCCGATGCCGCCACGCCCGCCCAGGGCATGGACCAGGAACAGGCAGGAGCGGCCGAGCACGGCCAGGACATCGATGGCCGCGCGGCCGAACAGGCGGATACGTTCGAGTACGGATTTTCTGCGCATCACCGCGCTCCCAGCAGGTCGGCGCGATAGTCAGGCGCAGGGAAGTGGAAAGGCACCGGGCCGTCCGGGTCGCCCTTCATGAACTGGCGGATGCGCGGGTTGTCCGAGCCCATCAGCTCGTCGGGCGTGCCCTGCCCCAGCACCTGGCCATCCCCCACCACATAGATATAGTCGGCGATGCTCGCGGTCTCGGCCAGGTCGTGGGACACCACGATGCTGGTGATGCCCAGGGCATCGTTGAGCAGGCGGATCAGGCGCACGAGCACACCCATGGCGATCGGGTCCTGGCCGACGAACGGTTCGTCGTACATGAGAATCTGCGGGTCCAGCGCGATGGCGCGGGCCAACGCCACGCGGCGCTTCATGCCGCCGGACAGTTCGTCCGGCATCAGGTCGATGGCCCCGCGCAGGCCCACGGCCTGCAGCTTCATCAGGACGATGTCGCGGATCATCTCGTCCGACAGCTGGGTATGGACCCGCAGTGGGAAGGCGACGTTCTCGAACACATCGAGATCGGTGAACAGGGCGCCGCTCTGGAACAGCACGCCCATCTGCTTGCGCGCATCGAACAGGTCGCCCCGCGACAGGCTCGGCAGGTTCTGCCCAGCGACCCAGACTTCGCCGGCCGAAGGGCGCAACTGTGCGCCCATCAGGCGCAGCAGCGTGGTCTTGCCGCACCCGGAAGGCCCCATGATGCCAGTGACCTTGCCACGGGGGATGCGTATGTCCACATTGCTGAAAATGCTGCGCGAACCGCGCTTGAAGGTGACACCCTTCAACTCGACCGCGTAGGCGCTATCCACACTCATCTAGACTCCTTGCGATGCAGCCTCGTCTCAATGGACGCCTGCCCTCTTCGTGAAGGCACACGCGCCACCGGCGGGCCGAATAGCGGCGAACTATAGCACCGCTGCAACGCGCGCCCCAAGGCCATCACGCAGGCTGTTCAGGTCAACGACAGCCAGTACGACAATCGATGGATGAGCCTTTCGCACATTGCAGCTATAATCGGCGCCTTTTTATCAGACATTGCTTTTCGACATGAGCCAATCCAGCGAGCTGATCCAATCCGCCCAGCGCACCCTGCGCCTGGAACTCGAAGCCGTAGAGGGCCTGCTGCCGCGCATCGACGACAACTTCGTCAAGGCCTGCGAGCTGATCCTGGCCAGCACGGGCCGGGTCGTCGTGCTCGGCATGGGCAAGTCGGGCCACATCGGCAACAAGATCGCCGCGACCCTGGCCAGCACCGGCACGCCGGCGTTCTTCGTGCACCCGGCCGAAGCCAGCCACGGCGACATGGGCATGATCACCCGCGATGACGTCATCCTGGCCCTGTCCAACTCCGGCAGCACCGCCGAGATCGTCACCCTGTTGCCGCTGATCAAGCGCCTGGGCATCCAGATGATCAGCCTCACCGGCAACCCCGACTCGCCCCTGGCCCAGGCCGCCGAGGTCAACCTCGACGCCAGTGTCGCTCAGGAAGCCTGCCCGCTGAACTTGGCACCCACATCCTCCACCACCGCGGCTCTGGTCCTGGGCGACGCCCTGGCCATCGCACTGCTCGAGGCACGCGGCTTCACCGCCGAGGACTTCGCCTTCTCCCACCCCGGCGGTGCCCTGGGCCGTCGCCTGCTGCTGAAGGTGGAAAACGTCATGCACACCGGCGAGGCGCTGCCCATCGTGCAGCGTGGCACCCTGCTCAAGGACGCCCTGGTGGAGATGTCGCGCAAGAGCCTGGTCGGCATGACCGTGGTGCTGGAAGCCGACGGCCGCCTGGCCGGCGTGTTCACCGACGGCGACCTGCGCCGCGCCCTGGAGCGCAACATCGATGTGCACAAGACCATCATCGACCAGGTGATGACCGTGCACGGCAAGACCGCACGTGCCGAGATGCTCGCCGCCGAGGCCCTGCGCATCATGGAAGACAACAAGATCAACGCACTGGTGGTGGTCGACCAGAACGACCGCCCGACCGGCGCCCTGAACATGCACGACCTGCTGCGCGCAGGCGTGATGTGATGGAGGACAACACGATGAACCCGGATCTGCTGCAACGCGGCAAGGCCATCAAGCTGGCGGTCTTCGACGTCGACGGCGTGCTCACCGACGGGCGCCTGTACTTCCTCGAGGACGGCAGCGAGTTCAAGACCTTCAACACCCTCGACGGACATGGCATCAAGATGCTCATGGCCTCGGGCGTGACCACCGCGATCATCAGCGGGCGCAAGACCCCGGTGGTCGAACGCCGGGCGCGCAACCTCGGCATCCCGCACCTGTTCCAGGGCCGCGAGGACAAACTTGTGGTGCTCGACGGCCTGCTGGCCGAACTGGGCCTAAGCTATGAACAGGTCGCCTACCTGGGCGACGACCTGCCCGACCTGCCGGTGATCCGCCGCGTGGGCCTGGGCATGGCAGTGGCCAGCGCTGCACCGTTCGTTCGCCAGCATGCCCATGGCGTGACCCAGGCGCGCGGCGGCGAAGGCGCAGCGCGCGAATTCTGTGAATTGATCATGCAGGCCCAGGGCAACCTGGACGCTGCCAACGCCAACTACCTCTAAGGCCGCACATGTTCAGCAAGAAAGCCCGAAATATCGTGCTGCTCGGTGCGATCGCCGCACTGCTGGTGGCGGTCGGCTACTGGAACATCAGCCCCGAGAGCTTCCTCGACAAGCCCGTGGCCCAGGTCGACGAAAGCGCCATCGACTACTACGCGATCAACGCCCACAGCGTGCAGTTCATGCCAGACGGCAAGATGCAGTACGAGATGACCGCCGACAAGGTCGAGCACCTCAAGGCCAGCGAAGTCTCCCTGCTGACCAAGCCCGACCTGCACCTGTACCGCGGTACCCAGTACCCGTGGCACGTGCAGAGCGAGCGCGCCGAGGTCAACCCGGACGGTACCGAGGTCGAGCTCATCGAGAAGGTCCGCGTGGCCCGTACCGATGAAAAGCAGCGCGAAATGATCGTCACCACGTCCCGCATGACCGTGTTCCCGCAGAAGCAATATGCGCAGACCGAGCAAGCCGTTAGAATCGACGGCGCCGGTGGGACCACTACGGGCAAAGGAATGAAAGCGTATTTGAAAGACGGCAGGATGGACCTGCTGTCCAACGTAAGAGGACAGTATGAGGCTCGTTAAAACCCTCCCCTTTTTGCTCAGCCTGAGCGCGGCACTGGGAAGCGCGAGCGCCTTGGCCCTGCCCAACGATCGTGACCAGCCTATCCGCATCCAGGCCGACAACGCTCACCTGGACGACAAGCAAGGCGTAGCCACCTATACCGGCGACGTGATCATCACCCAGGGCTCGATGATGATCAAAGGCAACACCGTGACCATCACCCGCGCCGCCTCCGGCGATATCGACGTGGTCACCTCGGTGGGCAACCTGGCGTACTTCGAGCAGCAGCAGAGCGCTGCCAAGCCCGACAAGATGAAAGGCTGGGCCGTGACCATCCAGTACCAGGCGCAGAAGGACATGGTGATCCTCACCGACCGCGCCAAGGTCGAGAACGAAGGCAACACCACCGAAGGCGAGAAGATCGTCTACAACACCAAGACCCAGGTGGCTACCGCCGGTCGCGGTGGCAATGTGACCTCACCCCGTCAGCGCATCGACATGGTGATTCAGCCGAAGAAGAAGGCCGAGTAAATGGCAACCCTCAAAGCCCAGCACCTGGCCAAGAGCTACAAGGGCCGCCAGGTCGTCCGCGACGTCAGCCTGTCGATCGACAGCGGCCAGATCGTCGGCCTGCTCGGCCCCAACGGCGCCGGCAAGACCACCTGCTTCTACATGATCGTCGGCCTGGTCCGCGCCGACCAGGGCCGCGTGCTGATCGACAACCTGGACGTCAGCCACCAGCCCATGCACGGTCGCGCCCGCGCCGGCATCGGCTACCTGCCCCAGGAAGCGTCGATCTTCCGCAAACTGTCGGTGGCCGACAACATCATGGCCATCCTCGAGACCCGCAAGGACCTCGACCGCGACGGCCGCCGCAAGGAGCTGGAAAGCCTGCTGCAGGAGTTCCACATCAGCCACATCCGTGACAACCTCGGCATGAGCCTCTCCGGTGGCGAACGCCGCCGCGTCGAGATCGCACGGGCATTGGCCACCGCGCCGAAGTTCATCCTGCTGGACGAACCCTTCGCCGGTGTCGACCCGATTTCCGTGGGCGATATCAAGCAGATCATCCATCACCTCAAGGCCAAGGGCATCGGTGTGCTGATCACCGACCACAACGTCCGCGAGACGCTCGATATCTGCGAGACCGCCTACATCGTCAACGATGGACAACTGATCGCCGAAGGCGATGCCGAGACTATCCTGGCCAATGACCTGGTCAAGGAGGTCTACCTGGGCCACGAGTTCCGACTCTGAGCCCGGAGTCTGCCCGGGGCACTGCCGCAAAGGTTGCAGTGCTCTAGGCAAACGCTACAATTTCAGGCATATAACTTGCTTAAAATTGGCGCCCCGGCGCCCTTCGTGTAGTGGATGGCGCATGCGCGCCGGCGAACAAGGTATTAAGCCCCAGCCATGAAACCATCGCTCGTCCTAAAAATGGGCCAGCAACTGACGATGACACCGCAGTTGCAACAGGCCATCCGTCTGCTCCAGCTCTCTACCCTGGACCTTCAACAGGAAATTCAGGAAGCGCTGGAATCCAACCCGATGCTCGAACGTCAGGAAGACGGCGACGACTTCGACAACAGCGACCCCATGGCCGACAACGCCGAGAGCAAGCCGGTCGCCGAAGCCCAGGACAACAGCTTCCAGGAAAGCACGGCCAGCGCCGAAACCCTGGAAGAAGGCGAATGGAACGAGCGCATCCCCAACGAACTGCCCGTCGACACGGCCTGGGAAGACATCTACCAGACCAGCGCCAGCAGCCTGCCGGCCAGCGATGACGACGAGTGGGACTTCACTACCCGTACCTCCACCGGCGAGAGCCTGCAAAGCCACCTGCTGTGGCAGTTGAACCTGGCACCGATGTCCGACACCGACCGGCTCATTGCCGTGACCCTGATCGACAGCATCAACGGCCAGGGCTACCTGGAGGACAGCCTCGAGGAAATCTGCGCAGGCTTCGACCCCGAGCTGGATATCGAGCTGGATGAAGTGGAAGCCGTACTGCACCGCATCCAGCAGTTCGAGCCTGCCGGCATCGGCGCACGCAACCTCGGCGAATGCCTGCTGCTGCAGCTGCGCCAGCTGCCGGCCGACACCCCATGGATGGCCGAAGCCCAGCGCCTGGTCAGCGACTTCATCGACCTGCTCGGCAGCCGCGACTACAGCCAGCTGATGCGGCGCATGAAGCTCAAGGAAGATGAGCTGCGCCAGGTCATCGAGCTGGTACAGAGCCTCAACCCGCGCCCGGGCTCGCAGATCGAATCCAGCGAACCGGAATACGTGGTACCCGACGTCATCGTGCGCAAGGACAACGACCGCTGGCTGGTGGAGCTCAACCAGGAAGCGATCCCGCGCCTGCGGGTCAACCCGCAATACGCAGGTTTCGTCCGCCGCGCCGACACCAGCGCCGACAACACCTTCATGCGCAACCAGTTGCAGGAGGCACGCTGGTTCATCAAGAGCCTGCAGAGCCGCAACGAGACGCTGATGAAGGTCGCCACCCAGATCGTCGAGCACCAGCGCGGCTTCCTCGACCAGGGCGACGAGGCGATGAAGCCGTTGGTGCTACACGACATCGCCGAGGCGGTCGGCATGCACGAATCGACCATTTCCCGGGTCACCACGCAGAAATACATGCATACCCCGCGTGGCATCTATGAATTGAAATACTTTTTCTCGAGCCATGTGAGCACCTCCGAAGGCGGTGAATGCTCGTCTACGGCGATCCGCGCGATCATCAAGAAACTGGTTGCGGCGGAAAATCAGAAAAAGCCATTGAGTGACAGCAAGATCGCTGGTTTACTGGAGGCACAAGGCATCCAGGTAGCCCGTCGCACCGTCGCCAAGTACCGCGAGTCCCTCGGCATCGCACCGTCGAGCGAGCGCAAGCGACTGATGTAGCCCCTGGCTGTGCCATAGCGTTTCAGTGGCAGGTGCAATACCTGCCCTTTATGCACGGGCAACAAAGGAGAAGCTGTATGCAAGTCAACATCAGTGGACAGCATGTAGAAGTCACCCAACCACTGCGTGAGTACGTACTCGAGAAGCTCGCCCGGGTGGAAGGACATTTCGACAAGATCACCAATGTCACGGTGATCATGAAAGTCGAGAAACTGCAGCAGAAGGTCGAGGCCACGCTCCAGATTCCCGGCGGAGAAGTGGTTGCCAACGCCGAACACCAAGACATGTATGCAGCGATCGATGCCCTGGCTGACAAGCTCGACCGCCAACTGAAAAAACACAAGGAAAAACAGCAAAGCCTGCTGCAAGGTGCAGCCGCCCGCTGATCCCTCTCATCCATGATCCGACTTGAAACCATCCTGACCCCCGGCCGTTCCCTCGTGAACGTGCCGGGCGGCAGTAAGAAGCGCGCCCTGGAAAAGGTCGCCAACCTGATCGCCGAGCAAATTCCCGAACTGGAGATGCAGGACGTCTTCGAAAAGTTGGTTGCCCGCGAGAAACTGGGCTCCACCGGCTTCGGCAATGGCATCGCCATCCCCCACTGCCGGCTCGAAGGCTGCACGGCGCCCGTCAGCGCCCTGCTGCACCTGGATGCTCCCATCGACTACGACGCCATCGATGGCGCGCCCGTGGACCTGCTGTTCGTCCTGCTGGTACCCGAGGCGGCCACCGATGCCCACCTTGAACTGCTGCGCCAGATCGCCAGCATGCTCGATCGCAAGGAGGTCCGCGATCGCCTGCGTGCCGCCGGCAGCAGCGAGGCCCTGTACCAGGTAGTCCTAGACGCACAGAACGAGCACTGAACATGCGCCTGATCATCGTCAGCGGCCGGTCCGGCTCCGGCAAAAGTACCGCCCTCGATGTCCTGGAAGACAACGGCTACTACTGCATCGACAACCTGCCCGCCGGGTTGTTGCCGCAACTGGCCGAAAATGCACTGATCAATACCGAGCTGTTGCAACCGAAGGTGGCCGTCTCCATCGACGCGCGCAACCTGCCCAGCCACCTGACCCGTTTTCCCGACCTGCTCGAAGAGGCCCGGAGCCGGCATATCCAGTGCGACGTGCTGTACCTGGACGCCGACGAGGAGACACTGCTCAAGCGCTTCTCCGAGACCCGCCGGCGCCACCCGCTGACCAACGCCAATCGCTCCCTGGCAGAGGCGATCCGGGTCGAAAGCGAGCTGCTCGGCCCGATCTCCGATCTGGCCGACCTGAAGATCGACACCACCAACCTGAACCTCTACCAGTTGCGCGATTCGATCAAGCTGCGCCTGCTCAACCAGCCCGAGCCCGGCACCGCGTTCCTGGTCGAGTCCTTCGGTTTCAAGCGCGGCATGCCCGTGGACGCCGACCTGGTGTTCGACGTACGCTGCCTGCCCAACCCGTACTGGAAGCCGGAGTTGCGCGAGCATTCCGGGCTGGACCAGCCGGTGATCGACTACCTGGCCGCCCAGCCGGATGTCGAGGAGATGTTCCAGGATATCTCCAGCTACCTGCTCAAATGGCTGCCCCGCTTCGCCGCCAGCAACCGTGCGTATGTCACCATCGCCATCGGCTGCACCGGCGGGCACCATCGTTCCGTGTACCTGACCGAGCGCTTGGGCCAGTTGCTGCAACAATCCCTGAAAAACGTCCAGGTTCGCCACCGCGACCTCTAGCCCAAGGATATCCGCCCCACGATGCCCGCCCGCGAAATCACCATCATCAACAAGCTTGGCCTGCATGCCCGGGCGGCGGCCAAGTTCGTCGGCGTGGCCGGCCGCTTCCCCTGCCAGGTCAGGGTCGGGCGCGCGCCGGACAAGCTGGTGGATGGCAAGAGCATCATGGCGGTGATGATGCTCGCCGCAGGCAAAGGTACCCAGGTGCACCTGATGACCGAGGGCGAGCAGGACACCGAGGCCATGGATGCCCTGGTCGAATTGATCAACAACTACTTCGACGAAGGCGAGTAGCCCTCGGGGCGCACGACGTGCGCGTCGCGTAACGTTCAACCCTATCGCCAGCAAGCCGGCGCCAGGTTGTGAACATGGCCTTCAAGACATCGTCGTATCCATCACCATCATCACGCAGAACCCAACGCAAAGCCCCAGGCTGGCCAGACGGTGATGCCCATTGCTGCGCGACTCCGGAATGACCTCCTGGGTAACGACCAACAACATCGCCCCTGCCGCACAGGCCAGCCCTAACGGCAACAGCAGCTCGGCAATGTTGACCAGCCAGGCGCAGATCACCGCTGCTAGAGGTTCGACCAAGCCAGAGGCCGCACCTATCAGGAATGCCTTGAAGCGCGACATCCCCGCCCCGGCCAACACCAACGCGATCACCAACCCCTCGGGCACATCCTGTAAAGCGATACCCAGGGCCAGGCTGTCAGCCTCGGCCATGTCACCTGCGGCCGATACGCCAATAGCCATGCCTTCTGGAATGTTGTGGGCGATGATAGCGAACACGAACAACCGGATACGCGCGGGAATTGCCAGCTGACTCCCCGCTTCAACCAAGACCTCGGGCGCCCCACCAGAGGTCTTCAGGCCCACCATGAACAGGCATAAGGCACCTAACAGCAGCCCGAAGCTGACCAGAGCACCAGCCGTCCAAGGGCCGAAACCCATAACTCGGCCCGCCTCCAGCCCGGGTACGACCAGCGAAAACGCGGTCGCCGCGAGCATCACCCCCGCGCCGAAGCCCAATAACGTATCGGTCAGTGCAGCCGGCATATTACGGATCACCAACACCGGTATCGCGCCCAGTGCCGTGCCCAGGGCAGCCCAGCCGCCGCCCACCAAGGCTTGATGCATGGAGGGCTCCAGATCGAGCCAGGCGACACCCCGCGCGACCAACAATACAGCCCCCAACACCAGCAGCAGGGTACCCAATGTCAACCGGAGAAGGCGCAGCCCTCTGCCAATTACCCACATCGTCTGTTCTCGGCACATGTCAGATGTCTACGCGTGGTGAAAAAACAGACACAGCCATCCCGCCTCGACGACGCTCGTACAGCAACGATGGCACACTCATTACGTCTCGCATATGTAGTCCTTTATGGATTCACGACCGTCAGATAATCAAACCGCCACGGCCTGTGCACAACTATGAGAGGTACTAGCCAACAACCGGGCATTGGCGATCAACTTGAGTTTTTTATCTGAGGCTTTCTGCACCAGGGTAGAGTTACACAGCAGTTCAACACCCCATGAGAAGACCGAGTTACAAACACTTCCCCACGCGATGAATACTCCGATCACCGCCAACGCACAGCCACGTGGCGGTTTACCGATAGGATATTTATGAACACCTTAGCGCATCACCTGAATACCACGACCTCATCCGAACTCCATGCGGCTTCGCCTTTGTGCTGGGTAATCACATCCGACCCACAATACCCTCGCACCCTTGAGTACGGGTACGACGAAAGCAAAGAAGGAAAGCAACTGTCGTCCGCTCAGATTTCCGAGCAATATCGTAAAATCAATACATTCAGACAACACCATCCTCTGGGCTTCGATAACGTACCGGTATTCATCAATGGCGATATCACCGAGTACTATAGAGGCTATCAGGTTTCCGAGATGAACAGGCAGATAGACACGCTTGGCAGCGCAGTCTATGTAGGGCTCGGCAATCATGATTACGACAACAACGTGAACGATTGTTATAGGAACGGCTGTGCACGGGATGCCGTCACGGACATGGTCGAGCGCGCCGGGAATCTAGCGCCAGACGCCTTTGACTTCAAGAATGAAATCTGGGACAGCTACACGGGCTACAAGCTCTTCAGAGGCAGCCTGGCCTACTCGAAGACCCTAGGCGACTTCACGTTCATCCAGCTTCAGAACCACCCTGCGTATGCGGTCAGATTCGAGACAACCGAAGACCCCAAGTGGACAGTGGTGTACGACATCACAAAATCCTTGGACTGGCTGCAACAGCAATTAGTCGCTGCCCAACTCAAGCGCAAACACATCATCATCAATGTCCATCGCCCTCCTACAGACAGCAATTATTCTGCTGAGGATATAGAGCGCTTCCGACGCCTGGTCGATTTTTATAAAGTAAAAGCCATTTTCCATGGCCACACGCATGTCGCCCAAAAGGAAAGCAATTTTGGCACGGTCCCGGTCTTCAACAGCGGCGCTGCATTCATCAAAACATTCTTGGTGGCCGAAACCAATACGCGTCATGCCGAGGTATACGTCACGCGCGCCACAGATAATAAGCTCGAAAGCAAGCCTCTCGGTTCTTTCCGCATCGGCACCCCCGTCACCGCTCAACGGGTACATGCGACGTATCGGATTGCTGCCAACGAAGTGTATGTCACCCTGCACCAGACCCCGCCCCATCAGTTGGCCTGGGTACGGGCCGAATATACGTTTAATGGAAAGACACAGACCGTAAACTTCTCAACAGACCAAAACCCCGACGAAGAAATCTACCTGAACTTCGACGGGCTCAGCCATAGCACCACCTACCCCATCAAAGTAACCGGTTATACCGACAAAGGAACATCCGCCACCTATGAAGGCACGGTCACCACACCCGGTACATTCAAGCAACCTATAGATCTTTGTGCCCGTCGCTACCCCGACTGGCAAAAGGACGGGTTCAACGTACTGTGGAAGCGCCCCCCCAACGACAATTGGCAAGGCAAGGCCATGTTCGAAGTCGGGATCTTCAATGAAGACAACCTCTTGGTCGAAACCATTACTACAACGCCCGACTATAACTGCCAAGTCCCTATCAGCTTCTATAATGGCTATGACAAGAAGAAGTACTATTTGGGCGTTCGCGCATTCAACATGACCTCGCCAGGCGACAAGAGCCTGCCCACGAAAAGCCAGCTGTACTTCCTGCCCCACATGAATTGCTAAATGCCCGCCAGGGCATCTTCCGCTAGCCTGAGTGAGCTTCGGCAGGGTCGCCACCGCCCACTCGGGCTTCTTGCAGGTTTATCCGAACCGCAAACAAGCGCCAAGAGCAGAGGTATAGCTGCCCCAGGCCCTGTCACTGCTGGCAGGAGCATCAGCTCCCTGCCACGGTCATCCGCTCGATCAGCACCGAGCCACTGTGGATGTTGCTGCGGGTTTCGATATCGCTGCCGATGGCCACGATCTGCTGGAACATGTCCTTCATGTTGCCAGCGATGGTCACTTCCTGGACCGGGAACTGGATCTCGCCGTTCTCTACCCAAAAGCCCGCCGCACCGCGGGAATAGTCGCCGGTCACCATGTTCAGGCCATGGCCCATCAGTTCGGTTACCAACAAACCGCGCCCCATGCGACGGATCAAGGCTGCCTGGTCTTCCACCCCGTGGGTGACGAAGAGGTTATGCACACCGCCGGCGTTGGCGGTACTCGGCAGGCCCAGCTTGCGCCCCGAATAGGTCCCCAGCAGATAGGAAACCAGCTCGCCCTTGTCGACGAACGGCTTGGCATAGGTGGCCAGGCCATCGCCATCGAAGGCGGCACTGCCCAAGGCGCGCGGCAGGTGTGGGCGCTCGTCGAGGGTCAGCCAGGTGGGGAACAGACGCTGGCCGATGGCACCATCGAGGAACGATGACTTGCGGTACAGGTTGCCGCCGGAGATCGCCGACAGGAAGCTGCCGAACAGGCCACCGGCCAGTTCGGCAGAGAACAGCACCGGCACTTCACAGGTAGGCACCGGGCGCGCGCCCAGGCGGCTGGCTGCGCGCTGTGCGGCCCGCTGGCCGATGCTGCGCGGGTCGGCCAGCAAGTTGCCCTGGCGATTGACGTCGTACCAGTAGTCGCGCTGCATCTGCCCTTCGCCTTCGGCGATCATCACGCAACTCAAGCTATGACGCGTAGAGGCATAGCTGCCGATGAAGCCATGGCTGTTGCCATAGACCCGGCAGCCTTGGTGAGTGTTCAGGGTCGTGCCGTCGGCATTGAGGATGCGCGGGTCAGCATCGAAAGCCGCTGCCTCGCAGGCCAATGCCATCTCGACGGCCTTTTCCGGCTCCAGGGCCCAGTCATGATAAAGATCGAGGTCCGGGATCTCGCGGGCCATCAACGCCGCGTCGGCCAAGCCAGCACATTCATCTTCAGAGGTATGCTGGGCGATGGCCAGCGCGGCCGCGACGGTCTCGCGAATGGCCTCCGGGCCGCTGGCCGAGGTGCTGGCCGAGCCCTTGCGCTGGCCGACGTAGAGGGTGATGCCGAAGCCCTGGTCGCGGTTGAACTCGACCGTCTCGACCTCACGCTGGCGCACCGTGGTGGACAGGCCCTGCTCCAGCGACACCGCGACCTCGCAGGCGCTGGCGCCTTGGCGGCGCGCCTCTGCGATGATCGCCTCGACCTGCTCCTGCAAAGCCGGCAGGTCCTTGGGGCCTACGCTCTGGACTGCACTCATGGTTTTCTCCACTCAAAATTCTGCGTTCGGCTTGGGTCATTGTACGACCGGGCCGGACAAGCGGCCCCCGACTGGTTATCATGGCGGCGATTTCCAGCGGACTGCCACCATGGTTGATTCTTACGACGACGCCTTCGACGGCGAAAAAAGCAAAACCCAGATCAAGCGCGAGCTGCATGCGCTGGTCGAACTCGGCGAGCGCCTCACCACGCTCAAGGCCGAAACCCTGGCGCGCCTGCCCTTGACCGACGAACTGCGCAAGGCGCTGGCCGAGGCCTCCAAGCACACGGCTCATGGCGCCCGCAAACGCCACATGTCGTTCGTCGGCAAGCTGATGCGTGTACAGGACATCGACGCGATCCACGCCGTGCTCGAGCAGATGGACAGCTCGACCCGCCAGTACAACGAGCGCTTCCATAACCTGGAACGTTGGCGCGATCGCCTGATCGATGGCAACGACGACGACCTCGAACGTTTCGTCAACGAGTACCCCGACACCGATCGCCAGCACCTGCGTTCGCTGATCCGCCATGCCCAGCACGAGAAGGCACGGAACAAGCCACCCGCCGCCGCGCGCAAGGTCTTCAAATACATCCGTGACCTCGACGAGCTGCAGCGCGGGTTGCGCTGAGCCCTGCCAAGGGGGCCCGCTCCTGCCTCGGCCCCCGTTGGCATCACGCGCCGGTACCACCCACGGTGATCGCATCGAGCTTCAGGGTCGGCTGGCCAACGCCCACCGGCACCGATTGTCCATCCTTCCCGCACGTTCCCACGCCGCTGTCCAGGGCCAGGTCGTTACCGACCATCGACACCCGACTCATCGCCTCCGGACCATTGCCGATCAGGGTGGCGCCCTTGACCGGCGCGGTGATCTTGCCGTCTTCGATCAAATACGCCTCGCTGGTGGAGAACACGAACTTGCCGCTGGTGATATCCACCTGGCCACCGCCAAGGTTCGCGCAATAGATGCCCTTTTTCACCGAGGCGATGATTTCCTGCGGGTCGCTCTCGCCCGCGCGCATATAGGTGTTGGTCATGCGCGGCATCGGCAGGTGCGCATAGGACTCACGACGACCGTTACCGGTGACCGCCATGCCCATGAGCCGCGCATTGAGCTTGTCCTGCATGTAGCCTTTGAGGATGCCGTTCTCGATCAGGGTGGTGCATTCGGTCGGGGTGCCCTCGTCATCGACGCTCAGGGAACCGCGGCGGCCCTCCAGGGTGCCATCGTCGACGATGGTGCACAGCTTGGACGCCACCTGTTCACCGATACGCCCGCTGTAGGCCGAACTGCCCTTGCGGTTGAAATCGCCTTCCAGGCCGTGGCCCACAGCTTCGTGCAACAGCACGCCGGACCAGCCTGGGCCCAACACCACTGGCAAGGTACCGGCCGGTGCCGGCTTGGCCTCGAGGTTGACCAACGCCTGGCGCAGAGCCTCGCGGGCGTAGCCCATGACGCGCTCCTCGGTGAAGTAGCGGTAGTCGGTGCGCCCGCCACCGCCCTGCCCGCCACGTTCGCGGCGGCCGTTCTGCTCGACGATCACGCTGACATTGAAGCGCACCAACGGCCGCACGTCAGCCGCCAGGCTGCCATCGACCGCAGCCACCAGGATGCGCTCCCAGACCCCGGCCATGCTCACGGTAACCTGCTGGATACGGGGGTCCAGGGCACGGGTCGCGGCGTCCACACGCTTGAGCAGCTCGACCTTCTCGGCACGGCTGAGCACGTCCAGTGGGTTGTCCTGGGCGTACAGCGCGGTCACCTGCTGGCTGCGGAAGGCCTGTACACGGCCTTCCTGGCCGGCGCGGGAAATCGAACGGGCGGCACGGGCCGCCGAGGTCAGGGCCTCGAGGTTGATCGCGTTGCTGTAGGCGAAACCGGTCTTCTCACCGGACTGGGCACGCACGCCCACGCCCTGGTCGAGGTTGAAGCTACCCTCCTTGACGATGCCGTCCTCCAGCGCCCAGGTTTCCGAGATCTGGCCCTGGAAATACAGGTCGGCGGCATCGATGCCTGGGCCTGCCAACTCGCCCAGCACAGCCTGCAGGCTGTCCAGGGTCAGTCCGCCCGGGGCCAGGAGCTGTTCGCTGACGGTGGATAACATCTGGCTCATAGTCACTCCGAGGTGTGCGCAGGCCGCAAGGCGTCCTGCGAGAAAAAGCGCCGGTGCTGGGCAACCGGCATTCGCGCCCTGATGGACGCCTGTTCAATGCTGTCGCGCTCGGCCAGCAATACTGCTTCGCCGCGCGCCTGTTCGGCGACGATCCGCCCCCAAGGGTCGACGATCGCCGCATGGCCATGGGTTTCCCGTGGCCCCGGGTGGGTACCGCCCTGGGCGGCGGCGAGCACGTAGCACTGGGTCTCGATGGCACGCGCACGAATGAGCACCTCCCAATGCGCGGCCCCCGTCACCGCTGTGAAAGCCGATGGTGCGCTGATCAGTTCGGCCCCGGCGGCGCGCAGTGCGCTGTACAGCTCGGGGAACCGCAAGTCGTAGCACACCGAAAGCCCGAGGCGCCCCACCGGGGTATCGGCTACCACCACCTGGGCACCATGGGCGTAGTCATCGGACTCGCGGTAGCGGCCCCGGTTGTCGGCCACGTCCACGTCGAACAGGTGCAGCTTGTCGTAGCGCGCCGCCACTTCACCGTGCTCGTCGATCAGCAGCGAACAGGCATGGGCCTTCGCGTCAGGCTGAGCGACCGGCGGCAGGGGCAAGGTGCCGGCGACAATCCATAACCTGAGGTCGCGGGCGGCACGTTTCAACCAGGGCAGGATCGGCCCCTGACCAAGGGCTTCGGCACGACCGATCGCCGCTGCATCGCGCCGCCCCATGGCGGCGAAGTTCTCGGGCAATACCGCCAGCCGGGCACCGCCACTGGCAGCCTGCTCCAGCAGGGCCCTGGCGCGTTGCAGGTTGGCCAGTACATCGTCCTGGCTGACCATCTGGATGACCGCAGACTTCATTGGCGTTTCTCGAAAGGTTTCACAAAGGTGATTCTAGGCTCTTTCCAGGGCCCCTCGACGCGGTAGTGCACGCTGGCGAAACGCGACACCCGATCACCGATCAGACGATCAACCAGGAACAACGCACCGCCGACGGCCGGCGCACCGACGATCAGGGCAGCCAGCGGCAGGTTGTTGGTGACCGGCAGGCTGACCTGCAGGTTGGCATCGACGCGGTCGCGGACCAGGTCGAGGGTGCCATCGAGCTCGAAATTGCTCGATGGCCCGGTGATGGTGATCGGCTCGCGGGTCACGTAGACCCCTTCGCTGGCGACCAGCAGGCCTTTGACCCGGTCGTAGGCCAGGCCTTTGTCGAACAGGTCGGAGAAGTCCAGGCGCAGGCGGCGGCCGATGGAGTTGAAATTGAGCAGGCCGAACACCCGCAGTGCCTGGGCCCCGCCCTCCACCTCGACGAACTGGCCGGAACGCAAGGCGGCATCGAGGCTGCCGGAAAAGCGCTTGAGCCCGACCCAGGCCGGCGAACCTGGCCAGCGGCCATCCACGTCCAGGCGGAAGTCGCGGCTGGTGGCGGTGGGCGCAAAGCCCCAGGCCTTGAGCACATCGGCGAGATTCTTGCCTTCCAGGCGGCCTTTGTACCAACTGCCCGTGCTCCCCGGCTCCCTTTCCCAGCCACCGCTGCCATCGATGCGCAGGCCCTTGAGATCCAGATCGACATCATCGAATTTCATGCCGCGCGGGGTAGGCCGCAGCTTGACCGCGAAACTGCCGAACAGGTCATCACCGCGGTACAGCTTGTCGACGGTCAGATCCAGGGCTGGCACCTTGCGTGGGTCGAAATTGCCCAAGGGGTCCGGTGCATCTTCGGGTTGCTGGCCGGTAGGTTCACCGGGGGGTAGGCGCAGGGTCTGCAACCTGACGACCATGGGCGCGGCCTTGGCATCGGGGATGCGCGCATTACCGATGACTTCGCGGCTGTCCAGGCGCAGGTCCCAGGTACCCGCCCCACGCACCAGGCGCACGACAGCCTGGTTCAAGTCCATGTCGAACGCCTTGAGCCGGCCGATGCTCAGGTCCACGCCCTGCAGACGCTGCCTGGCGTTACCGCCTGGGTCCTGGCCTGCCAAGCGCTCCATCTGTGCTTGCCAGGGCGCCAGGTCCAAGGCTTCCAGGCGCCCACGAACCCGCACGCCCTGGCCTGCCGGAACCTGTGCGCGACCGCTGCCCAGCAGCAACTCGCCTCGCCCCTGGGCCAGGTTCTCGACGGGCGCGGCATAGGCCAGGTGCGCAAGGTCGCCGTAGCTGGCCTCCAGGCGTCGCTCGGGCCCTTGCAGGGTCATGCTGAAGCGGCTGTCCAGGGTATCCTGCGCAGCCTTGGTGAAAGGCGCAGGCAGGTCGATGGCCAGCCCCTTGAGCGAGGAGTTCACGGTCAAGCGGTTGTCGCGGCCTCCCAGGCTCACCTGCAACTGGTAGGGCAGCTCGCCCGCAGCCGGCAGGGGTTGATCGAACTTCAACCAATCGGTCAGCGCCTTCAGGGCCACGGTTCCCTTGGCATCGATGCGGGTCTGGATCTGCCCGGGCTGGCCTTCGGCGAAGATCTGCGCCGTGACGGGTTTGCCGAATGCCTGGAAGGCGATGCCCTTGCCGCTCAGGCCTTTATCCAGGTCGAAGCTGAAATCACCCTTGAGCCGGCTCAGATCCAGGGTCGGCGGCGCCACCTTCAGGCGCGCGTCGGCCGTGGCGAAATCGACCACGACCTTGGGCCGCTCGCCACGGGCCAGGGGAATGTCGAGCTTGACCTTGCCCTTGAGCGGCCCCTCGCCTTCCCAGCCGGCGAAGATCTCGCCCGTGCCGATGGGCGCTTGCTGCAGGATCTTCAAACCGTCGCCCAGACGCCCGTCGAAATCGCCGTTCAGGTACAGGTGGCTGTGCTGGCCCTCGTCGACGTGGGGAATGTCGACGCTGACATCGCGTACCTGGGTATCGAGCAACAGCCCGCGCCGGGCCTTGATGCGCACGCCGCTGTCCTCGATGTAGACATCACCGTCGACCTGCTGCACCTGGGGCCAGCCAGGCTGGAAGTCCAGGGCGGCGTCATGGACTTTGAAGAACAGGCTGATGCTGCGGGCCTCAGGGGCAACCCCATGGTTCAGCGAGCCCTGGTACTGGAAATAGCCCTCGTCCACGGCGCCCTTGACGATGGCACTGCGCAGCCATTCATCCAGCGCAGGGCTGAGCACCTCGGGCAGGTACTTGGCGGTATAGCGGCCATCGCCCTCGGTCAGGCCCACCCGTAGATCCATGTAGTCCTCACGACCCTCCTCGAACAGCAGACGGATGAGGAAGTCGGCGGCGATCTTGCCTTCCTCGCCGAGCACCTTGATATAAGGCGCAACGAGGGTGAAGCCTTCCTTGTCCAGACGCCAGGTAAGCCGTGCGTTGGCTTTCTGGTAGTGCCAAGGTTTGGCGAAGATCGGGTACAGGTGCAGCATGAAGGCGTCGGTATCCAGGCGCAGCTCACCTTGGCCAAGATCGCCGCTGATGCTGCCGTTGACGTTTCCGGCCGCCGGGGCGTTGTGGTAGGCATCGAAGCCGACCTTCTCCAGGTTGGCAGCGAACGCCAGGCGCTGGTCGCCTTCGGCCTTGGGGCGGATATCCAGGCGCAGGTTGCGCAGCGAGCCGGTGACCTTGAGCCCATCGACCACGGCCATGAGTTTGTCCGGCAGCGGCGCCAGCGCATCGACCAGGGGCGTCAACGGAGTCAGGTCCAGGCGGTCGGCCTGTACCTGCCAGCGGTCCTGGGTCGGGTCCTGCCTGACCTGCAGATGGGTCTCCCAGCGGGTGTCGCCCAGGCTCATGGCGAGCGAATCGACCACACCCTCGACCCCATTCTCGCCCCGCTGGAACCACGCCGACACCGCCAGGTTATCCACGGTGACCGCCTTGCGCCCGGTGTAGGCCCCGCGCAACTGCGGCGCGTTGAGACGTACCACAGCGCGCTGCAGCTGGCCGTTGCGCCAGTCGACCCAGAATTCACCGCCGGCCCGCAGTGTCTCGGCCTGCCATTGCCCAAGCAAGCGCGGAGGCAGCCAGCGGGCCCAGTCGCTTTGCGGCAGGCTCAGGTAGGCCTGCACCTGGCCATCGCGCCAGGCCTTGGCAGTGGCACGGCTGCGCAGATTGACCGCCAGGGGTTGGCCGTCGGGCAAGGTGCCACGCAGGTCCAGGGCCTGGCGCGACGGGCCGGCTTCGAGGCCAAGGCTGACATAGGTAAGGGTAAGCGGATCGCGCTGCCAGGGATGAAGGGTGACCTGGCTGTCGAAGACATCGACCCTGCCCAGCTGCTGCAGGCGCTGCAGGACCTGCGCGGGGTTCAACGGAGCATCGTCCTGGCGCGGCAAGCCTTCGAGCGCCCAGGCGCCCTGCTCGTCCTCGCGCAGGATAAGTTGCAGCCCGCCGAGCTGGATACGCGCCAGGCGCAGTTCGCGAGCCTTGAGGCTGGCCCACAGGTCGGGGACCACCTTGACTTCATCCAGGCGCAACGCCGCAGCCCCTTCGCCCACCTGCAGGTCACGCACGTGCAACACAGGCGCCAGGCCGCTCCAGCGCCCCTCCAGGGCTCCCACGTGCACCGGCAGGCCCAG